>JAIFLK010000128.1 GCA_020049115.1 Chloroflexota bacterium | reverse complement strand
CGCGCGGGTGCAAGCGTGTTGGGTGAGTTCCCCGCGATGGGGTTGCCTTCCATTTTAATCCCCTATCCTCATGCAGGCGCGCATCAAACCTTGAACGCTCAATATTTGGTCGAACACCAGGCCGCAATTTTAGTGCAAGAGGTTGACATAATACGAGTTTTGCGCGAAACTATTATCACGTTAACCACAAATCCGCAAACTTTAGCTCAAATGAGTCGAGCCTGTTATGCTTTAGCCAAACCAAAGGCCGCGACTCATTTAGCTGAACAAATCTTGGAGGTAAAGAATCATTATGGCAGTTAATTGGGTGGTACTCACATATTTTGTTGTCGGAGTTTTTGCTTTAGCAGGTTTATATCGGGGCTGGTGGAAAGAGGGCATTACTACAGGCGTGTTGGTTTTATTGCTGGTGTTATTACAACAAAAGCAATTTGCTGAATCCCTCATTAACACCTTGAATTGGCTAATTTCCATTGCTTGGTCATTCTCGCCCGCCACCTTTAGTATGTTTTTTTCTGATGTTTTGGCGATTAAAACCACGGCTGGTTTGCCCTATCAGCTTGATGGCAGCGACCCTAGTATTTGGTTAATGTTCATGGTGTTATTGGTCTTTCTCTCCACGATGACGGGGCGTTCTTCATTACCCATGAAGTTTAAAGTAACCCCCTTAGGTGGCTTATTTGGGGCGTTAGTGGGCGGCTTTAATGGCTTTATCATGCTCAATTTGGTGCGGGAGTATATGAGTGGGCGTAATTTGCCTAACGCCTTAGGGCCAGCTCAAGTGGCGCGGGTGGGTGGTCAAGTGGCAGGAATGGCAACTTCAGAAGTCACTATTCAAGCGACTAACTTACCTAATTTTACGTTAATGGATAGTGTGTTACCCTGGGTAATTATCATTGCGGGGGTCGCGATTTTCTTGACGGCCATGAACAACCGCGGTAAATTCTCTAAGAGTAAAGCGGGTTTTATTAAGATTGACTACAAAACCCCTTATGGTTACAGTGGCTAAATTAAGTTGCTGAGTTTGGCGGAAAACCTCACAGGTTTCTAAAACCTGTGAGGTTTAAAAATTAACAATGACTCAACTTTGTAAGATGAGGTTAGCATAATGCAAATAGATTGGACAACCCTATCCCTTTATATTGTGGCCGCATTTACCTTCGCCGGATTTTTAAGAGGGTGGTGGAAAGAAATGTTTACCACGGCGGTTTTAGCCCTGTTTGTTTTCTTTCTTAAGAATCCCGAATGGGCTAAATCGGCCATAGATTATTTGAATACTATCATTACCCTGGTCGCCACTTTAGTTCCCATGTCGGTAGATACCGTAACTAAGGGGGATACTCAAATGGTCGTGGCGATGACTTCCTCGGCTCAAGCAGCCCCTTATCTGGTTGATGCCAATAGCCCTAATACTTGGCTCAATCTTTTTTTACTCAGTATCGCGGGTTCAATTTTGTTGGGGCGGGTTTCTAGCCTTCCTAATCGCCCTACCATGATAGGGCAATTGTTTGGCGGGGTCATTGGCCTGCTTAATGGTTCAGTCATTACCGGGATTCTTCGTGAGTATCTGGATGGACGGGCTTTACCTGGCGGGGTGGGCATGCAACAACAAACCGGTGATATTGTTCTCTCTGGTAGCAACGGCATCCAACATGCCTCCTCAGACCTGTTGATTAAGGCCACTAGCTTGCCAAATATAACAATTTTAGATAGCATGATACCCTGGCTGGTCATTGTCACGGGTATGCTCTTCTTTTTTGCCTTTGTTAAATCACGGGTCGCGATTGAAAAAAGTAATGAAGGTATGCGGCTGAATTATCGTCGTATACCGCCGTTTTATAGTTAATAATCAATCATTTCAATTGAAACAAAGACCTCGGTGGTTTAAACCTACTGAGGTCTTTTTGTAATAAATAGTTATTATCAACAGGAGTACAACGGCTTTAGACGTTACTATAAATCTAGGACTTACGCAAAAAGGTAAAATCCCCCCCTCAGTCCCCCCCAAAGGGAGGGAAGTTTTACTCCCTCGCCCTGTGGGAGAGGGTCGGGGTGAGGGTTTTGCGTAAGTCATAAAATCATTTGGCAACAGCTAAAGCCGTTGCACTCCTGCTTAGTCTAAACATGGCACACCTTCATTTAATCGGTATTGGTGGCGCGGGGCTTTCCGCCATCGCCACCGTATTATTACAACAAAATTATATTGTTTCTGGTTCAGACATGCAAGCCTCCGTTATGACAGAACGGCTTAAGCAACTCGGCGCGACTATTTTTATCGGTCATCAAGCAGCCAATCTCACGCCTGATATTGAGGCGGTCATTATTTCCTCCGCCATTTCCGCGGATAACCCTGAACTGTGCGCGGCCCGTGACCTGGGATTACGAATCTATAAACGGGATGAATGGCTAGGGCAAATGATGGTCGGGCAACGGGGCATTGCCATTGCTGGCACGCATGGCAAAACCACGACCACTGCCATGACCGCTTTCATGTTACAACAACTTGGTCAAGACCCCACCTACATTATCGGCGGTTATGTGCCACAACTTCATAGTAACGCTGCTGCGGGAAACAGTGGCCTCTTTGTGATAGAGGCTGATGAATATGACCACACCTTTTTAGGACTACACCCCGAAGTGGCGGTCATT
The DNA here is from genome assembly GCA_020049115.1 of Chloroflexota bacterium. Lineage (GTDB taxonomy): Bacteria > Chloroflexota > Anaerolineae > 4572-78 > J111 > JAIFLK01. The sequence goes on along the minus strand of JAIFLK010000128.1, from coordinate 14,013 downwards.
ACCTTTGTGGAGTGGGACCACCCCGATATTTTTCCAACATATCAACATGTTCAGCAAGCCTTCCATGACTTTGTGCGCCTCGTCCCGCTCACTGGTTTAGTGATTGCCTGTGGCGATGACATGGGTGTGCAAAGCATTATTCCCCAGGCCACTGCGCCCGTTATAACGTATGGTTTGCAATCTACGAACCAATGGCAAGCCACAAACTTACAATTGAATTCACGCGGGGGCTATGATTTTCAATGTATGACTTCGCTAGGGCTGTTGCCATTTACAGTCTCCCTGGCTATTCCAGGGTTACATAATGTAACTAACGCGCTGGCTGTTCTTATCATTGCCCAACATTATGACCTTGACTTGCCCCTAGCTGTCGCTGCCTTAAGTGAATTTACGGGGGCTAATCGGCGGTTTCAACTCAAAGGGGAGGTACATGGAGTTACAATTATTGACGATTACGCCCATCACCCGACGGAAATTAAAGTGACATTGGCCGCGGCCCGCGCCCGTTTTGGCAATCGTCGTATTTGGGCGGTCTTTCAGCCGCACACCTTTAGCCGCACCCAAACGCTCTTAACTGATTTTGCTCAGGCTTTTACTGAAGCCGACCAGGTTATTATTACGGATATTTTCGCCTCCCGCGAGAAAGATACGGGGCAGATTAGCAGTCATGATTTGTTAGCGGTGATGACTCATCCTCAGATTCAACATATCTCTACCTTACGCCAAGCGACGGATTATCTGCTCATGCATCTAACCCCTAACGATGTATTAATCACCCTCGGCGCGGGCGATGGCTATTTAATTGGCGAGTGGTTGTTGGCGGAGTTGGCTTGAGTTTGTAACCATTGCCATTAGCTATTTTGGCTTATTGCCCAAAACAAGAAAACCGTTTATGATAAATGAATCAACCAGAGTTTCGCGGTTCTTAAGACTTCGAAGCCCTATTTTATGGTATACTATGGGGGGTAATATTAAGATGTTGAATTTACAAAAAATAATGATAGACCAGTTTGTAGAAGAACTTAAGGCTGCCTATGTTGAAACGTATAGCATTTATGAACCACATTACGGCAATATTGTGGGGTGGGCGGGGCAGTTAGCTTTAGAGAATATTGCCAATTCAGATGCCCTTTACCATAACATGTACCATACGATTATGGTCACATTGGTGGGGCAATCTATTTTACGTGGTAAGCATTTGTGTGATGGTGGCGTGACCCCGCGTGATTGGCTGCATTTCACCATGGCCTTACTCTTTCACGATATTGGTTATGTCAAGGGTGTTTGTCGTAAGGATAAAGACGATGAATTTGCCACCGGGATAGAGGCGAATACCGTCAAGATTGTTTCAGGTGGGACGGATGTGGCTTTGACTCCGTATCATGTTGACCGTAGTAAACTCTTTGTGCAAGAACGTTTTGGTGGGCGGCTATTGGTAGATGTAGAAGTAGATTTAGTAACATCTTACATTGAGATGACTCGTTTCCCCATTCCTGACGATGATAAGCATAAAGACACCCGTAGCTATGGCGGATTATTACGCGCGGCTGATTTTATTGGGCAGTTGGGCGACCCCAATTACTTACAAAAAATCCCCGCCCTATTTTATGAATTTGAGGAAACAGGGGTCAATGCTCAAATGGGTTATAAAAACCCTGGGGATATGCGGGCAAGTTTTGCTAAATTTTATTGGAATGTGGTTAGCCCTTATCTAAAACCTGCCCTACACTACTTACGGGTGACGCAATTGGGCAAACAGTGGGTTGCCAACCTCTCTGCCCATGTATTTGAGGTCGAGCATCCGAATGTTTAACAAAAATTTACCCTCCTTAGTCCCTGAATAGCGGGAATTAAGGAGGGTATTTTTGAATTGCCTCTGTTCTCTGAAATATTTATGTTAAACCTTCATTGATGCTCAATTTTACTTGAATAACTTGGTTTGTTAGCCAAATGGGGGTATACTGTTTCTCTATTAAACCCGACAGTTTATTTAATTTATTGTCGCAATGTTGACATATAAGGAGATGATTACATGAACTTAAAACAATTTTTAGGACTGAAACTGGGATTTGTTATCATAAGCCTGGCTTTATTTAGCCTGCTATTTAAGCCAATTCCCGTAGCCGCGCAAACGGTTTCTTGTAGTAGTGTTAGCGAAATTCCTATCGCAGAATGTACCGCTTTAGTTTCGTTATATGACTCAACCACTGGAAGTAGCTGGGCTAATAAAGCAGGCTGGAAGGTAACAAATACCCCATGTAGCTGGTATGGCGTGACCTGTACGGCAGGTTCAGTCACCAAACTTGACCTGCATCAAAATCAGCTGAAAGGTTCTTTTCCCAAAGATTTACAAAATCTAAAAAACCTCACTTACCTTGATTTATCCACTAATTTACTTTCAGGTAATTTACCCGTAAAGCCAGCTTTTATTTGGGGTAACTTAACCAAGATGCAAACGTTTTATTTAGCCAGCAATGATTTAGGTGGCTTCATTCCGACAGAAATGGTCAATCTCCCCACCACAACCAAAATGAGCTTAGATTACAACCGCCTTGCCATTACTGCAACAGATACCGCCTTAATCCGTTTTTTGAATGATGCCAACTTTGGCTGGCAGAACAGCCAAACCATTGCCCCAACCAATCTTCAAGCAAACACCATTTCCACTAGCTATGTTCAAGTGAGTTGGACTCCGATTATCTATACGGCGAATCTAGGCTATTACGAAATTTTAGCCAAGAAAAGTTCGGGCGGTAGTTATGCGGTGGTAGGTAGCACTAACAATAAATCGGAATCTATCAAACTAATAAATGGTTTGGAAACCGGCACGAGTTACGATTTTGTCATTCGCACCGTAACCCTATCCATGACCAACCCAATATTACAGCCCAATACGCTCACCAGTGATAATAGCTCACCCGTTACCGCTGTTACTAACGGAGTCCAGCCATCTAGCGTTAGCATTGACGGGCCAACCACCGGGGTCGTGGGTTATAAAACCGTCGGGCCAACTTACAGATTTACCGCCACCGTTAGCCCCATTGATACCAGCTTACCTAATCTTAAATTTACATGGTCACCTGCGCCACAATTAGGTCAGGGCACCGAGAATGTAATTTATCAATGGGCTACGGCGGGTAATCAGCCCATTGTGGTCACGGCAACCAATAATGTTGGTTTAGCTGTTGGCACAAGCAATGTGTTAGTTAGCCCCGCCATTGCCCCGACAAGTATCGCTATTAGTGGGACAACCACAGGCAATGCCAACACAATATATAGTTATGTGGCAAATGTTACACCTAATAACACCACTCCCCTCGTCTATACCTGGTCGCCCACCCCTAGTAGTGGGCAAAATACGCTTAACGCCAAATATAATTGGACGACCGCAGGCACTCAAACCATTACCTTTAACGCGGCCAATGGCGGCGGTAGCGTAACCGCCACGTATACCGTAACTGTTTTTATTAAACCGACCTCCGTTAGCATTGCAGGCCCGCTACGGGGAATTTTAGCTAATGTCTATACGTTCACGGCGGCTGTCCTGCCAGAGTCAGTCAGTCAGGCTCCCGTCACTTATATCTGGTCTCCGCCACCGCTGACGGGGCAAAATAACCTCACTGCCACTTATAAATGGTCAACCAGTGGTATTCAAACGATGACGGTGGTGGTCTCTAATGTTTTGGGCAGCGTTACTGGAACTCGTTCCATTGATATTGCTGACGCGACACCCACCCCTACGGGAACGGCCACGCCGACCACCACACCGACTGAAACCGCCACTCCCACTGCCACCACCGAGCCAGCCACCGCCACGCCATCGCCCACCGCCACCGATACCGCCACGCCCACACCCACGCCAACCATTACGCCCACGCCCTCATGTCGGCCTAGATCGGGCGAAATCTGCCCTGAAGATGGTGGACTCATCTCCTCGGCGGATGGAAGTGTGACCCTGTTTTTCCAACCTTGGGCAGTTGTCACCAATACAATGGTAACTGTTACAACTTCTATCACTTCGCCTCATGCCACGACCTTGCCCAAACTAACCGCCTTTATTGGCCGCGTCTTTGAGCCGACTGCTATCGATAGTCTCGGCCCCGTGACCCAATTTAACAAGTCGCCCATGCTAACGCTGAATTACGAGGACGGCGATTGGCAAAACAGTGGCGTACATTTTGAAAATACCTTACGGGTTTATTGGTGGAATGGGACTGAGTGGGAAAATATCTGTCCTAATTGTTTCCCTGATACCAAAGGTAATTTCTTTTTTATTCCCCTGCCCCATTTCAGTGAATTTGCCATCATCGGTGATAACCGTCCTCTGGTCTACCTACCCGTCATTATGCGTTAGTATCCTCTGAGACGGAGTCCAAAGCGGTACGCTTTGACCAACTATACAAAGCGTGCCGCTTTGGACTCCATGGATCATACTAGCCCCACAACCCCCTTTTTATCTACAAATCATGCCATTTTTCAAGCCACTCCTATTCCTCACCTGTTGCCTCGTTATACTGACCGCTTGTATTCAAGCTCCCACCCCCTCGCCCAGCCCTACGCCTGAACCCACCCCCACTTTGCCGCCACTAGCGCGCTCAGTAGATGTCGTTGATAACGCCATTGTCGTCTTAATTGCCATTGACCCACCCAGTTTTAATGCCTACCTTAATGATAGTGGCTATGAGGCTTTGGTGGGCGAGTTGATTTATGGCGCGCTGGCCGAGATTGGGCATGATGGCAACTATTACCCCGAATTAGCGTTAGACTTGCCGACCCTCAACAATGGCGGTTTAAGTGAAGATGGTCGCACCGTCACCTGGCATATTCGCCGCGAAATTGTCTGGAGTGATAATGTGCCTTTCACCTCAGATGATGTTAAATATACCTGGGAGTCCTTGCGCGATAGTGGCATTTGGGCCCCAGGCTTTGACTTAATTAAAGATATTGAAACTCCTGACCCGTACACTGCCATTGTTCATTATAGCCAATTTTATCCCAACTATTTGATTCAATTTGGTGGTTTGGGGACAGGCGTTTTTCCGCGCCACTATTGCGGGGCCACAAATGCCATGCTCAGTTGGGATTGCAACCTTAATCCCATTAGCAGCGGCCCGTTTATTTTGGGCGAATGGGTGAAAGGGGAACGGCTTACTTTTTTAGCCAATCCGCACTATTTTGTCCCCAATCGTCCCTTATCTAGCCAAATTGTCTTTGAGGTAGAATCTGACCCTAAATTACGTCAACGCATTTTAGAGCGCGGTGAAGCTCAGTTAGATTTGTGGCCTTATGATGAGCAAATCCTCAAACGCATGGAGCGTACCAGCCCTAACGTTTATGTTTACCGCACCGACCCCGCTCGCTATGTGTTACGGTTATTGCCTAATCTTACTAAACCAGGTAATCCCAGTGAACCCAATCCCTTGTTGTTCGACCAACGGGTGCGCCAGGCCATTTTCCAATCCATTGATGTCGAGCGTTTGAATCGGCGGGCATTTGAGGGGCGCGGGATTCCGGTGCAAACCGAATTATCTACGCAGGGTTGTGCCATTACACCTTATTACTACGACCCTGGCATTGCCCAAGCCATGCTTGACCAGGCGGGCTGGAAATTGGTTGACCCCAAAGACGAGGTGCGGCAGTGTGTGGGTTGTAAAACGGCCCCAGAAGGCACGCCATTTATTCTAAAAAGTTACCGTTATGATGAATTTGGCAAGCCCATGCAAATCGCCCATGAACTCATTGCCGAAATGTTGGGGCGAGTTTACATTAAATTAGAAACCGAACCCGCCGAAGGAGGTAAACTTTGGGGGCCATGGAACGACAATGGGATTGAATTACGGGGTAATTTTGACCTCAATTTTTGGGATGATGGCTATTTTGGCGTTGACCCAACGGTTTACCTGGCCGATTATTACGACCCGCGCTCCATTCCGACCCGCGACAATACCGTCGCGGGGCTTAATGTAGGACGTTATAATAACCCTAAATTACTGGAAATTTTTGATGGTTTATATACTCCATTGCCAAATAATCGCCGTCGGGCGTTATTGTGTGAATTGGCGACCATCCTACATCAAGATTTGCCCCAAATTCCGTTATTAGCCTTACCTGATTTATACGGGATTCACCGTAGTTTGAATGGCATTGCGCCCCATATTTATGATACCGTAACATGGAACGTGGCGGATTGGCAGGTTATTCCTTTGCCCTCACCGTAACCTTTGTTTAATTTTGTGCCTTTCGTATTGTTTCGCGTCCTTCGCGTTAAAATGATTGACACGTTAACTTGATTCCTGTATACTAAGCCATATGAGGAGGTTGCCATGCATTTAATTAGTAATCTATTAGACAAACCCATTATTACCGCTAATGAAGGCCGTATTGTTGGCGCGGCCAAGGCTTTTTTATTTAGCCCTGATTGGAAATCCGTTACGGCGGTCAGTTTGGGTGGAGAAGGGCTATTTAGCCGCAAATTTTCTGTGATTGTACAAAATAATATAGGGCTATTTGGCGTTGATGCGCTTTTAATAAAGCAAGCTAGCGCGCCCATTGATAGTAGCCAAGTCGCTGAGTTAGCCACCTGGTTCAAACGGGATGACCTCAAAGGACGCGCCATTGAAACGCCCGGCGGCACCAAAATCGGCACCATCGGGGATATTATCATTGACCCCCAAGGACAAATTATTGGCTTCAAGTTGGCGCAGCTGTTGGTTCAAGGCACGTTGGCTAATCGGGGCTATATCTCCCGTGGCTGTGTGGTGGATTTATTGACCTCTGGTGGGCTAATGACCATTGATTTAGCCAAAGCGGAACAGCAAACTTTAGGCGATAAAATAGAGCTACACAAAGCAAGTGAGGAGGTGGCAGCATGAAAGTAGGTCAAACGTTGCTGAATAAACCCATTTATAGTTTAAGTGATGGGCGGTTATTAGGTGTAGTCAAAGACCTCTATTTTGATAGTAACTTAACTACTATTACGGGACTTCATCTAGGGGGTGAGGGCTTTTTCAAGTTTGGGGCTTCCAAACTCATTAAGGCTGAAGCCATTAGCCAATTTGGAGTCGATGTTATTTTTGTTACTCATTCTGAGGTTGTAACCTCCCCTGAACAGGTTGACGCGGCCACCAGTTGGGTGCGCCGAGAGGAACTTAAGGGGCGAGAAGTAAGTTCGCCGAGTGCCACTAAAGTGGGCAAAATAGGCGATGTCATGTTGGATGACCACGGGCAAGTGCTAAGTTTCTCCCTGTCTGAAATCTATATTACGGGGCCGATTGCCATGCAACAATCCATTCGGCGTGATGTGGTTATCAATGCGGGCGATAATTACAACCCCATGATGATTGATTTGGTTAAAGCGGGCCAACCTTCTTTATTATAGGTAATATTAAACAAGACCGAATTAATGGGAATTAACAAGATTCATTTTATAAGCTAAAAAATCCTGCTAATCCTGTTAATCCTGTCCAATCGTAGTCGGAGTTTTTCTGGTGGGACATGCCCAATATCTTTATCGTTTACAGCTGATTGATAGCCAACTGGACGAGGCCAAGCAAATTTTAGCCAAACTTGCGGCTAATATCGGTAAAAGTAAGGCGTTAATTAAAGCCGAACAAATGGCTGAGGTCGTGGCGAAAACCTTACGTCAAGCGCAAACTCACTACCAAAATTTAGAACTTGAGGTGAAAAGTTTAGCTGATAAAATCGCCGCAGAGGAAAAAAGGCTTTACGGTGGTAAAAACGTCAATCCGAAAGAAGCCACTAATTTGCAAAAAGAGGTCGCGGCCTTAAAACGTCACCATGTGCAACAAGAAGAATTGTTACTAGAAGCATTAATTGCCGTTGAAGCCGCCGAAGCCCAAGTTGCCGAAGCCCAAACCGCTTTAGCTCAAGCCCAAGCCACCGCCCAGGGTGAGCAGGAAAAATTACAACAATTACAAATACAATATCAGCAAAAAATTGCCCAATTAACCACCCAACGCCCCGATGTAATTGCCAGTATTCAGCCCGCCGAGGTCGAGGAATATAACCGTTTACGGGTTAAAAAAGCTGGGGTCGCGGTGGTCTTGGTGAAAGATGGGGCCTGTCAAGGTTGTAATGTTGGCATGTCCAGCAGTAAAGCCCAGCGTGTCCGCGCCGATGATGAATTGGTTTACTGTGGCACTTGCGGGCGGATATTACACTCGGTGTGATGTGGTTAACCGTGAAGGCATAGGGAAAAAATGGTCTTTCATCAAGGAAGCAGTTTTTTTCCCTGTGTCTTTATGCTTTATGGGGCGAATAGTTGGTTAATGAAAATACATGCTGGCGTAAATGAATTAAGAAAAGGCTTTTTGCAAAATAAAAATTTGGCTGAGACAGATTCTTTACCCACCAATTATCTGCTTTTATTTTATGCGGTTGAATGTGGTTTAAAATCAATTTATTTGAAACGACAATCTTTTCGTACCACAGCTGATATTAAGGGTGATTTAGACCATGATATAAGCAAGTGGGTCAAAGAATTACGTTTATCTGCCACGATTAAGATTGAATTATCATCATTTCGCTTAACTCGTAATGCCAAAAATAATAGGTTATCCTCCTCCTCTTATTCCTTGTCTGATGCCCATCAAGTTTGGCGATATGGGATTGAAATGAATAGCGATGATGAAAAAAAGTTGGTTCAATGGTTGAAAGAGATAAAGCAATGGATTGAGGAGAATATTTAGACTATGTTAGGAAATATCCGTCTTTATACGTGGGTTGATGTAGAAACAGTCATGGAAATTGCCCAACAGGAAAATAATTGGCCGCAATCGCTTGTTTGGGTAAGAACCTATTGGGACGGTTTAACTCTTGGTATTCGTCCTAATCAGCAAGTAGAGGTTTTAGAATGGTTGAAAGATACATTTGAGCCACGTTTTGTTTCAACTGAGGAATCATCTTACATTATATTAGAAAGTCTCATTGACGAAGAGCGCAGATTTGATGTTATATGGGAGGAAACTGATGAAGAGCCACAACGCCCCAAGCGTAAACCATTGTTAAGTCGCGCCTCAGTGCTTTGGCCTGACGCTCATACGCCTCCTTTAGAGCCTCTGCCTGATGAGTATCCGCCTGTGGTCGCCTTTCATTCATTCAAGGGAGGCGTTGGGCGAACATTACATGCCATTGCTTTTGTAAGAGAACTATCGAAGAGTCGGCCTGATAAACCCGTTTTATTAATAGATGCTGATTTAGAAGCCCCTGGTATTACTTGGTTATTAAAGTCACGCTTCCCCACCATGGCTATATCTTTGGCGGATTTTTTAGCCTTACTCCATAGCGACCCTGACCCTACCATGTCCACTAGCCTCAAGCTAGTCGCTAACCGAACGCAAGATTTATTTTTAGATAATATCTATTTCTTACCTGCTTTTCGTTCTGACCAACAATTTTCCACCATAGCCGTTAAACCTGAACATCTTATTCAAGCGGCTCATGACCCCTTCATGCTAACCACAATGTTGGCGCGGCTAGGGCATGAGTTAGGCGTTCAAGCAGTAGTGATAGATTTACGGGCAGGTTTATCTGAACTGGCTACGGGGTTGCTGTTAGATCCGCGTGTTTATCGGGTTTTAGTCACGACCTTAAGTGGGCAATCTATGGAAGGCACCGCATATATATTAGAATTATTAAGTAAACTTGCGCCCACTAAACAAGAAAAAGAGCCACTGCCTGCTTTGATAATGTCTCAAGTTCCGATAGAATATGAAAAAGATAGTTCATTACTTGAACCTTATAAAGATAAGCTGTTAAAATTATTAGAAACCCTTGCACCAGCTAAACCAGAAGAAGAAGAGAAAAACATTAATGAACCTAAATATCTCCCTGACTTATTATACCTCAGTTATTTTAATTCGGATTTTATCGTGTTACCAAGTGAGTGGGCGACAGTTATTGAGCGTTTGAGTTCCTCGAATATCTTAAAACAAATTCATCCTTTGGTTGAATGGTTGCCTGCCAATATTCCTCAAGAATCATTGGCTGATTTAGATACGTTGCAACAAAAAAGAACTGATTTGGCTAATTTTACGCATAAACTTATTTATGCTGAAACTACTGATGATGTTAATAAATTTTTAGCCATTGCCCCTTTACGCCACTTAGTTGCTGACCATCATCAAAAAATCCCAATTGTGGTGGTGGTTGGGGCGAAAGGAGCAGGAAAAACCTATACCTTTTTACAAATAGTTCGCCGACACACATGGCAATTTTTTATACAAGCTACAGGTGAAAAAGAACTATCTAAAACATCGCCTGTTTATGTGTATTCTGTATTGAAATCACGTAGTTTGAATAATTTGATAGGGCTAAATCAAGAACATCATGAGATAGTCCAATTTTTAGGCTTTGAACAGGAATATGATAGTCTCGAAACTCTAGACTATATTCGAGAGATGTTAACATATTCTTTAAATGAAAGTCAGTGGCGAGATTATTGGTTAAATATCATTGCCTGGCGTAGTGGTTTTCGTTTAGGAACTACAGGAATTGGTCAAGAGTTTGCAAACTATTTACGTCAACGGAAAACATCAGTTATTGCTGTAATTGACGGCTTAGAAGATATTTTTCAAGATGTACAGTCTAATCAATCTCAGCAAATTGCTTTAAGAGCTTTATTACAAGATGTACCAGAATGGTTAGAGCAGCAGCCTGGCCGTCCTATTGGCTTGTTGGTATTTATTCGACGAGATTTAGTATTAAGTGCTATCAAACAAAATTCAGCCCAATTGATGGCTAAGTATGAACCATACGCCTTGAAATGGAGTAGTGAGGAAGCCTTACGTTTGGTCGCTTGGATTGTAAGACAGGTAATGGATATTTCAGGAAATGATGAATTAAAGGTAGAAGACATGGGTTACGAAGCTTTGGTTGGTGAGTTAGTTTCATTGTGGGGGCTTAAGTTAGGGAAATTTGATTCGCGTGAGCCTGGCTCGGCTGCATGGATTATTGCGGCTTTGTCAGATTTTAAGGGACAGATTCAAGCCCGAGATCTAGTTAGATTTCTTGATGAAGCCGCGAAAGCGTCAATAAGCCATCAAACAAAAGATTATTGGAAAGACCGCTTATTAGTGCCTGCTGCCATTCGTAAAGTTATTAAAAATTGTAGCGTTTATAAAATTGATGAAATAACAAAAGAAAACCCTATTTTACAAGAAATATTCACTAAATTATTATCTTCACCAGAAAAGCAAATACCTTTCAAGTCCGATGGGGTAAAACTCACTAGTGATGAATTAAAGACCTTAGAAGATAATGGCGTTATTATTCGTGAAGATGAAAGTTATTACATGGCAGAAATATTTCGTTTAGGGCTTGATTTTAAGTATCAAAAAGGAGCCAGACCGCGTGTATTAGTGTTATCCCGTCAAAACAGTAAATTTTTTAGATAACCCTACCCTTTCGTTACCATCGTAACTAAAACCCCAATATATCTGCCAAATTATCCCCAAAATATTTCTAAGGTTAACATGCTGAATTTAACTCACCAAACATTAGGTGCATATCAAATTGTGGAGTTGCTGGGGCAAGGCTCAGTGGCGCAGGTATATCAGGCTTATCGCGTCGGCGCGACGCGGCAATATGTGGCTTTGAAAGTCTTTGCGCCTGAATACGCGCCCATGTTTCAAGTGGGGCAGCCGCTTTATCAAGAATTAAAAATGCTGACCACCGTCACGCAGCCCCATATTTTGCCCTTGTTAGATTTTGGGCAGGTTAATGATTACACTTATCTCGCCATGCCACTTCATCGTTATGGTAATTTAACGAAATGGCTACCGCGAGTGCCGTTGAGTGTCAGTGAAATTGACCCACTCTTACAACAAATAACCTCCGCCTTAGCCTTTGCACATCAGCGTGGGCTGGTGCATGGCGCGCTCAAACCAAGCCACATTTTTTTAGATGAGCATGATAACGTATTATTAACCAATTTTGTGCTGGCAAAAATCAACCCACCCGCCGCGCGCCAACCTACTTACCCCGAAAGTCAATTGACCCCGCAGAGTGACATTTACGCAATGGGCGCGCTGTTATATCAACTTGTTACAGGTGATATGCAAGCTGTGGGAGTTGGGTGGCAACCTCGGCAAATCAACCAGCCCACCCCCACGCCCTTAGAGCAAATTATTCTTAAGGCCACCGCGCTCTCACCCACAGACCGTTATCTTTCGATAGAGGCCATGTATCAGGTTTGGCAACAGGTTGTGCCGCAAACGGTAACGGTCGCGACAGCCATACAGCCGCCACCCGTCGTGGTGAAGCCGCAAGTAGTACCTCCTCCGCCACCACCTCCTGCTCCGCCAATAAAGAAGTCTTCAACGGGTTTTTCATACAGCGCGGCGTTGCCCTGGTTGATTGCTTTCCTTTTATTACTTGCCGGGGCAGTGATGGTACTTAATAACATGTATGTTGCTTTAACCCAACAACGTACCGCCATATCAGCCACCGCGACGATTGAAACTATTCGTCAGGCAGATACACCCCCTGAACAGCTTGAGCCGACAGCTACAGTTTTACCGACTATTACGCCAAAGGCTACACCCTTACCGACTATTACTCCAAAGGCTACAACTTTACCGACTGTTACGCCAAAGGCTACCATCTTACCCACTGTTACGTCAAAATCTGCCATCTTACCGACTGTTACACCAAAGGTGATAGCTACGGCCACAACGGTTAAAATGGCAGCAGGCAGTGTGTTAGTTGATGTGGCCTGTTTTGGCTCTTTTGGTTTTGGCCTGAGTTGTTTGGACGCGGCAAGTTGGTACTGGATTAGTAAGAGTAATTCCATTTTGAAAACTGATTTAATAGACGATGTGGCGATTTGCCCTAAACCATTGGTTTTAATTGCCAATAGTGCAGGTCTCAATAGCTTTGATAGCGAGGGTTGGCTAGATTATAAATTACCTAAAGTTTCATTAGTGCAAGGGGTGGGTTGTGACGCGCGGGGGGGGATTTGGGTGAGTTATTTGCAGGGGATGAGCTATTTTGATGGCAACAATTGGAAAAATTACGATGCCATGAAATTGGTCTATACGCCTGTTAGTCTTAATTCAGTGAAAGACATGGCGGTGGCTACAGATGGGACGGCTTGGTTCGCGATGTTTCATAGTGTGGCGCGTTTTGATGGGCAGGAGTGGCTAGTTTTTCAAATCGGCGCGGGGTTTGCTCATGGGGAGGATTTGTTTAATCATATTGCGTTAGATAAACAAGGCCAGCCCTGGGTACTATATCCCAATGGTTTAACCACTTGGAATGGTCAACAGTGGCTGAACTATCCGAGTCAGGACTCGATAATTGCCACGGCCTTAACGGTAGACGCGCAGGGGGAGGTTTGGGTAGGGAATTATAATGAAGGATTATTGCGTTTTGATGGGCAACTTTGGCATAATTATAATACCGAAAATAGTGGGCTAACGAGTAATTACATTAAATCGTTAGCGGCGGACTCGCAGGGGCGAGTGTGGATTGGCACGGATTGGGGCTTGAATGTATTTGATGGCAATAATTGGTACGCTTATTTTATGTGGAATAGCGATTTGGTGGATAATCAGATTGACACCATGGCGGTGGCAGGGGCGGGGCCGCCGTTGCCACAGGTAATGACTCACCCCACAGGGACATTACAAGGGGAAATACGGCGTAATGGTAAAGTGGTGGCGGAGGCAAAAGTAGAGGTGTGCGTGCGTGAATTGGCGGCGAGATTTGCGGGGGTTACGCCATGTAGCAGCCAACCCTTTAGCCGTGAAACCACGACTGACGCGACAGGAAAATTTAATGTAGCGGATTTACCGCCTGCCCATTACGTTATTGCCGTTAATATCCCTGGCGAAAAGTGGTATAAATTAAGCCGTACTAATAATCAGATACTTTCTTTTCGTAATGATGAGCGTTTTACGGTTCGGGCGGGGCAGGTGACGGAGGCGTATCCGTTGTATGTGTTGGAGTTGGATTAATTAATCTAGCTTTTGGTTGGTAAAAAGCCTGTTCTGA
>JAIFLK010000155.1 GCA_020049115.1 Chloroflexota bacterium | reverse complement strand
ATTGGGGACGCACGTTGTATGAGAATATCCAAAAATTCATTCAATTCCAATTGACCATTAACTTCTCGGCCTTAACCACCGCGTTTTTAAGTCCCTTCCTAACGGTCTTTTTAGAGCCAATGTTTGGCATTAAATTGCTGGATGTGCCATTAACCGTTATTCAATTGTTATGGATTAACCTCATCATGGACACGCTGGCGGTGTTGGCGTTATGTCTTGAGCCACCGTCAGATGATACCATGACCCGCAAACCGATTGGGCGTGAAGCTCCCTTTATCACCCGCATTATGTGGGAAAATATCATCGGCATGGGGTCATATTTCACCATTATGCTCCTTTTGATGATGTTGACAGGCTTCTTTGGCTTCTATCCCGACATTGAGTCGGGTGAATTCTCGGCGGCCATTTTTACCAGTTACGTTTTCTTCCAAGTCTTTAACCTCTTTAATGCCCGTTCCTTGCACCTCACCAAATCACCTTTTGATGGGTTGAGCAAGCAAGTCTTTAACCTCTTTAATGCCCGTTCCTTGCACCTCACCAAATCACCTTTTGATGGGTTGAGCAAGAGTCGTAACTTCTTAGGCATTGTGGCTTTGATTGTGGTGGTGCAAATTGCCGTCACCACCTTTGGCGGCGAGGTGTTCCGTACCCAACCTCTCAGCCTGCGCACGTGGGGCTTTGTCATTGCCCTAACCAGCACCGTGTTAATCTTTGGTGAGGTTGCGCGGCGGATACGCTTGATGAGTTATAAAGGTTAAATCAGCTCTTATAAGGTTTCAAACCTTATAAGAGCTAAAAAAGGGGCGCAAATGCGTCCCTTTTTTTGTTTTAACTATTTTGCTCAATTAACTCGGTAATAATCTGCTTTAAGGCTCTGAGAATACGAAATATATCAAAAATATCCTCGCGCGTCGCCGTATATGGCTCACTCATGGCATAGTCACGTCCTTGTAAGGCCATAAAATACCACTCTCGCCCCATGACATAGCAACCATACATGGGATATTTCGTTTCATTTAATTCCTGTGCCACCAACATGGCCGCTAAACATTGCCCTGCGGGGTCGCCATTAGGGTCTTTATGTTTCTTATATTCTTGAAAACAAAAGTAAGGTTTTTTCGGCTCACGAAAACCGCTTGCGACCATGCCATCAGGCTCACCTTTCAATTCAATGTCCTTAACCACCCCTGAAAATGAACGTTCAGCAAAGAGATTGAATTGTGCTGTCGTAAAATTAACCAAACTAAAGATTGGACCGATAAAATGCAGGCTTAATTCTTGTTCATTCCAATCATGGACATTGGTAATCAAACGCTCTTGAAAGATAAGCAAAATTTGCTTCTCAAAATCAGAAACCTCCGCTTGCCGTTGCAACCAACTGTCTAACGCGGCTAAAGTTCGCGTTTGTTTCACCTGAAACATATCCTCCAACTTTGCCAACGTACAATCGCTAAACCGTAATATCGTTTTAGAACTATCCATAAATTGAAACTCGAAACTCCGTTTGTGATATGAAATAAGGCCAGCCATTATAAGGTTTTGAACCTTATAATGGCTTAAATTGTACTCAATTTAGACCCGTTTACCAAATTGCGATTTGATAAGGTCGCAATTCTTGACGGTAGCCCATAACGTGGTAAACTACAGGCACTATGCTCACTCGCTTAAAAGTCTCTGGTTTCAAAAATTTAGTAGATGTGGATGTCCGTTTCGGCCCCTTTACCTGTGTCGCAGGCGCGAATGGCGTGGGCAAATCCAATTTATTTGACGCGATTCAATTTTTGAGTGCCTTAGCCGATAAAGATTTTTTAAGCGCGCTGAAATCTATTCGCGGTGCAGGTGAAAGGGCTAATATTAGCACCATCTTTCATCGTGTTGGTAATACTTATGCCAATACAATGAGTTTTGAAGCCGAAATGATTATTCCACCGACAGGTTATGATGATTTAGGACAAGAAGCCAAAGCGAGAGCAACTTCTTTGCGTTACAAAATTGTTTTAGCCTATCGGACTGAAGAAAATTCATTAACGTTAGGGCGATTAGAATTGATTGAAGAAAAATTAGAGCAAATAAAGCCTGATTTAGGTTTCATTAAGCGTTCTAACATTTGGAGTAAATCAGTTTTAATGGGTGGTGGCGGAAATACCAAATTTATTTCCATGAATGAGAACCATATTCGGTTACATCAAGCGGGTCGTTCACTCTCTTTCTTGCCTCAAAATTTGCCCCGCACTGTTTTATCTACGGTAACTGCCCTGGAAAGCCCCACCGCGTTACTAGCCCGTAACGAAATGAGGTCATGGCGATTATTACAATTAGAGCCATCAGCCTTACGAAAATCTGACGAGTTTGAAACTATCCAAATGTTACAAAATAATAAAATACAAAGCAACGGAGCTAATTTGCCTGCCACGTTATATCATTTAGCTCACAATAAACCTGAAATTTATAGCCAACTGACCAACCGTTTAGCTGAATTGATTGAGGATGTGCGCGGAATTAACATTGACCGTGATGAACGGCGACGATTGTTAACCTTAGAAGCAACTGACCATAGCGGTACAGTTCACCCCGCCCATGCCTTATCTGATGGAACATTGCGCTTTTTAGCCCTAGCCGTGATGGAATTAGACCCAAAAACCACAGGGGTTATTTGCCTAGAAGAACCTGAAAATGGGATTCACCCCGCCCGTATTCCTGCCATTTTAGATTTATTACGCGACATGGCAACCGACACTGAATTTGCCGTTGACGCGGATAACCCATTACGCCAAGTTATTATCAATACTCATTCGCCTGCGGTGGTACAGCAAATAGCCCCTGACGATTTATTAATGGCTGAATTGAAAGGACAAATTAAGGAAGGGCAACGTTTCCAAAGTGTCCAATTTGGGTGGCTGTCAGATACATGGCGGGCTAGGGTTAGTCCCGAAGTTAGACCTGTTATCTCAGGAACATTATTAGATTACCGCGTACCGCCACTTAAAAAAATAGCACTTAAGAAAGCTGAGAAACCTCGCCGCATCATTGACCGTTTAGACCTACAACTATCTTATTTAGCGGAGTTGGCGTAATTGGCGCGAAAATTATATTACACTTTATTGGCTGATGGAACTTCGGATAAAGTTCTGATACATATTCTAACATGGTTATTACAACAACATCGAGCCATGTGGATAATCGAACCACAATGGGCTGAGGTAGGACAGCTTTTGTTGAAAAAATCCCCTACTTTAACTGCAAAAATTCAAGCAACCTTAGAGCTTTATCCGTGTGATTTATTGTTTATACATCGTGATGCCGAACGAGAATCTTTAGAAAAACGGGTGCAAGAGATTCGTAAAGCCATAGAACCTCTTAAAAATCCCCCTTTGTACGTTTGTGTTATCCCTGTACGGATGCAAGAGGCGTGGTTGTTATTTGATGAAAGTGCTATTCGTCAAGCCGCAGGCAATCCTATGGGGCGTGAACCCATTAAGTTACCTTCCTTAAAAGACATTGAGCGTGAGCCTAATCCTAAAGAAATTTTACATAATTTATTGCGACAAGCAAGTGGTCGGTCCCCGCGACGACTCAAAAATTTTTCGTTAGGATTAGCTACTAAATCAGTGGCTGATGAAATTACCGATTATTCACCTTTGCGGAGTTTATCGGCATTTAAAATATTAGAGCAAGAAATAACTGTAGCTATTCGTCATTTAGAGACAAGGAACTAAACCCATGATGGACATGAATTTTGGGGGCGGAGATGTTCGTCGGCTGCCCATTTATTTACTGTTAGACATTTCAGGCTCAATGTCAGGCGCGCCGATTCAGGCGGTGAATCAAGGGGTCAGTTTGTTATATAACGAATTGATGAACGACCCCAGCGCGATTGAAACGGCGTATCTTGCCATTATTACCTTTGCCAGCGAAGCCAAAATGGTGGTGCCGCTGACGGAGTTGACCCAGGTGCAGATTCCCTATCTGCAAGCGAGTGGCTCAACCTCGTTGGGTGCGGCGTTGGGGGTTCTTAATCATTCGCTAGACCATGATGTGCGGCCTAATAGCCCGACCCAAAAAGGGGATTACAAACCGTTAGTCTTTTTAATGACTGACGGCATGCCGACTGACCATTGGGAACAGGCCGCCGACGCGATTAAGCAACGCCCCAAGCAAAAAGTGGCGACGATTATTGCTTTAGGTTGCGGTGGCGGGGTGGATGTGAACACGCTCAAGCGGATAACAGAGGTGGTGTTGATGATGGACAATGTGACCCCTGACCAGATAACGCAGTATTTCAAATGGGTGTCGCAATCCATTTCTAAGGCGAGTGTGGCGATTAACGCGGCGGCAGTGGGTGAGGCGAAAGTGGATTTGCCACCACCACCGTCAGGTATTCAAGTTGTCTTATGAGTAATGTTGCGATGACCACAGATAGCGGCGTGGCAACCAATTGGCTGACCCTTGAGCCTGACCCTGAATTGGGTGACCGCGTGCCGCACACCTTAACTCAAGCCATGACCACCGCGTCGGGTTGGTCTATGGTCGCGGCCAGTCGGCGTGGCAAGGGACATGCTCATCAGGGGAGTTTTCGTGAGGATTCTTTTGCCCTGGGGCAAACGGGGCCGTGGCAACTCATGGTGGTGGCCGACGGGGGCGGCTCTTGTCCGTTGGCGCGCGTGGGGTCACGCTTGGCGGCAGAGAGTGCGGTTAGCACCATAATAAAGTATTTAGAGGCGGCTCCACCTGATTTAGATTTGGCGAAAGTGATTAAAATTTCACTTCAACATGGTTTGCGCCAAGCATGGGAGAGTTTAGCCGCAGAAGCCGAGCAACGTGGGGTGATTTTGCGGGATTTAGGCACGACCTTTTTGGGCATGATTCATCGCCCTTTAGATGAAGGGAGTTTGCTTGGGGTGGTGCAGGTGGGCGATGGTTTGTTAGCGGCGAAAATTGGTGATAAAATTATTACATTGGCTGAACCTGATACGGGCGAAGCCGTTGGCTCAACCTATTTTCTGACCAGTTTACATTGGAAAGAGTGGCTTGACCGTGTATCGGTGGGAACATTCGCCCAAACGCCACAAATGATTGTTGCCATGTGTGACGGTGTGGCGGATGATTTTATTCCCTACGACAATTATTTGCCTAAACTTTTTGACTATTTGCACCCTCTCACCCAACAGCCCCAACCTGAAACCGCCTTACTTGATTTGTTAGGCTATAACAAACGTGGCTCATTTGATGACCGCACGTTAGCCATGCTTTACCCAACACAAGCCCAGCCTTTATAAGTAGGACTTACGCAAACACCTCACCCCATACGTAGGAGAGGGAGCAAAATCTCTCCCCGATGTCAGGGGGATTAAGGGGGGTAGGCTTGGCTTTTGCGTAAGTCCTAATAAGGTTTTGAACTTTATAAAGGCTTAGATATTTCGAGGATTTGCCAATGTTCATCAACAAACAACCCTTTCATCAACTCTGGCTACGTGCCATCACCGTTAGCGTAATGTTCGCTATTTTGCTTACCGCTTGTAACTCTACTCCACCCGCTACGCCCACGCCTGTGCCGACGGATACGCCTGTACCTGCTAAAGAACCCGTAATTATTAGCTGGTGGTCAGTGGCTTCGGAAGATTATTCAGATGAAACTCAACAAGCGTTAGTCAAGGAGTTTGAAGCCAAACATCCTAATATTAAGGTTGATCTTTCCATTTTGAGTGAGGATGAGTTTGACAAAGCCATGTCCACCGCGTTAGAGGCGGGGCAGGGCGCGCCTGATGTGGCCTTTTATTGGAATAGCAATTGGTATCCACAGGCTCTGGATTTGAGCGAGTTGATTCGGCGGGATAATTTTGATATTACAATGTATATTCCTGGCTTTTGGCAAACGCGCGCGCTATGGCAAGATAAAATTATTGGCCTACCATTAGGGGTGGGAGCTAATTTTGTAATGTATAATAAAAGCATGTTTGATAAAGCGGGCGTGCTTTATCCTACGGAAAGCTGGACGACGGAGGATTGGCTTAAGACAGTGAAACAATTTCATGACCCTAAGCGTCAACAATGGGGCGGCGATTTACCGCGTGGGCCTTATCGGGCGATTTGGTTTAACTATGGGGCGCGCTCTTATAGCGAGGATAGCAAAACCGTCGCGGGATACCTTAATGGGGCTGAATCCGTCGCGGCTTATACCTGGCTATGGGATTTGGTGGAAACCGATAGTACGCCAACATTGAAGGAGATGGCTGACTCGGGTAATATGAATACTGGGCCAGTGGGTCTATTTCTACAACAAAAATTAGCCATGGCCACCCTAAACCAAAGCCACATGATCGCCGCGA
>JAIFLK010000233.1 GCA_020049115.1 Chloroflexota bacterium | reverse complement strand
TCCGCCTCAGCCAATTGATAGAGACTGTCGGCAATGGTTTGGGTGAGGTCAGCCAAATGGCTGTTGTGTTGATAAAGCATTTCATTCAAATAAGTAATAGTTTGTAAATCATTCTGTTCTCGGTGCAGCAGGCGGGTGAAAAAATCGCCCAAGATGCCTTGATAGGGGCGATATGTCCAAAAAAAACTGCTGACGAGCGTGGTTATGATGAGTAATAATAAGGTTATGCCTTTGTGGGGCAAATCAACTAGCTCAATAATGAAATGGTAGCCCCCTGCTAAAAGTAAGCTACTTGAAATGATGAGAACTAGCTCAATAATGAAATGGTAGCCCCCTGCTAAAAGTAAGCTACTTGAAATGATGAGCAAGGTTTTTAGGCGTTGACTATAGCCTGGAAACAGTTGATAACGTAATGTCGCATAAGCCACGCAAAAGGCGAATATCAATAATAGAAAGGGCATGTAATCTATTATCCAACTATTGAACCGCCCTGTAAAAAAATTGAGGCCATAAAGCCCCCATACGGGTAAAACACCGATACCCCACCCTAACATTAAGTAATAGGATTGAAATTTAATGCGGGGCGAGGTCGCCGTTTGATAGAGCCAATAATAACGTCCAATGATGATTAACAAGCAACTCAACATAAAAACAACCATGAGGGGAGATAATAGATTTTGTAATAAAGAGGCGGACTGCTGATGGGCAGGAAAGAGATAAACCAGTAAAAAAGGCACAGCCAACGGGAGCGTAAAAATATAGACCAGATATCGCCAACGATATAACCATAACGGTTTCTCAACGGCGGGCAGAACAAGCCCTAAATGAAAAAATGAAGCAGGTATGAAAGGTAACAATCCGACAATGGTGTAACCATAAATGGGAGTATGAGCAGGGGCATACCCGATTAAGGTGTCATTAATGGCCAGGAAACCAAAGATGGCGGCACTATAAAGGCCATTCAGCGCGACAATGAGATTGGCCTCCCCTGTGGGGCGAGCCTGATAAACCAGAAAAGTTAAGCCCAGTAAGCCATAGCCAAATATCAGACGGGGCAGTAATACTTCAAAATACATATCCCAAGTGAATGGGATAACGGGAACATTATCAACCCAAAAAAGGTCGCCATTTCGTTTAATTAAATAATTAAGCGTACTTTTTGTACGGCGTTGAATAGGGATAATTTGCGCCATGCCCCGTTCCCTAGCCCCATAAGCAGGGTTATGCAAAAATTCATCTACCGCAATGATGCAATCAAACGGTTGTAGCCGCCCCGTTTGCACGCCAGGCCAATTCTCACCCGTAAAGAGATGTACTACCAGACATTGCGATTCTTTTCGCCAAAACAGGGCAAAGCCACCAAACGGTTGATTAATTGAATAGTAAGCCAAACCCCATGAGGCATGGAGACCCATAATCGCCACCAAAACAAACAGGGTGTAGATTACGGGTGGTATGACGGTGAGCAGCAGGCGTGGTTTCATCGTTGCTCCAACCGCCGCGCACGGTCTATCAGGGCGACTTTCGCGAGTAAAACCGACTCGCGCAAATTAGCCTCTTTCGCGGCCTGGTTGAATAAGGTGGCATAAATCGTATTAATATGTGTAACAATAGTGCCTTCCACAATGTGCAGTTCTTCCGCCATGCGCTTGTTGCTACAGGCTTCGCCTACTTTTGCTAACACCTCTCGTTGGCGCGGCGTCAATTGGGGTAAACGGATTAAGGCTTGTTCTAAAATGGGACGTTCAGTGGGGCTGCTGAGGTTGAGCAAATAGGTGGAGACGCGGGTTAAATTCGCGTCAGGGTCAATCCAAATGTCACCTCTGGCGGCCATGCGAATGGCTTGCAACAAGACCGTTGGGCTGCGTGACCCTTTGATTTGGTAGATGATACCGTTCATAGTGCGAAACAATTCTAATACTTCGTCACGGCGGTCTTCATGCGCCGAGAGAATGACCACGCCAATATCTGGCCGCCGTTCCTTGAGTTGGCGGACTAACTGTAAACCTACACTTTGTTTCAAATCGCCACGCTCACGGCTGCCATCTATAGGAATGACAATATCAATCACCGCCACATCAGGCGGTTTTTGTTCGAGTTGGCTCAGGGCTTCGGCGGCATGGCTGGCCGTTATGACGGCGTAACCTTGACTGGTGAGGTAGCCCTGTAAGCTGGTTCGCATAAAGTAGTCGTCATCTACTACGAGAATGGTTTGAATGGGCATCATGTTCAGATTTAGTGGCGACAATGGAGTCCAAATCTTCAGATTTGACGACGACAAATCTAAAGATTTGGACTCCAAATCCCAATTCTCTAGCTTTTCCTAGAGAAGGTTATAGTTTTTTCTGGTTGAAGGGGGAATATAAGGAGTGATATAGTATTGACAGAGTAAACTAACACACACTAAGAATGGAGGGATACAATGACAAACTATATCAAAGATAAGCAAGAGGGTGGGAGTTCTGGTGGGAACACCTAACAATGAGTTTCGGAGTCCAAATCTTTAGATTTGTTAGACTCAAATCTAAAGATTTGGACTCCATGTTAGCGCAAATCATGCAACAACGCCGTCAGGTCATCGGCTGTAACAAGTTGTTGCACTAACGATTCACTTTCGCGTTGCCAAGTCGTTATGGCCTGTTGAACGAGGATTTCATGGTAAGGGTTCTTAAGTTGTTGCCATAACTGACGGGCTTTATCCAAATGAAAATGGGATTCAAACCAATGTTCTTGGTCTAATTGTAATAGCCCGACGGTGTGCCATACTTGCGCCAGGCCCGAAAAACTGCCATGCCGAGTAAAGGTCGTTTCGGCCTGTTTGAGCGACTCTTCCGCTTTATCCCAATTTTTACGCCGTTGATGGGAAAGAGCCAAGTTTAGCTGAATCGTGCCTAAATCATGCCAAGCCGACTCTGGCGGGGTTAAATGCAACGCTCTATTAAGATAATCATGGGCAATCGCCGCCTGTTCGCGTTGCAGATAAAACAGCCCGAGATTGATAAAACTGCTTCGTAAATTTTCTTCATCTTGCTGTTTTTCCCAAAGCTGACACGCTTGGTCTAAATGGAATTGGGCGGGGTGGGCGCGTTGCCAACGGGTATATAACACGCCCAAATGGTTATGGACATGCGGCTCTTTATCCCGCCGCTTCAAATCGGCAAAGGTTCGCAATGATTGCATACATAGCTGTTCGGCCTTATCCCACCAAACCTCATTCGTTTCGGTGTAGAGATAGGCCAAATTGCTTTGTACCCGCGCCCGCAAAAACTGTTGGTCATCAACCAACTCCGCAAAGGGCAGGGCTTTTTCATATAATGTAATCCCCTGTTGAAAATAGCCTTGTTGTTGATAGACGCGGGCTAACTCAATGGATAGCTGCACAAGGCGAGAATGATGCTGCTGTTGCCAAGCCAGTTGCACGGCTCGATTTAACATGGTGACTAAAAAATTAAGGCGGTGGTTAGAGGGGGTCAGGCCAAATTGGACGGCGAGATTATCCGTTGGGGCGGAAAATTCAAACGGGGCGTAAATCTGGCGAAACTCATGGTCGTTAAAAACATAGCTACTTAACGCCACTAGCTGACGGGCTTCATCAAGCGAAAGGTTTAAGCGGCGATCATGGGCGAACAGCTTGATGAGCGCGAATAAAAGTTCACGAGATACCGTTCTCTTGCCAAGCTCACACTTGCCAAAGTGGTTGCCATCAATGGGTTCAATGGTTGCATCTAACCGCGCCACGAATTTGTCTAAGCTAGGGCTGTTCTCACAGCCTTTGCGTAGCTCTCGCAACCGTTGACCTAATACAACCCGTTTTTCTTCATCCATGATGATGTCCCTATTCTGTCCCCATGTTGTCCTTGTGATGATAACCCAAAGCAGTTATGATGACGCTATCTTTATAGCCCACTGAAAGGTTGTTTTCTTCAGGGGGCCTATTTTAGCATGGTTTGTGAGTAGACGCATATTGAGCAAGCTATGTCACTCGACACGGGACAAATTTTATTAGACCGTTACCAAATTAACCAAACCATCGGACGCGGTGGCTTTGGGGCTGTTTATCAGGCTTATGATATGCGGCTTAATATTACGGTTGCGGTCAAAGAAAATCTGCAACTTTCGCCTCAATCACAAAAGCAATTTGAGCGAGAAGGCCATCTGCTGGCTCGGTTATCTCACCCTAACCTGCCTCGCGTGATTGACCATTTTGTGATTCCCAATCAAGGGCAATATCTGGTTATGGATTTTATTGAGGGGCAAGATTTGCGGACTATCTTGAACCAACATGGCATTGTTCCCACCCCGCAAGCCTTAACGTGGATAATCCAAATTTGTAATGCTTTGAGTTATTTACACAGTCGCACCCCACCGATTATTCATCGAGATATTAAGCCCGCCAATATCAAAATTCAGCCCGATGGTCAAGCGATTCTGGTTGATTTTGGCATTGCTAAATTATATGACCCCGATAACAAAACCACGATGGGGGCCAAAGGGGTCACGCATGGGTTCAGTCCACCAGAGCAGTATGGCGGTGGACATACCGATGTGCGGAGTGATGTTTATGCGTTGGGAGCAACGTTATATAGCTTATTGACTCGCACCATGCCGCCCGATAGTGTGCAACGCATGTTAAATCATGTGACTGTACCGCCCTTGCCTCAACTCAACCCCACCGTCACCCTAGAGCTTGACCAGGTGATTGCCACCGCCATTGAATTGCCAATAGAAAAGCGATTTCAAACGATGGCTCAATTTCAAACGGCCTTAGAACAAACCACTCGCCGCCCGCTGACCGCCAAAATTTTGGTTAATACACCTCCCCCACAAAATTGGCGCACAATATCCTATTTAGGCATAGCGATTCTGATAACATTGTTATTACTAGGCGGTGGTTTCATCATTGCAATAAGTTTTATTACAAATTCAAGTCCGACTCTGCCTACTCCCACAAAAATAGCCCTACTTATTCCACCAACCACGCCGCCCCCAACTTCCACCCCATCACCCACCATGACTCCGCCCCCGCCACCAACAGCGACCATGCTACCAAGCCATGTTCATCTGGCCTATCTGATTGATGGCTCCAATAGCATGTTAGAGCCGTTGAGCGATGGTCAAGCGAAAATATCGGCCGTGCAAAC
>JAIFLK010000088.1 GCA_020049115.1 Chloroflexota bacterium | reverse complement strand
ATTACAGCTTAAATCCCGCCGCTTGAGCATCATTATAAAACATCTTCACAGTATCTAGCGAATAATCATCTAAATCTTTACCGACCAACGATAATTTTTTCAAAATATCATTCGTTACGGTGATAATATGACAACCAATTTCATCGGCTTGGAAAATATTGAGCAATTCGCGCGGGCTGGCCCAAATTAACTCAGATTGCGGGCGCAAGGCCAATAATTCCATGGCTGCGGCCATCATTGGAACAGGATCGCGCCCGGTATCTGCCACCCGACCCGCAAAAACCGAGACACATGCGGGCGTTTTAGGGTCAAGAGCCGCAACCACATCACGCACTTGTGACAAACTCATTAATGCGGTCACATTCAATTTTACCCCTGCTTTAGACAAACGCTCAACCAAACTATATGCAGGTTCGCGGCGGGTGTTGGTGACCGGAATTTTAACATACACATTATTACCCCAGCCCGCAATTTCGAGGGCTTGGCGTTCCATTTCGGCAAACTCGTCTGAGAATACTTCAAAGGAAATCGGGCGGTCTGTAATATCTAGCAAGATGTCTTTTGCAAAAGCACGATAATCAGTCAAACCTGCTTTATGCATGAGGGTAGGGTTGGTGGTAAAGCCTTTAATATAGGGCTTCGTTGCCATTTCTAAAATGCCTGTTTTATCGGCCCCATCCGCAAAAATTTTAATGGAGAGTTGTTCTACTGTTTTCATCATAATCCTCTTTTATCAGTTCTCGCAAAAACTTAACAAACAATTGCAAATTATCTCTGAGTAACGGCTTAACTTGTTCATATTTTTTCAAGAGAAAATCCAATCTATCCCAGTCATATTCAAACTCAAAATAATATCGCTTGAAATGACGAAACTTCATTAACTCAAGCAAATTCATATATGTTTGCTCAGAGATAACCGTTGGGCGAATCCCTTCAATGTTAAGCGTCATTTTGTGGAGTAAATCACTATGCCACTTCTCTTTTTGTAAACTATTTTCAAAAAAACGGGAAATGCGTAAAAAAAGCGTTTCGGTACAGGTATAATAATTCACGATGGTATCGGCAATGATGATAGCGGCTGTTTGCCGACGACCTAGTAAGGCATATTCCTGCGCCATAAAGTTGGCTAAAAAAGCCTCGTTTTTAGTGAGAACGGCCATGCCTTGTTCAATCTCTTTTACAAGACCAGAATTTTTTCATGGCCGTTCATGGATGACTCGCCCCTTTAATCTAATCAGTTCAGCAAATTCTGGCTCTATTTTTTCCATTTCGACCAAATCAAGTGAAAAATCAGTCAAGGCCGTCGCCTCACCATACAGGGCAAAAAAGCGTTCTGCTCCACCAATACCTTCTATCGCCAAGTCAATATCTGACATTTCCCCAAACTCTTCGGGTTGCAAAACTGACCCCCACTGATAGATACGGCGCGGGTTATATTTTTGAATAAGCATCGCCACAATCATGTCTGTATCGTGTTTGGCTTTTTCCCATAGGCGTAAATTAGCCACCTGTTCTTGTTGCCATTTATGATGGAGAAATTGTCGGGTTAGGTTAACGTCCCACTTATTCATGCTGTTTCAGAATCCACTCAGCCGCTTCGCCCAATGAGCTGACGCGGGCATGAGGTGGGCTTAATTCTGCTTCATCATAATGGTAATCAATCAAAATAGTGGTGCAACCTGCTTGACGACCCGCTTCGATATCGCGCCAACGGTCGCCTACCATGTAACTGGTCGTTAAATCGATCTGACGTTCTTGCGCTGCATCTAATAGCATACCTGGCAAAGGTTTCCGACAATGACAATTATCAGCATTGTCATGATAGCACACTCGAACATCATCAATCGGCAGTTGTTGGCTAATAAAGTGATGCATGGCCTCAACTTCCGCTTGACTTTGTTTGCCGCGTGCCACATCGGGTTGATTTGTTACGATGACTAACTCAAACCCCGCCGCTTTAAGTTGTACTAACGCCTCTGGCACATCGGGTAAAATCTCCAATTCCGCCAAGTTATCGGGCGGATAAGGCTTGCCCTGACGTACTACGGGACGGTTAATAACCCCGTCACGGTCTAAGAAAACCGCCCGTTTTATTTGGTCGATTCCCATTTGGTCTCCATAATTTTCAAGGCGGGGTGAGAAACCAATAAGTGCCAAATTACACCTTGAAATGCCTCAGAATGAGGGGTAATATTAGCGGGGTTGACCGTTGGCACGATGACACAAGCATCAGCTACCTGCGCCGTATAACCGCCGTCACGTCCCACAATGCCGACCACTTTAGCCCCCACTTCCTTCGCATATTTAAGCGCAGCCACCAAGTTAGGGCTGACATTTTTCTCTAAATTGCCCCCACCAACCGGCCACCAAGTTAGGGCTGACATTTTTCTCTAAATTGCCCCCACCAACCGACATAATAAATAACATATCATGCGGCTTAAGATGACTGGTTTTCAGCCATTCGACAAACACTGTCGGCCAGCCTTCATCATTCGTACGGGCCGTTAATTCAGAGACATTATCAGTCGGGGCGTAGGCTTCAATGCCCACAATTTTGCGGAAATCGTTGACGGCATGGGAGCAATTGGCCGCGCTGCCACCAACCCCTAGAAAAAATAGCCGCCCTTCTTGTGAGCGTAAAGTGGCTAATAAATTGACCACTTTTTCAATAGAGGTAACATCTATGGCCTCAACGATTTGTTTGGTTTCATTTAAGTGTTGTTGAATGTAATTCATGAGTAATTTTACTTCCTATTTTATTTGGATTGAATTAAATAATCAGTAATATATTTAACAAAAACATCAAAAGTGGCTAAATGTTTTTTCAGCACCCCAAATACGGCCAAATCATCTAAACCAGCATATTCATGAACCAGAATATTGCGAAAACCCGCCATAGCTTGAAATGTCTGGAGATGTGAATCAGGTAAGATAGTGGCCTCAACCAGAACCGTAAATACGCCTTTATTATCATCAGGTTGGCGCAAATTGGCTTGAGCAATTATCCGCCGCCCGATATCCAAGCAGGCTTCAATGGCGGTATGTAAGGTTCGTTCCACAAATTTACGAATAAACTTGTTAGCCATATATTCCTGAAAGGTGATAGTTTCAAGGTCATGCAATTCATTCAAGTAATTTTCTAGCTTGTTTAAGCGTTCTTGAACTACGCCATTGATTAGGCTGTGGGTCATGGCTATTCACCGTTTTTAATAAATTTTGCCAAAAAAACTCATACATCGGCTTAATATCAGCATAAATTTTACCCGCAGTGACCTCAAACTCAATTCGTTTATTAACATCACGCTCAAAAAGGAGACGTTTTTGGGTTAATACCTGTTGAGCTAGTAATGGCGAGGCATGGTTCAGCACCACCACATCTACTTTTTTATGAACTAATAACTCCAATTTAGTTATTAAGTGTAACCTTTCCTCAAATTGCTCCCAATGTCCTAATTCGTCCAATAAAACCGCAATATCTATATCACTATCAGGCCGCGCCTGGCCTGTTGCTCTCGAACCAAAGAGATAAGCAACGATAATGTAAGGTTGTTGAGCTAGATAGGCTTGGATAATGTCAATTTCAGTCATTTAGGCAGAGAATCTCATGACCTGCTTATTCAATTTTTGACCTCAAATATTGCTGTGTTTCGGCCAGACCATTGGGCGAGCCAACTTCGTAAAACCGTTCTTTGACCTCAAAACCCGCCAATTGTCCTTGCGCGAGTAAATCCATATAAACATCAGCCAAATCAAAAGCTGTTTCTTGGCTATATGGGTCAAAGGCGGAGGCTTGGAATAAACCCAAACCGTAATCTAAATATTCCATCTCTGGGGTGCGATTACGTTTGTCATAACGGATAATTTGCCCATCACGAAAAATAACATTGCTGCTGTCCCATTGATTATGATTACGAAAAACGGTCATTAACGCCAATTTGTTACTGGATTCAAAGGCTTGTTGCGGGGCGTTATAATCGCAATCTAAATAGGAATCACCATAAAAGACATAGAATTTATCGCCCAACAAGGGAATAGCTTGTTGAATCGCCCCGCCTGTGCCGCGTAAAACCGCGCCATCAAAACTGTAGGCCACATCCATGCCCAACGCCTGACCGTCACCAATGACTTCCTGAATCTGCTCCCCTAAATGCCCCACACATAACACCACCCGCCGAATCCCTTGGCGGTGAAATAGGCGCAATTGGTGGACAATAAAGGGTTCACCCGCGACCTCAATCAGAGCTTTAGGAATTTTATGTTGCGTAATCGCGCCGATACGGGTGCCTAAACCACCCGCCAAAATTGCCGCAGGTAAACTCATTGGAAAACAACCTTTGTGCCTTCAAAATCAAAGCGGAAGCGCACTTCCTCTAAACCCGCTTGCATCATGGCGTGGCGTAAATGTTTTTTATCTTCCGCATAGAACATGAGGAAACCACCGCCGCCCGCGCCGACCAATTTCCCGCCAATCGCGCCGTTGGCTCGGCCTAATTCGTACCAATCGTTAATCTGCGAATTGCTCATGCCAGGGCTGCGTTTCTTTTTATGTTCCCAATGTTCGTGCATCAACTCGCCAAATTGGATTAAATCGCCATTTTCTAGGGCATCTTTGCTACGGAGGCCGAGGTCTTTAATGTAATGCAGATTCTCCAACATCACCGCGTCATTTTGTTGCGTGCGTTGCTGTTGGTCTTTCAAAATAGACCCCGCGCTGCGGGAGAAGCCCGTAAAAAATAGCAATAAATTATCTTCTAAGGCAAATAACGTCTCAATACTCGCTTGTAACGGCCACGCCTCAACTTGTCCATTAGGGTGAAAATTGAAACATGTCACCCCGCCATAAGCCGCAATATATTGGTCTTGTTTACCAACGGGTTCGTTTAATCGTTCAATTTCAATTTCACACGCCAATTCTGCCAGCTCACTTGCATGGAGCAACCGCCGCCGATGAGCATACAATGCCTTAAGCAACGCCGTCGTAAAACTCCCCGATGAGCCTAAGCCCGTGCCTGCAGGAATATCGGCGAGGGTGGTAATCTCAAGTTGTGGCGTTTTGAAGTCTAGCATCTTAATGGCTTCCCGA
Organism: Chloroflexota bacterium; assembly: GCA_020049115.1. Classification (GTDB taxonomy): domain Bacteria; phylum Chloroflexota; class Anaerolineae; order 4572-78; family J111; genus JAIFLK01. The sequence continues at coordinate 17,874 of JAIFLK010000088.1, read as the reverse complement.
ATAATTGGGTGACTGACTTCTTCTACTGTTTGCACGTCCTCAAACTTGGAATATTTGAGAATGATTTTTTGAATAAAGGGGCGCATGACCGTAATATAAACATATTTATCAATGGCTGCCGCAATCAAAAAGCCGCCATGGTCACGATAATAGGAGGGCAAATCCGTGCCACCCCCACCCAACGAAATACGCAAAGGACTACGTGTAATTATCATGTTAGCTAGTCAGCTAATCAGCTTGTCAGCGTTCAGCATTCAGCGTGTATCAAACCTCACAGGTTTTTAAAATCTGTGAGGTTTAGCTGAAAGGCTGACTAGCTGACAGACTGACTAGCTTTGTAAATTTTTTCCACAATTTTCAAACTCGCCACCGCATCATGAATGTTAGCGGAGGGTTGCCGTTTTAAGCGAATATCTTCTACAAATTCAATAAATTCAAGTTCCCATGAACGGTCGCCGCGGGGATATTCCCAAATCGTGGTTTCAGGCGGCCCCATTTCGGGTAACATTTTGTAGTAGGCTAATTTTTCCACGCCATAACTCCCGCCCAACCCCTCAAGGTGTAATTTAGCATTACGCCCATAAATTTCTAATGAGAACAAATTTTTCCATTCGGTGCAACTGACATGGAGAAACGCGACTTGCTTTTTAGCGGTTTTCAACGTCATAAAACCGTTATCATCAACGGGCATGTCCCAAAAATAGGTGTGGGCAAAACCATCAACATCGGTAAACTCGCCCATGAACCAGCGCGATAAATCAATTAAATGCACGCCCTGGTCTAACAATTCGCCCCCGCCAGATAACTCAGGGTCAGCCCGCCATTCACGGTCATAGCCAATGCGTCCGCCATGCCCGTAGCGACCTCGAATGAACATTAATTCACCCAACACGCCCGATTGAAATAGTTCGTAGGCTTTTTGCAACGCGGGATGATAGCGATGGTTGAAACCCACTCGCACCAATGAGCCTGTTTCCATCATGGCCGCGATAACAGGTTCTAGCTCATGCGCGTAGCGAGCCGCAGGTTTTTCCACCAACACATGTTTGCCTTGTTGTACCGCCGCCAGCGTAATTTCTGCTAACGCATTATTTGGGGTGGCAATGACCACGATATTTACGGTGGGATTTTGCACCACCTCGCGCCAATCGGCGGAGGCAGTTGCCCCTGCTACCGTCGGGATTTTGCACCACCTCGCGCCAATCGGCGGAGGCAGTTGCCCCTGCTACCGTCGCGGCTAAGGTTTGGGCGCGTTTCAAATCCACATCTGCCGTCGCCACCAATTGACAACCCGCCAGAGCCTTAGCCCGTTTTTGTCCAATTAATCCACAACCAATAATCGCTACATTCATAGTTAGTCTGTCAGTCTGTTAGCTAGTCAGCGTTCAGCTAGTCAGTAATCAGTTAGAAGCTGATACGCTGATTGCTGACAGACTGACTAGCTCGGTACAATACGGCGCAGGGTATAAATATCATTTTTATCAATTTGGTCTAGTCGTTCATGCAAGGTTTCCCACGGGTCCCAGACGGCACTAATTAATTTGCCCGTAATGCCATCACTTTGCGCCGAGCCTAAATAAACCGATAACTCTGCGCCTCGTTCTAAGGGGGTGCCACCTTGCTCTTTTTGTTTTAGGGAACGGTCATAAAAGGCTTGGCCGACTTTCTCAGGCCCCGCGGCCAAAATTTCATCTAATAAACGGGTATTCAATGCGCCTGGGGCAACACAATTGACATCAATGCCCAAGCCTCTGACTTCTTCGGCCAGGGTTTCGCCAAAGCGCACCACCGCCGCTTTGGTCGCGGCATACGCACTCAAACGGGGTAGGGGATTGGTTGCGCCACCACCTGATAATAAGATGATTTTGCCGTAGCCTTGCTGTTTGAAATGGGGCATGATGGCGCGGCACAATAAAACTGTTCCCAAAAGGTTAATGGCTACGGCTTGTTCCCATTCCGCCCAATCAATCTCTTCAATCGCCCCTTTTGGCCCATAAACCCCCGCATTACAAACTACAATATCAAGGCCGCCGAGTTGTTGTAAGGTAGTCGTTACTAATTGTTCGATTTGGTCAGCGCGCGACACATCGGCAGGCATGGCGATAACTTGTTGGTCAGATGAGGCGAGTTGTTTCAATTCATGTTGGCTTTGTTGTAACGCCTCCGCCCCCCGCGCACATATCATAATGTTTGCGCCGTTGGTGACATATGCACGGGCAATGGCTAACCCTAACCCTGTGCTTGCGCCTGTAATTAATGCTCGTCTTTGCTGTAATTTCATTATCTCTCTAAATCGTTTGCGGATAGCCGACAGTAATATATTTTAAGGTTGAGGGGGCATCAGCTAATTGTTTTTCTAACAAGCCATGCGGGTCAATTAAAATGGGTTGACCGCCCATTTTAGCCCCTGATTCAGAAAAATGTAACATGGTTTTAATGAGTAATTCTACGGTTATAGTCTTAAATTCAGGGCTGGTGGTTGCCACAACGACTATTTCGGCATGGTATAGAGCCATTTCCATTGAAGATTTGAGTTGAATAAACTCGGCTAATTCTGGTGGCAATTGGCTCACCAATGAGTCGTAGGCTTGAATATTAGCCCCTTGTTCATGTAACCATTGACACAACTCAATGGCTTCTGACCGTCGTAAGGTGTCCGTGCCTGGCTTATAAGTTAAACCCAACATGGCGATAGTGTGACCTTTTAAATGCTCTAAAGACTCACTTAATTTGCGCCGTGTCCATGCTTTATGGCTGTCATTGCTGGTCAATACCGCGTCCAATAAATGTGTTGGCAAATGAGTTTGTTCACCAATGGCATGGAGATAGACCAAATCACGAGCCAATGTACCACCCGCAAAGGGCGCGCCTGGTTTGAGATAAGCGCGTGGCCCAATCCGAATATCACTCTTTAAGCCGCGCTCCACTTCACGGGCATTCGCGCCAACTTGCTCACATAAAGCCGCAATTTCATTAATAAATGCTACGGAAGTGGCAAGGAAAGCATTAAGTGCATGTTTCGTCATTTCCGCCGATTCAATGGACATCCACTCAATTTTGTCGGTAATCGGGGCAAACATGTGTTGGATAATCGCTTGGGCTTGGCGGTCATTTACGCCCACCACCACGCGGTCAGGGTTACTAAATACGTCAATCGCCTTCCCTAAACGTAAATTTTCAGGCGAACAAGCAAAGGTCACGGAGTTGGCAGGATAGGCCGAAATATATTTTTTCTGGAGGCTTTGGGTTGAACCGACGGGCAATTGTGATGAAATGAGTACGACTGCGCCCGCCGCTAAATGAGGGAAAATCTGGCTGACTTGGTGTATTACAAAATCTGTATCAGCCCTATCTTGGTCATCTACGGGCGTATCATACGCCACCCATAATACGGCGGCTTCAGCTAAAGCCGCCACCGCATCGGTGGTAAAGGAGAGATGTTTACTTTGCAAGCCTGCTTGAACTAAATCCGCCAAGCCTGGCTCAAAAATGGGCGGCTGACCTGCTTGCAATTTAGCCACCACTTCGGCTTGACTATCCAAACCAATTACGGTATGCCCTGCTGCTGCCAAACATGCCGCCGTTACACTACCTAAATGCCACAATCCCATGACGGTAATTTTCATGCCCGTGCCTCCAAGACCCATTGATTGGCTTGCAGATATTTTACCGTTTGCACAATGCCTTGCTGAATAGTCAATTTAGGTTGCCAGCCGAGGCCACGAATTTTCGCGGTATCAAGAAAAATAAAGGGATTATCACCAATCCAGCCACGCTCGCCCCCTTGAAATTGAATTTCAGGGTTTAGCCCCAAATAATCACAAATCCAGCCAATAGAGTTTTTAACTTGACAATATTCATTTGTACCTAAATTATAACGGTTGACTTTATCGGTAGATTTTTCTATGGTGACAAAAATCGCCTCAAGGCAATCTTGAATGTAAAGGTAAGATTTACGTTGTTGACCATCACCTAAAACTGTAAGATGGTCAGGGTGGTCAAGCAATTGTTTATAAAAATCAAACACATGTCCATGGGTGTAGCGTTCACCAAGAATAGATACAAAACGAAATATAAAACCTTGAAAGCCAAACCCTTCACAATAGGCTTCAATCAACCCTTCAGCGGCCAATTTTGACGCGCCATAGAGCGAGGTTTGAATGGGAAAGGGGGCATTTTCAGGCGTGGGGATGATTTCTGCTTCCCCATAAATTGAACCTGTAGAAGAAAAAGCTATCCGCCGCACACCATGGGCGCGCATGGCCTCTAATACGTTATGAGTCGCAATGGTATTTTGCTCTAAATCACGGCGCGGGTGTTGTGTGCCAAAACGCACATCGGCATTTGCCGCTAAGTGAAAGACAAACTCTACGCCCGCCATGCTTGAAGTTAATGTATCTAAATCTAGCACATCGCCATCGACCAACGTAAATTGGGGTGAGTTTTGTGCTGTACTCAAAAAACGAGTTTGCCCGGTTGAAAAATTGTCATAACCAGTAACTTGATGGCCTGCTTGTAATAAACGGTCTACCAAACTACTACCAATAAATCCTGCACAGCCTGTTACAAAATAATGCATAAGGTTATTCCTCTGAAATGTTATAATAAATGTGTCGTAATAATTTGTTTTAAATTTTTTAATATGCTGAAAATTTCAAAAATATCAGCTTCAGTCGCATCATAAGCTCGACTAATACTGTAATCTTTTTGGTCAAGTATGACAAAAAACCATTGTCGCCCAATGATGTACGCTCCATAAAGAGATTTTTGGTTATTATTTAACCGTTGCACCGCTACCATGGCGATTAATAACTGCCCTAATGGGTCATTGGAGTGATAACGCTCCCGTTTGTATTCGTGTAGGCAGAAAAAAGGTCGTTTGGGTGAACGTCGCCCTTTGGCAACCATAAAATCTATTGTGCCTGACAAACGCTTGTTATCAATGTTAACCGAAATTTCTCGTTCCAGAAAAGAATGATACTCAACTTCATCATAATTAACTAATTGCAATAAAAAAGCAATGAATTTAATCTTTAATTCCTCTTCATTCCAATCGTAAACATTTTCTAGCAACCGTTCTCGCAAAGTGGTTAAGGTTTGTTCATCTGAACTAGACCTTTTTTGTGGCGCGTTAAGCCAATCTACTAAAAACGGGTGATTTTTAACCATCACAAGGTGAAAATATTCTTCTACTTCTTCGGTAGTCCACTTTCCAAATGTTTTCATCTTAATCTTTACAATATAAATGTTTCACTGCTTGTAAATTAATATAAATTTGTTTCAGGTCATCAAACCATGCATTATCGAAGTTTCTGGAAACATAATATTGATATTCATTATTCGCTATCTTCTCTAAAATGACAAAACTCCATGCCTTCCCCATAATATACGCCCCGCGCATAATGGTCACTTGATTTAAGGTCATGGCAACTAATAATTCAGCTAATAATTGGTCTTCGGGGTCAATCTGACTTTTAGACTTTTTAAATTCTTGAATAAAAAAGTAAGGGTGTTTGGGTTCTTTGATGCCTTTCGCCACCATGAAATCAACATAACCGCCAATTTCAACCCCATTGATGACCGCTTTAAGGGGGCGTTCATACCAATCTCTAATTCCCTCAGCCATGAAATTAACTTTATTAAGAATAGGTGTAATATATTTAACCTTTAACTCTTCTTCTGAATAACTTCCTAAAAATGGGGCGTGCAAATCTATTAATCTATTTAAAAAATTAGTTTCAGGTTCATCTATTGTGTAGCCATAATGAAACCATTCATTGAACTCGTTATGTTTGGTAATGGGTTTCAGATGAACAACTTCATTCAGTTCATCAAATTTTACTGTGGAAAAAGAAAGACGTTTTTTCATGGAAATTACCCTAAATTTACTTCAATGCAGGCCGTTCATTAATATTCCTTCTAATCTTCCTCACGATAAGTTTCAATTAAAGTCATGGCTTGTTGCTCTATGGTCGCGCGGTCAACCATTTGGGCGAGTTGTTTCGTTTCATATACTCCGCCAAAAGCCTCCAATGCGGCATATTTTAAGGCATTAGGATAAGATTTTGTTACAATTTCGTGCAACTCCTCGTTATCTAAATAATATTTTTTTGATTTATGTCGTTGATTGCTACGCCAAATTTGACAGATAGCGTTTTGAATGGATAAATCCCATGAGCGAGTGGTGCGTTTTTCCGCCGTTTGTTTGACTAAATGAAGGAGTAAAATCTCAGTAAAACTGTAAATTTTATTAATTTTATCGTCTCGGCTCATCTCTTCCAGTTCCGCCAATAGATTTAGGGCTTCGGGATAACGTTGTTGTTCAATATAATTGCGTAGTTCTAATAATTCATCCATGAGACCCCCTATCTGACGGCCAAATCAACTTGGTGTGAAAATTATCTATCATGAAAATGGGATAAGTTGCATCAATTTCAGGCTTGACTATCACTTGATTCTCTAAACAGGTTAAATAAATGACCTCTGCTAAATCACCATCTGCTTGAATGCAGACTGTTTGGTAGCCTGCTTGTTTTATCTCCATCAGGTAATGTTTGGAGACTTGACGCGTCAACCGATACCATTTGAGTGAGGCCTGCATGAACTCTTTGGTTAAACGGCTTTTTTCGGTAATTCCTTGCGGTGTGAGGAGATACTCTAAGCGGCGGCGTTGCATTTGGGTTACTTTTATGTAGCCTTTGTTAATGAGCCGTTTAATATACCAATTTACACTGCCTACCGCGACCCCTAACTGCGTTGCCAAATCAGCTTGAGTGGTATCAGGATGTTCCTCTATATGATTAAGTATTTCAAGGTCATAATCTGTGGTCAATTTCAAGGTCATAATTCAATTTCTGAATTTCAATAGCTGAATTATAAAACTCTCTCATTTAAAGTCAAATTATTCCTCACGATAATTTTGAATTAGGGTCAAGGCTTGTTGTTCAATGGTGTGGCGGTCAACCATTTGGCCTAGTTGAGTAGGGCTAAAGGCTCCACCAAAGGCTTCTGAGGCAGCATATTCCACCGCATCTAAGTATGATTTTGTAATAAAATCTTGTAATTCTTGTTGATTAAGGTAAGTGCCGTGAGCCTTATGGCGGTGATTTGTACGATAAATTTGACGTAAGGCATGTTTGATAGAAAGTTCCCATGAACGGGTAGAGCGTTTTTCAGCCATTTGTTTAATTAAATGAATGAGCAAAACTTCCATAAAACTACGAATTTTATTAACCTTATCTTCCCGACTCATCTCTTCCATTTCCTCAATTAAATGTAAGGCTTCAGGATAACGCTGTTGTTCAATGTAGCCACGCAATTCCAACAATTCTTCCATGTGCATAATCCTCCTTAAATTCAATAGCTGAATTATAAGCCCTGCTCACTGAAAGGCAAATTATTCCTCACGATAATTTTGAATTAAACTCAAGGCTTTTTCTTCAATGGCTTGGCGGTCAACCATTTGGCCTAATTCAGTTTCATCATATTGTCCTTCAAAGGCTTCTATGGCCGCGCCTGCTAGAGCTAAACGATAGGCTTGGTGTAACAGTTCTTGCAACCCCGCTTGATTTAAATAAACCCCTTTGGCTTTACGCATTTGGTTGGTTCGCACAATGTTGTTGAGGGCATTACGAATTGAGTAATCCCATGAACGGGTGGCGCGTTTTTCAGCGGTTTGCTTAATCAAATGGAGTAATAAAACTTTAGCAAAACTATGAATTTTATTAACCTTATCTTCCCGACTCATCTCTTCCATTTCCTCAATTAAATGTAAGGCTTCAGGATAACGTTGTTGCTCAATGTAGCCACGCAATTCCAACAATTCTTCCATGGGAATGACCCTCCTTAACAACTAAAATTCAATAGTTGAATTATAAATTTTACCGACTGAAAGTCAAATCTGAAAGCTAACTGTTTTTTGCAATCCTATTTCAAACGGAGTTTGTGGTGACCAATTTAATAGTTGTTGCGCTAACATTGGATTGGCGTATGAATGTTGAATATCACCAGGGCGTGCGGGTTGATAGGTGGGTGGTGGGGCAAAATTTAACAGTTGCCCCAAAGTTTGGGCTAATTGGTTCAGGTTGATGGGTTGACCGCGCCCAATATTGATAGTTTGCCCTGCGGCTTTAGCCGATTGCGTGGCTAAAAGGTTGGCCTGGGCAATATCACTGACATAAACAAAATCGCGAGTTTGTTGCCCATCACCAAAAATGGTGGGGGCAATTTGTTGCCGCATTTTATTAATAAAAATAGAAATTACGCCTGAGTAGGGCGAGGAGGGGTCTTGACGTGGGCCAAAAACATTGAAATAACGTAAAATGACTGTCTCTAAACCACAGGCTTCATGGTAAAAGCGACAATATTGCTCGGCGGCCAATTTGCTGATGGCATACGGTGATTTGGGGTGGGGCAACATGGTTTCTACTTTGGGTAAGGTGGGTTCATCCCCATAAACGGCACAGGTTGAACTTAGGACAAGCCGTTTTACCTTCGCTTGCTGGGCAGCTTGTAATAGATTTAAAGTGCCGAGGGTGTTGATTAATTCGGTTTCTTGGGGCTGTTTCATGGAGGCAGGCACAGAGACAATCGCCGCGAGATGCAAGATGAAATCCATGCCTTGAACTGCTTGATTGACCACTGTCTCATCTCGAATGTCGCCTACAATAAACTCAATTTGATTAGCCACCGATGTGAGATTAGTCCGCTGCCCCGTTGATAAATTATCTAAAACACGGACATAATGCCCTTGTTGAATGAGCATTTCCACAATATGAGAGCCAATAAAGCCTGCGCCTCCTGTAACAAGATAGTTATTTGATAACATGGTATTACGTTTTGTGTATACTATAAACTGGAGTCCAAATCTTCAGATTTGACTACCAAATCTTTAGATTTGGACTCCAGTAATAGTTGGATGAACTGTTGCAGTTTCTGCGCGGACTTAAATCCTTCGGCTACGCTATATAATTGACCGTTACTTTCTTGAATAAACCAAAATTGTACAGGAGGCCGCATGAAGCTGTAGCCCAGGCTCATGATTAATAGTATAAAGGTTAAAAGATAAAGTGGCAAAGTCTCATTGCGGTAAATCATTAACTTGACTTGGTGAGTTAAGGTGAATGTCACGGTAAATGAATCAACCTTAAAGGGTTCGCCTGTTTTTGTGGTGAGGTTGATAGCGGGTATTGTTTCATTTTGTTGCTGTATTTGGACATTGTACTCGGACTCTGTTTGAGGAATTACTTGGAAATTGAGGCCGATGCTGGAAATACGAAAATAAACGGGGTCGTCGTTGAGGGGCAAATAAATTTGCTCGTCTGGGCTAAGATCTTCTTGAATGGGCATTAAGCGGATGGCTTGACCTTGATTATTGGTCGCAGATACCTTTAACATGGGTTGAAACTCGGTTAAGATAGCTAAATTATTGTGCAACCATTTAGGCCAATAAAGCGACCAGGTTAGTTCTTGGGGGGAATTATTCTGGAAAGTGTACTCAATTTGCCCCAGGCGGCCCTGGTCATCTACCTTTATTAGCTTAAAATTCCCCTGAGCCAAGGTACTTTCTTGGGAATTTTGGGGTAATAGCTGGATATAATTGCTTTGAGCAAGGTAATGGCTGCCCATTAAAGCTAAAACTAGGCTTAAGCAGCCAAGATAAAAGCCAACTGGCCCCCACCAACCTAAGCGATTTTGGGACGCGACAATTTTTATATCATTGGCGATAATGATTTCATGGGGAGTGAAATTATATTTAATGAGGTTTGATTTAAGGTGTTGTAATGAGGCGGACGGGTCTGTAGTAATTTCAACTCGGTGGGCGAGGGGGTGTTGCCAGCTTATTTCGGGGGTGTTTTGCCAGCGTTGCCAGGTGGGTTGGCTATAATCGGCGAGGGCAATGAAGCTATTAAGGGTCAATAAGGCCACAGGTAGCCAGAAAAAAAGGGTATTGAGGATATAATTGGGACTAGTGGCGAGAAATAATTCATGAATAAAGCCACTCAATAGTCCCAAAGTGCCATTATTAACTGAAGCATATTGCGGTATAATGAAAATTAGTAAAGCAATGACCGCTAGAGTAAGGAATGAGGCAAGGGTTACTTGAGGGCTGCGAAGAAAAACCCACCAGAAAATGATTCGCCGATGGGTAGGGTGTGGATTAGACATTGGGGTAATAAGATTTAACGGGATAACTTCTAATCACCAACTCGCTTTTTTTAGGCAACAAAAAAAGCCACCCAACGGAATCGAACCGTTGACCTGCTCATTACGAGTGAGCCGCTCTACCAACTGAGCTAGGGTGGCGTTAACAGGGTTTATTATAGCATAGCTTCGTTCAGTGTCAAATCACTTTTTTGCTTGTGAGCGTAATTTAGTTGATAATTCAGATAATAGGCTATCTTTTGACCATGTCCATAGTTTTTCTGCCATTTTACCTTATAAGTAATTGCCCCAAGAAGAATACTCTTGGGGACTTTATTTTTTTGGACAATTTACCGTTGATTAACCAAATTAAGTAGCGAAACGCACCGTGTGACCCAGTAAGCCATTTCTGGGTCACGCGGTTTACGTAGCCTATACCATTAAAAAACTTGGGAGATTTAAGAGATGACTAAATACATTTTTTGTACAGGTGGCGTAGTTTCCTCGTTAGGCAAGGGAGTTACGGCAGCTTCAATTGGACGCTTGTTGAAAAGTCGGGGGGTGTCTGTCACCGTCCAAAAATTAGACCCTTACTTGAATGTTGACCCTGGTACCATGAGTCCGTATGAGCATGGCGAGGTGTTTGTGTTAGAGGACGGGGCCGAAACAGATTTAGATTTGGGGGCGTATGAGCGATTCATTGACGAAAATCTCACCCAAGCCAGTAATTTGACCAGTGGTCAGGTCTATCAGCAAGTGATTAATCGGGAGCGACGGGGCGATTATTTGGGCAAAACCATTCAGGTGATTCCCCATGTGACGAACCACATTAAGGCCAGTATTATTGGCGTGGCGCAAAGCAGTCAGGCTGATGTGGTGATTGTGGAAGTGGGTGGCACGGTGGGCGATATTGAATGTTTGCCTTTTTTGGAAGCCATTCGGCAAATCCGCAAAGATGTGGGGCGGGAAAATACTTTTTACATTCATGTGACGTTGTTGCCATATCTTAAATCGACCAATGAGTTGAAGACTAAACCGACCCAACACAGCGTCCATGAGTTGCGCGGCATCGGGATTCAGCCTGATATGATTGTCTGTCGCGCCGATTATCCTGTGCCAGAGGAGTTGCGGGATAAAATTGCGCTGTTTTGTGACGTGGAGCGTGAAGCCGTCGTGCCGCTAACCACCGTTGAAACCATTTATGAAGTGCCATTGATTTTGGAAGAGGCAGGGGTCGGTAACTTTATTTGTGACCATTTACATTTGGATTGTTTGGCGGTTAATCTGACCGATTGGCAGGAAATGGTGGCGCATATTAAGCACCCTAAACCAAGTTTAGAGGTGGCGATTGTGGGGAAATATGTGGCGTTGGAAGATGCCTACATTAGTGTTTATGAAGCCTTGAAACATGCCGCAACCCAACAAGATTACGCCGTCAAAATTCGCTGGATTGCGGCGGAGGATTTAGAGCGCAGTCAAGATGTCAGTTGTCTTAAGGGCGTGCATGCCATTGTGGTGCCTGGTGGTTTTGGTGAGCGTGGCATTGAGGGCAAAATTATCGCCGCAAAATTTGCGCGGATTCATAAAGTACCCTATTTGGGTTTATGTTTGGGCATGCAGGTCATGGTGGTTGAATTTGCTCGCCATGTAACTGAAAGTGACGCGCCGAACTCCACCGAATTTAAGCCCAATACCACCTATCCCGTCATTGACCTCATGCCCGACCAACGCGACCTGGCGCGGCTAGGTGGCACCATGCGGTTAGGCAGCTATCCTTGTCATATTATGTCAGGCACGGTCACGGCCAAAGCCTACCAAAGCGAGTTAATCCATGAACGGCACCGCCACCGCTTTGAGTTTAATAATGCCTATCGGGAAGAGTTAGCGGAGGCGGGGTTGGTCTTCTCAGGTTTATCACCCGATGGCCGTTTAGTGGAAATTGTGGAATTTCCCGACCACCCCTTCATGGTTGCCAGTCAATTTCACCCTGAGTTCAAGAGCCGCCCCACGCGGCCGCATCCGTTGTTTAGCGGCCTGATTACGGCGGCGCGGGCTAAAATGAGTAATGAGTAATGGATTGAGGATTATTTACTAATTATTTATTATTTATTGATAAGAGCCACAGGATAAAATTTCCTGTGGCTCTTTTTATTTTTGCGCCCGCAGGTGCAACAAGCCCAACTCACTCTGCCAGAACTCCCCCGTATAGCCATAACCCGACCCATGCTCGTAGGAGAGGTAGCAAAATCTCCCCCCGATGTCGGGGGAATTAAGGGGATAGGTTTGTAACCTAACCAATTTTGCCACTCAAATAAAACGTCAGCCCCGCCAACAATCCATAAACCACCGCAATCATGACAAATGTCCCGTTCATACTTGCCGCAATCATGGCTGTTGCCAGAATAAACAGCGCATATCCGCCGAGACCGCCCGCCGCCACCAGACCTCCGCGCCGCGCTAATGGCTCATGGCGATAAATGCCCCAAGCGGTATAAAAGGAACTCAGCGCAATGACCAACGTTAAAGGAATGAGCAGGGCTAAACGGGCATATTGCGCCGTTTCACTCACCCCTAAGATGTCCATAGATTGCTGCCGTGCCGCCGCATTAAAGATAGTTGTAATATTTCCCCATAAATCGCCTAATTCCATGAGGCCGACTAAGGCGAAAAAACCAATGGCAAAATGGTCTGTTTTAGTCATAAATGCTCCGTGTAGTATAATTCATAGGACTTACGCAGAACCCTCACCCCGACCCTCTCCCACAGGGCGAGGGAGTAAAACTTCCCTCCCTTTGGGGGGGATTTTGCCTTTTGGCGTAAGTCCTAATTCACTAAATTCGCGAAATTCGTTACAAAAAGTTTAGTTTTGTGTATACACCGCAATAATCAGCGGCAATGGGGCAATTGTTCTAACAACTTCAGGTTGCCCCGCCAACAGCATACCACTAGACGGCCCGCCGTCCAAATTGAGAGCCATGTCTAAATCCAAATCCGACTCCGTAAGATAGCGACTCAATTGGTGCAGGGTGAAATAGTTTTTATCAGTGACTAAAAAAATGATACGCCCTGATTTATCCTGCCCAACAACGGTGCGGCGGGCTTTTTTGCCGTCCTCATGCTCGGCACTAAAGCCCAAAATGCCGCCAGGTTTGACTAAAATGGGGAAAGATTGTAAGGCGGCCTTCAGTGATTCTTCAGGGTTATAGGGTTTTTGCGCTAACCAACGCAACTCTGCCCCTTGCGCGGTGACCGCGAACATGCCACCAAAATCGCCATAACTGTAGCCTGATGGTTCGCCATTGACCACGATGAGGCCATTGGCGATATATTTCTTATCATCGGTCAGGCTGAAATAACCGCCATTGACCACCAATAACGCGCCCGATGAGGCCAGCCATTGGCTTAAACTTTGCGGCTGGTCAGGTTGATACAGTACCTCAAAACGGTAAAGTTGCGGCGTAATACGGGTGATGTAGATATATTCCAACGGTTGATTATAGTTATCAAATAGGCGAATCCTCCGTTGCTCTAGCCCTGGCCGTAATTCTTGCCAAGATGTATCGTGAATGGGCGTGGCAATGAGTGGCGCGGTGGGCGCAATGGTTGGCAATTGTAATGGCGGCGGGGTTGTGAGGATTAACGGCGCAATGGTTGGCAATTGTAATGGTGGCGGGGTCGCGGGGATAGCGCGACAGGCGAGTAATAAAATGATAAGAATGAAATATTTTTTGAAGGAGTTAACCATGTGTAAAATCAGCATCCGCGAAGGACGCGAAGAGGCGCGAAGAAAAACTAAACCTTTGTTTTTCTTCGCGCCTCTTCGCGGATTCTATATATCTCGCCAAGCAAGTAATTCGCCACCATCCACGCGAATGATTTCGCCCGTGATGTAATCATTTTCCACCAAAAATAAAACGGTTTGCGCCACATGGTCGGCTTCGCCCCACCGCTTAAGCAGCGTGCGTTCAGCTTTGCGGGCTTTAACCGCCTCACTCGCCTGAGTTGGCGCAAGCACGGGGCCAGGGGCAATGCCATTAACCCGAATGGTCGGGCGCAGTTCAATGGCGAGGGCTTCCGTTAGGCTAATGAGACCCGCTTTGGCAACGCTATGCGCCACGCGCCCACGCGTTGGCACTACGCCTGACAAATCAGTTAAGTTGATAATTGTGCCTTCGGTCAGCTTTAACATGTGCGGGGCGACGGCTTTGGCGCAGATAAAGGGGCCGCGCAAATTCAACCCTAATACTTCATCCCATTGACTGAGGCTCATGTTAAGAAAAAGGGCGCGCTGAAATGACGCAGCATTATTCACTAAAATATCAATTTGTCCAAAATGGGACATGGCCTGCGCCACCATATTTTCTACTGCCACCGCGTCAGAAACATCGGCGGGCAGCAGCAACACCTCCACGCCGAGGGCGCGTAATTCGGCTTGGGTGGCTTGGGCGGCCTCGGCGGAATGATGATAATTGAGGCCAATGTGCGCCCCATGTTGCGCCAGCTTAAGGGCAATGGCCTTGCCCACGCGGTGCGCCGCGCCCGTTATCAGGGCTATTTTACCTTGAACTTGCATGATATGTTCCTTTGGCTAAAATATCGGGACTGAATTAATTTAATGGAGAATCAATCATGCCACGAATGGTACAATGTGTAAAGATGGGACAATTATTACCTGGTTTGGAAAAGTCACCGTTTCCAGGCGAGTTAGGCGATAGAATTTTTGCGGAGGTGTCGCAACCTGCTTGGCGGCTGTGGTTAGACCACCAAGTTAATCTTATCAACCATAACGGGTTGGTACTGGCTGACCCGCGCGCTCGTAAGTTTTTAATGGAGCAGATGATAGAGTTTTTCTTTGGTGAAGGGGTTGGCGAAATCGAAGGCTGGACACCTTCGAGCTAATTATAAGCGAAAATAGAAAAAACCCCTACTGATGAAGTGGGGGTTTTTTATTTAAGATTAAAAAAGGTTACTAAAAACCTCACCCCAGCCCTCTCCTATTTAGGAGAGGGAGCAAAATCTCCCCCCGATGTCGGGGGGATTAAGGGGGGTAAGTTTTACAATTTTTAAGGAGGCACCTATGATAGCACCTCGTTGGCGCAAGGTTTGGCGTGATTTGTGGTTAAATCGTACCCGTAGCCTGTTGGTAATATTATCCATTGCGGTGGGCGTGTTTGCGGTGGGCGTTATCGCCAGCACCCGTAGCGTTCTCTCAACCCAGCTTAATGCGGCTTACATGGCAATCAACCCCGCCAGTGCGATAATTCTCACCTTTAAGCCCTTTAATGACGATGTAGTGACGGCCATTAGCAAAATGCCCGAAGTGGCGGCGGTGGAGGCGCGCCGCCAAATTAGTGTGCGAGTGAAAGTGGGCGAGAATGATTGGCAATTGTTGCAGATTAATGCTATTCGCGATTTCGATGACATTCAGGTGGATAAAATTTGGCGGGGCGAAGGCCAATGGCCGCCAGGGGAGCGTGAACTCTTAATAGAGCGTTCGGCTTTGCCACTGGTCAAGGCCAACATTGGCGATACCATTATCATCAAAGACCCTAGCGGCAAGGAACGCCCCATGAAATTGGTCGGTTCAGCCCATGATGTGTATGCTCAATTTTACACGATGGGCGGCATGGCTTACGGTTACATTAATTTTGATACGGTGGTTTGGTTGGGCGAGTCGCGTGATTACACTGAATTGCGTTTTACCGTCGCCAAAAATACCCTTGACCGTAACTACATTAAGCTAGTGGCGCAAAAAGTACAGGATAAAATTGAGCATGGGGGCAGTAATGTTTGGTATACCCTTATCCCCATTCCAGGGCAACATTTGCTCAATTTTATCATTCAGCCACTATTGGCCTTGCTCGGTATTCTGAGCATCTTAGCGTTGGTGTTGAGCGTGTTTCTGGTTATTAACATGATTTCGGCTCTGCTGACCCAACAGCAGAAACAAATCGGCATCATGAAGGCCATTGGCGGCAGCACTTTACAAATTATGGAGCTATATTACGGTTCAACCCTGATTTTTGGCCTATTTTCCCTAGCCATTGCTGTCCCATTGGGCATGGTTGGCGCGAATGTGTTGGCGAGTGGGCTGGCTGCCATGCTGAATTTTGAAATAACTCGTTTCACCGTTCCCAATGAAGTCATTTTATTACAAATTGGGCTGGCGGTACTGGTGCCATTAATCGCCGCGACTTACCCCATTTTGGTGGGGACGCGAGTCTCCGCGCATGAGGCTATGATGGGTTATGGCCTCGGTAAGGGGCGTTTTGGGACGCATTTTTTTGACCGCATGTTACTTAAATTGCACACAGGTTTTCTGAGTCGCCCCACCATTATTTCTATTCGTAATACCTTCCGTCGTAAAATGCGGCTAGGGCTGACGTTGGTCACGCTTATCATGGCGGGGGCAATTTTTATTACGGTTTTTTCGGTGCGTGACTCGCTAGACAAAACCTTATCCGCCTTGTTAGAGTATTTTCAATATGATGTCGCGGTGCAATTCACCCGACCTTATCGCAGTGAGAAGGCCCTCGCGGTCATAGAGCAGGTTGAGGGCATTAAAACGGCGGAGGGCTGGGCGTTTACCAATGTGCGGCGGGTGCGGCCTGATGGCACGGAAAGTGACAATATTGTGACGATGGGGCCGCCTGCGTTGACCAAATTGGTGAAGCCGACTTTGGTGGAGGGGCGGTGGTTGCGCCCTGATGACCATAACAAAGTGGTGGTTAATACCATGTTTTTTAATGATGAACCTGATGTTAAGCTAGGTGACTTTATAACGATTAAGTTGCGTGACCGTGACTATCAATGGCAAATTGTGGGTGTGGTGTTAGGCGGTGGCGTGACTAGCTATATGTTTGTTAATTATGAAGATTTTGTGATAACCATACGGGAGGTGGGTAAAGTGGAGTGGGTTTTCACCCAAACCAGCCAGAAAACACCTGAATTTCGTAAGGATGTGTTATCTCGTCTTGAAAAACGGTTAGCCGATTTAGGCTATCGGGTGGGCATTGGGATTACGGTTGACCAAGACATGCAAAACATCCAAACCATGTTTGCGGTGATTGTTGCGCTGATGTCCGTCATGGCGATATTGTTGGCAATTGTTGGGGCGTTGGGGCTAACGGGGACAATGAGCATTAACGTGCTAGAGCGCACCCGCGAGGTCGGGGTCATGCGGGCGGTGGGCGCATCCAATCGTGCAATTATGCAAATTGTTACGATTGAGGGGGTTTTTATCGGGATTCTCAGTTGGGGTGTGGCCGTAATAATTGCCATGCCCGTCAGTAAATTAATTAGCAATGCCGTGGGGCAACTGTTGTTGGGTGCGCCCCTGAGCTATAGTTTTTCGTTTGGTGGGGCGTTAGGCTGGTTAGGTTTGGTGGTCATTTTGGCGGCGGTGGCGAGTTTCTTGCCCGCCTGGCACGCGACCCGTCTGACGGTGCGGGAAGTGTTGGCGTATGAGGGGTAGTTATCGTTACGTTATATTTTAAGAAATGTTATTTTGTCACCTATAAGCGGATAAGGCCAGCCTTTATAAGGTTCAAAACCTTATAAAGGCTTAAATCCAGGTGGCTATTTTAAACAGGAGTTAGAGCATGCGAGAATTTAATACTTCGGGGCCATGTAACCCTGCTTTACATTACACCGTAATGCGGGAAAGTTTGATAGCGAAAGGGAAGGAATATGTGCGTAAGGGGCGATTTTTCACCCTGTTTGCGCCGCGAC
>JAIFLK010000300.1 GCA_020049115.1 Chloroflexota bacterium | reverse complement strand
CTTGAATCCGTTGAGATACATCCTCAACAAATCTATTCGTAATGGCTTGGTCATAATCACGCCCTGCAAGCTCTTTGAGGCTACTTACGACGGCGGGGCCATATATCGTGGTCAGAAATTCCTCCTGCTTCTGCTCGGATAAAAAGGCAATGATTTCATCGGTTAAGGTATCAACTTTAAGTAAAGAAATAATCTGCAATAAACCCATTATCTCTTTTTGGGTTAACTGATACTCTAATGATGATTTCCAGAGAGCCGTAATCCATCTTTGCATGACCGCTTGGCCTTCGGAGGAAAACTGCTCTTGGGTTAGGAGTAACGTCTTCAACCACTGAATTGCGCCCCGTTGCGGCGTTAAAGAGGTGTAAATATCTTCCTCAAACGGTTGCCACCCAAACTGCTCCACTATCTGCCTAAAAACGGGCAGATTCATCTTACTTAAATCGGAGTGTTTCATCAGCTTAAGCATGAATTTTTTGAGCAACTCCATATCCCCAATGAGAATTAGCTCTTTTGAAATATCTTCACGATGATAGGGAAACTGTCTTTCGAGAATATGGTTCGCCAATCGAATTATTTTCTGCCGATACTCACCTGCCAATACCGGCTGCTCTTGCAGCGATTTTTTGAAAAAATGGATACCATATCCCAAATCCATTTTAAACACCAAATCAAATTCTTGTGCCTTCGGCCAGAGAATCACCGCACCGCGATGATACCACAGTTCCTTGCTTGCCCCCTCATTCCCTGTTGGCCCCGAGAGGGAAAAGCCACGCCCTGGCCCCTCAAGTAATGGGGTTTTTGCTATGAGGTCACTCTCTTCTAGCTGTAATTTTTTGACATTTACCATGTCCCCCTGAGAGGTGATAAAGGCGTGCGCGTAGATTTCTTCTTTCTCAACATCATACTCTTCAAAATCACTCTCGTCCCAATTATCATCGCGAGAACGTTTCATACTCTTCAAAATCACTCTCGTCCCAATTATCATCGCGAGAACGTTTACCATAATAGGACATTTCCCCATAACTTGTTTGGTAATAGGTGACTAAACATAAGAATGCTTGGCAATCATTCCTTTCCGCCGCGTTTAACAGAACAGAGGCTTTGGCAAAATCACCCAGTTTAAGATTCGCCAGAGTGAGGTTTTGCTCGGTATAGCTATGCTCAAGCAAATAGGTTAAGAAGGGGTTCTCCCTATTTTCGCCCACCCATTTTTGGATAAAGTGGCTAATATCCTCCATCACCTCCGCTTGTTGAGCTAAAAGAGGCTGTTTCTCACGATTGGCAATCGAGAGATTGTATATCAAGCAGACGCGATAGCCCGAAGTAATCGGTTTAACTTCATGATAACAATCCGCATAAAAGGTGACAAAACTAGGCTGAAAGCGATCACTATTGGCAAATGAATAGCTTTGACTTTGACCCGCATGGCTGATAATCAGTTCGCCGCCTGTATGTTCAGCAGGGAGATTAATAACCAAAGTGGCGAACATGTTGGGTATTTTTTCGGTATCACGGTGGGCGGCAAAAAATGAGCCTGTCTCATAGACTAGCAGTTTATATGGCTGAAACTCAATTTTGCAGCCATACAACCCCAAATCCTCGCCCATCTGCTGGATAGATTCTGCCAGAGATTTTTCCCATTGGGGATTGGTGAACTCAAAATCTTCCGCCGAAATTTGCCAAGAATTTCGAACATTTGTATCGGTTATCGTTTCTTCTCCCCGTCCAAAGGGAGATTGTTGACTCAGCTGAATCAGGGCTTTTGCTTGAGGCTCAAGCACGGGTAGCGCGACCTGCCCCAACCCTTTGACTTTTAGGCCAGGCGGAATAGGCGGCAATGTGCCGCCAACAGAAAATGTGCCTGAACTCTCGACTTTTTCCATTAAATTAATAAATTCGTTCATTAGTTATTCCTTTCGGTAAATGTCTATACTGCGTGAGGGGACAAATTGGAGTCGCAACGCTTCAGCTTTGCGCCACAAACCCGCCCCTCTCCCAAAGGGAGAGGGGAGACAAGAGACTCCCTCGCCCTTTGGGAGAGGGCTGGGGTGGCCCCTCTCCCAAAGGGAGAGGGGAGACAAGAGACTCCCTCGCCCTTTGGGAGAGGGCTGGGGTGAGGGTGACAAATCTTGATATACTGAGTATAGGAGAGGGTTGGATGGTTTAAGCCTTTATAAGGTTTTGAACCTTATAAAGGCTGGCCTTATTCAGCTAAAACATTAGAGTTTATACCGATTTAATGATTTTCGTAGGGGCAATGCCTTGTGCTTGCCCCTACGAAAATCATTAAATCGGTATAATGTCTATTATGCCACCACCGTAATGACGACTTTTCCCTTAGCCCCCGCCTCCAGATAGCGCATCGCGTCCGCCGTTTGGCTAAAAGGGTAATGGCGGTCTATAACGGGGGTCACTTTACCCGCTTCCAGTAGTTCCTTCATCACTAGCAAATCCTTTTGGTTGGGACTCCACGCAGTGTTACCCATTTTCTGGCTGCCCATCATGGAAATCAATGGGCCGAGGGTTAAGGCTTGGAACATTTGGGCATTAGCCCCGCCCGTCATGGCATAACGGCCTGTAGGCGTTAAGACTCGTTTATAATCCCAAATGGAATGATAGCCATTGGCGGCCAGAATGAGGTCATATTTTTGCCCTTTTTGGGTAAAATTTTCCTTAGTGTAATCAATCACCTCGTCAGCCCCAATAGAACGTACCATGTCCAGATTACGTGTGCTACAGACCCCCGTCACATGCGCCCCGAAAGATTTGGCAATCTGCACCGCAAATGTGCCAACCCCACCTGATGCGCCATTTATCAACACCTTTTGCCCCGCCTTAATCTGCCCTTTATCGCGCAAACCTGCTAAGGCGGTGACTCCCGCTGTGGGGACGGCGGCGGCCTGTTCAAAGCTCATGTTGGTGGGTTTCAAGGCTAAAAATTCTTCCGTTGCACATGCATACTCGGCAAAACCGCCAAAGCCACACCGCGACAAATCGCCAAAAACCTCATCACCCACCTTAAACTGGGTGACTTTTTTCCCAACGGCTTCCACCCGCCCCGCCACATCTATGCCAAGAATGTTATATTTTGGCTTGAACAGCCCTAACATAAATCGCACAGGAAATGGGTCGGCGCGCATGAGATGCCAGTCAGCGGCGTTGGTGGCGACGGCGTGAACTTTTATTAAAACTTCATTCTCTTTAGGGGTCGGATTAGCGACCTCTTTAAATTGTAATACATCGGGTGAACCGTATTCGGTAAAAACGATGGCTTTCATTTGTATTTCTCCAAGTATGTTTTATTGTATAGTTACCCCTTTTGTACGCAAATGACGCAAGCTACAAAAGGATGTTAAAGTGGGCTGATTGACCGTCACCTTACGGTTATCTCTCGACTTGTGTTTCACAAGCGGTTCTAGCCCACCCGATACACTACGGGCATCGGCATTTTGTCCATAAAAACGATGTAACAAAATGGTTTTTACTTCGCGGTAATCGGCCAAGCCTGACAATTCAGTATCGCCAAAACGTTTGGTCAACACTTTGCTGGCATTGGCATCCGCATGGTCATGATGACCACAATAAGTACAACGAAATGTGGCTTGGTTAGGACGATTATCAGCGTCCACGAAACCACAGTGAAAACATTCTTGACTAGAGTAGGCCGCCACCACTGAACTGTAACGAATATGAGCCGAATCTAACTTTTCCCGTAATCGTTGGGTGGCATAACCCAATTGCGAGGCCGATAAGATACGGTTCATTAAGCGGGACTTAAAGCGCATGGTCTTAACGCTGAGATTTTCTAACACCACCGTTACGCTTGGTGGCAATATCTTAATGAATTGGTTAAAGGTGCGGCCTAGCTCATTCTTAATAAAACGAGAGAATTTTTTATCCACCAACGAAACAGGTGGCCGACCTTTTTTCTTAAGACAAGCATTTAACTTCATCTTACGCCGTTTCTTTTGGGTTGATTTTTCTACCCGCCGTTTAAGTATTTCTGAAAATTGCCCAAATTGTTGGCCTTGTGAGGTGGTTATCACATTAACAATGCCTAAATCCATGCCGACTAATGTTCCGTCAGGTTGCGGTTTCGTTTGGGGCAAATCAACGACCAACGTGGCGTACCAGACCCCGTCCTGTTTGTTAAGGGTTACACCTGAACATAACTTACCTTCGCTTAAAGTGTGACGGGCTTTGGGATAAAGCGTAATGGGAATACGAAGAGGGTTGCCTTTCTCTAAGGTACTAATTCGTAACCAATAATCAAACGTCTCCGTGTTAGACGGCTCAAGCAAGATAACATTCGCGTTTCCTTGTAAGGTCAGGTTAGACAAAACAGGCTTGTTGGTTCGTTCATTGCTGTAAAATGAACGCATCATGCCAACAGCCTGTTGCCAGGCGCACCGTTGCCAACGGGCGGACAGGGCGGTTTCTATTGCAGGAATATCGTCAAACTTCCGCGCCTCTTTTAGCTCCATACCAAAGATATGGTCAACATAGCGTTGAACCAACGCCATGTAACCCGTTGCGAGTTGGTCTAATTGCTCTAACTTGACCGCATTGGCCTCATTCAGTTTCAGGTTCGGCAGGGCTTTCTTCATGGGTGCTTTCTAATTCAAGGATTATCTTTTCTGTTTTGCGCTTGGCGCGGCGTTGTCCGTATAACCTGGCACAAAATGAATAAATAATGGAGGTTAAATCCCCTAACAAATCTTCATGTCCATTATCGGCTAAACTCACTATCTCCACGCGGCGACCTTGCAAGGCTAATAAGGTTTCCATGTACTTAAAACCAAAGCGAGTTAAACGGTCTTGATGTTCAACCACAATAATCGTTATCGTGGGGTCACTCAGTAGTTTTAACAATTTGGGACGGCTATCATTCACCCCTGAGCCAATTTCTTTAACCACCGTGTGAACTTGCCACCCTCTAGCCGCACAATAACTGATAAGTCTATCGGCTTGGCTATCCAAGTTAGGGCGATTTTCAGCTGATGACACGCGAGCATAAATGGCTATTTTTTGTGCCAATTCTTTAGGGTCATCTTGAGTAACAATAATCGTCCCCGTATCAGCTTGATAACCTGCTATTTTACCTGCCTTAAACCACCGTAAGGCCGTATCGTAACTAATGCCTATTTTTTTGGCGTATGCGCTAAGTTTCATGACCTTAATTATACAGTAAAAGCATACAAACACAAGTATTTGCTACCAAATTGTATTTGCTTTGACTATACTGCACGAGGTCATAAATTGCATATTTTTACCCTTAGCGACTTCGTGTCTTGGCGTTAAAATTTCAACGCCAAGACACGAAGTCGCTAAGACACAAAAGTTTAAGTTATGCCCTCGCGCAGTATATTTTGTTGCCAATTAACAAAGTGTGCCTTGCCCGCTTTGTTGGGCGGTTTTTGTCATTTTCAGGCTCATTCCGTCACTTTTCGCATTACCCATTCTAACGGGCCACGCTGGAATCGTTTTTTCCAATAATATGAGAATATGATGGCTAGAACAGAAAAAATGGCGGCACTTATGATAGCAAAAGGTAATGTCTGATTCTCAAGTCGTCCAATCATTTCAAGAAAGCCCATTCCAATCACTACATGGGCGACATACAAGGTCAATCCTAACTGACCTGTGGCTACGAGAGGGGGAAATATCTGAGCATTGGGGTATCGAAATGTAAGTTCCAGACATAGTATGATGATTATCATTGCTGTGCCTGCACCTGCTAAGATATAAAGAGGCATAGGAGGCATTGGCGTTGTACTAAAAGCGAAGCTAAGTTCACTAGGAACCATTTTGGTTAAAGTGAAGGAAAGTATTTCTGCCGTAGCAGCCATTGAAACGCCTATCCAGAAAATTCGTTTGCGAACTTGAATACTTTCCACTTCTTGACGCCCCAACCACATGCCAATAAAGATAAATGCCAGCCAGGGTATCACGGGATGAAATCCATTGAAAAAGGTATGTCGAAACATGCCTGAGAACGTCCAAAAATCGCTATAAGTGAGTGTTGAAAAATCCCAATTCTTTTCGTAATCAAAAGTAAAAATCAAAATAACATAAGCGAGGCTCAATCCTATTGCGCCTAACCATAATTGACGGTCTGACACAGTCAAGAATAGTGCCGCAATCGCTATGTAGACACCGTAAAAATGCAATATATCTGCGGGCCACAGTGGCATATAAAGTAGACCAACCACAAACAAAAATACTGCTCGCTTGAAGAACGTCTGCTGATATTGACGAATTCGCTCTTTATCTTGACCTATGCGTCTTTGATGCGAAAACATGGCTATACCAATACCTGCTAAGATGACAAAAGTAGCCGCTGACCGTCCGTCCAATAATTCCCCTAACCAAATCAACCAATTGGGTCCCTTTTCACTTGCCCCCATGACAACTTTATAGTTGACCATCACCATGCCAATTACAGCGATAGACCTAGCAACATCATAGCCAATTATTCTTACTTTCTTGTTTTGTGATTTATCTTGTTGTAATGAGTTATTCATATTCCTTTACCTTTCTAATGAATGACTCCCCTGCAAAAAGGAGTCATTCATGGTTTCTCAATAGGGGATTATCAATTCGCTTTGTTCTCCTGAGTTAATTTACTGTTAATGTTACTACACCACTGCCATGAACGCAAAACATCATGCCTATTTCCCCCCCAAAACATTGTTAAATATAACCCATGCCCTAGATACAAATGGCTTGACTATTGGCAGAAAAGGTATACAATGAATGGGCTTGTTTGGGTACGCATCTTAAGCCAATTAAGCAGAACATTATGACATTGCTCTCCCAATTATAGGTTTTCAGTGTAACTCCTAGCAGTTTTACGCCCCTCTCTGACCTAATTTTGGCGGCATATATACTTAAGCATGGTTACAATGAGCGTGACTAGGCTGGCCTCAGGTATGTAAAGCCAACTTTGCCCCCTCATTATTAAACCCTACTTATCCGTATAATTTCACTTGAAGATTTAAGCCTTTATAACGTTTGAAACGTTATAAAGGCTGACCCTACAGGTGGGTGTAATCTATCGTTCTGAGTTCTTTGCTTGATATGCTTTATTATTCCTAATAAATCAAGGTTGTACCCACCCTGATTTACACCAACGTTTTATTAATCACAGGAGAAAAAAGAATGAAGAAGTTTATTTACGCTGTTATGTTTGTTGCTTTAGTTAGTTTAGTCGCGGGGTGTGGTGCTGCGGCCACTCCCGCCCCTGAAAAGCCCGCCGAAGGCGAAGCGAAACCTGCCGCAGGTGATTTGACCGCTGGGGTTGCCATTTATAAATTTGACGACACCTTCATGACCGCTGTTCGCAATAACATTTCTGCCGCTGCCGAAGGCAAAATTAAGGTAGATATTGTGGATAGCCAAAATGCTCAACCCACCCAGAATGAGCAAGTTGACCTGTTTATTTCTAAGAAAATGTCAGTTTTAGCCATCAACTCCGTTGACCGCACCGCGGCCAGTGTAATGATTGATAAAGCGAAAGCTGCCAACATTCCGATGGTCTTCTTCAATCGCGAACCCCAACCTGAAGACATGAAGAAATGGGACAAAGTGTACTATGTCGGCGCGAAAGCCGAAGAATCAGGCACGATGCAAGGGACGATTTTAGTAAACTATTGGAAAGCCCACCCCGAAGCGGATAAAAATAAAGATGGTAAAATCCAATATATCATGCTCAAAGGTGAACCTGGCCACCAAGATGCTGAATTACGCACCGAGTTTTCAATTAAAGCCGTCACCGATGCGGGGATTCAAGTGGAAAAATTAGCTGAAGATACCGCCATGTGGGACCGCGTGAAAGGCCAAGAAAAAATGGCCGCCTTCCTCGGCTCACAAGGTGATAAAATTGAAGCCGTGTTAGCCAACAACGACGACATGGCTTTAGGCGCGATTGAAGCCCTCAAAGCGGCGGGCTATTTCACCGGCGACAAATACATGCCTGTCGTGAGCGTTGATGCGACTGCCCCCGCCTTAGAAGCCCTCAAAGCCAAAACTCTGCTCGGCACAGTTTTGAACGATGCCAAGAATCAAGGTAAGGCCACCTTAATGGTGGCTTATGCTTTGGCTCAAGGCCAAGCCCCTAGCAAAGATAATACTGGCTACGATATTGTGGGTGGACAGTATGTCTGGGTGCCTTACAAAATGGTTACACTTGATAATATCAAGGATGCTGAATAAAGGCTAACTATCAAGGGGGAGGGAGGAAACTCCCTTCCCCTTTTTTAATCTCTTTTAGGATTTACGCAAATGCCAAGCCTACCCCCCTTAATCCCCCCGACATCGGGGGGAGATTTTGCTCCCTCTCCTACGTAGGAGAGGGCTGGGGTGAGGTGTTTACGTAACTCCTATCAAAACCTTATAAAGGCTCAATCAAATCTATGACCCAAAATAACAAAGAGTATATGTTAGAAATGCTCCATATCAGCAAGTCGTTCCCAGGGGTCAAAGCGTTAGATGACGTAACTTTGCGGGTACGCCCTGGTACCGTTCATGCCCTGATGGGTGAAAACGGCGCAGGCAAATCCACCCTGATGAAATGTTTATTTGGCCTATACACTCCCGATACAGGTGAAATCTACCTAAATGGTCAGGCCATTCAGTTCGATAACCCGCGCCAAGCCTTAGACGCGGGCATTTCCATGATTCACCAAGAATTGCACCCCATTCCCCACCGTAATGTGATGGAAAATATGTGGCTAGGTCGCTATCCACAACGCAAGTTTGGGCCAATCAGCTTGGTAGACCACGCTAAAATGTTTGCTGACACCAAGAAGTTAATGGATGATTTGCAGATGGAGATTAACCCCAAAACTCGCGTCGGGGAATTGTCCGTGTCGCACATTCAATCCATGGAAATCGCCAAAGCCGTTTCCTACAACTCCAAAATCATCATCATGGATGAGCCAACCTCCTCGCTGACCGAAACGGAAGTGGCGCATTTATTTAGAATTATTAACGGTCTGCGCGCCAAAGGCGTGTCCATTATCTACATCTCCCATAAGATGGAAGAGATTCTGCAAATTTCAGATGATGTGACCATTATGCGCGACGGCAAGCATGTCGGGACATGGTTGGCGAAAGAGTTGACCATTGATTTAATCATCAACCGCATGGTTGGGCGTGATTTAACCCACCGTTTCCCGCCCAAAAATAATGTCCCCGCCCAAACGCTCATGAAAGTGGATAAGCTCACCTCCACCTTTCCTAAATCCTTCAAAAATGTTTCGTTTGAGTTACGGCGGGGCGAAGTGTTAGGCATTGGTGGCTTAGTGGGCGCGCAACGCACGGAATTAGTGGAAGCGATTTTTGGCTTGCGTTCGGTGGCCTCTGGCACCATCACCATTAATGACCAGCCCGTTACTATTCACTCGCCCGTTGATGCCAAGCGGCACAAAATCGCCCTCTTGACCGAAGAACGCCGCGTCTCAGGCATTATCCCCACCATGTCGGTGCATGACAACACGATTATTGCCAATCTAAAGAAATATTCCAACAGATTTGGCTTCATCAACTACGCCCTGTGCCGTAAAGATGTGGACGAAAATATCGCCCGATTACGGGTCAAAACACCTACCGTTAAGACCTTGATTGCTAATTTATCAGGCGGTAATCAACAAAAAGTGTTGTTAGCGCGCTGGCTTTTAACCGAGCCAGATGTGTTAATATTAGATGAACCCACGCGCGGCATTGATGTGGGGGCTAAATTTGAAATTTATTCGCTCATCTTTGAACTAGCTAATATGGGCAAAGCGGTCATTGTGATTTCTTCCGAAATGCCTGAATTATTAGGCGTTTCTGACCGCATTTTAGTGATGAGCATGGGACAAGCGGCGGGAATTTTGAACCGTCAGGATGCCGACCAGGAAAAAATAATGCGCCTGGCAACTCAATTTGTTTGATTTTCTATCAATGGAGATAACGATATATGCAAAATACGCAAGCGACCCCAACCCAACCTCCTTTTAGCGTCACCGCCCGCAAATGGATGGCCGAAAATGCCATTTATGTGGTGTTGGTGTTCCTGATTATCGGCATTGCCGCGCAAGATATTAACTTTCTATCCCCTAACAACTTCCGCAATATCCTCATTAATATTTCGACACGGGTGATTATTGCGTTAGGCGCAGGGGCAATTCTCATTACGGGTGGCGTGGATTTATCGGCGGGGCGCATTGTCGGCCTCGCGGCGGTGCTATCCGCCTCCATGTTACAAACACCTGAATACAGCCGCCGTTTCTTTCCTGATTTACCTCAATTACCCTTAATTATCCCCATTCTGATACCCCTTATTATTAGCTTAATATTAGGCATAGTGAATGGGGGAATTATCGCTCGCCTCAACGTGCCGCCCTTTATTACGACACTGGGCATGACGGTCATTGTTTACGGCATGAACTCCATTTATTTTGACTTACCACCCAATAGCTCCCAACCCATTGGGGGTTTGCGGCCTGATTTTACCAATATCGGGACAGGGTTTATCGGCCCTAATGGGCCATTCTCGTTACCCTATATTGTGATTATTGCGGTGATAGTTTCGGTCATCACGTGGGTCTTATTTAACCAAACCACCTTTGGCAAGAACATGTACGCCATTGGTGGCAACCGTGAAGCGGCCAAAGTGTCGGGTATCAATGTCGGCCTGAATCTGATTGGCATTTACGCCTTCGCAGGGGCGTTGTATGGCTTGGCAGGGGTATTAGAAGCGGCTCGCACGGGTGGCGCAACGAATAATTACGGTAACTCCTACGAGCTTGATGCGATTGCGGCCTGTGTGGTCGGCGGTGTTTCCACCTCTGGCGGTATCGGCACCGTGCCAGGAATTTTGGCGGGGGTGGTCATTTTCGGGGTTATCAACTACGGTCTGACCTTTATCGGGGTCAACCCTTACTGGCAACAAATCATCAAAGGGGTGATTATTGTCGGCGCAGTCGCCTTTGACATTGCGAAATATCACCGCAAGAAATAGAGTTCGTCCTAGTCATCGGATGACTGGCACTCATCCGATGACTAAAATAAAGAAGGCCACTATCTTAAAAGGTAGTGGCCTTCTTTATTTCACAATTCATTATACAGGTATGAATTTGCTACTTATCCGCGCCGTTCAATTTCGCAAAATCTTCATCACTGACCAACGTCACTACACGATAACCCTCCGCGTAATCCATCTCTTTACCCTTGCCTAATTCCGCCGCGCGTTCCCGTAACATCGATTCAAAATCAAAGCCACTCATTTGGCTAACATGTTGGCGTAACGCCTCAACCTTCATGTCCATCGTCTCGGTAATATCCACAAAAAAGTCCGCCGTTGACCAATTGAGCGCATAGACCTTACGCACTTTATGCGCGGTCAACCCCTCATCAGCCAACTCCTCAAACAAATTAGGCTGCCCTGCCGCAGGGAAAACCGCATCTACCGCTGCCCACGCCACCGCCCGATGGTCAGGGTGATTGATGTAATTATCCCCCACCCATAAGGCCGTTGGGTCAGTGGTGATGACCACTTCGGGGCGAAAACGGCGAATCTCCCGTACCAATCGTTTGCGAAGACTCATGGTATTTTCTACCATGCCGTCAGGTTCACGCAGAAAAATCACTTCATTCACGCCCACCACTTTGGCCGCAGCCAATTGCTCGGCCTCGCGAATTTCAGTGGCGCGGGTTTTGGTCATGCCTGGCGTGGCAATACCCACGTCGCCACTCGTACATAAAACGTAAGCTACTTCCGCCCCTGCTTTGACCCAACGGGCAATCGTACCAGCACAAGAAAATTCAATGTCGTCAGGGTGGGCAACAATTGCCATCGCTTTTTTAGGAACATAAAAATTGTGACTCAAGATTAACTCCAGAAAATATGCTATACTGCATTTTATTTGAGAGTTACACGTTCATAGTAACAATCAGGAGTCCGCAATTCTTTGCGGGCTGTCCGCAAATGATTGCGGACTCCTATGCCAAAAGTGTAATTTTCATTTGATAGGCAGTATAAAATTAGGTTTTTGACTTGCTGGAGTCCAAATCTTTAGATTTGACAGTCAAATCTAAAGATTTGGACTCCAGCAGCAAATGCTTTAGATAAGAAACATGGCAAAAATCATACAAGGCTACGGGGATTTTGTCAATCGCTAGTAGAGACAAGGCATGCCTTGTCTCTACTAGCGCGCCTCTAGCATGGCCTTAATGAGATGGTAATGATGTGGCTTATCCAAATCCATGGCAATCTCGGCATGGCGAGTGACCACGATGCGCCCTTGCCCCAAACCCGCCCGCCGCGCGGCCTCAGCCCCCGCTTCAAAAATGGGCATGCGCCGCAGTAAAAAGCGCACAATGAAAGGGATACTAAACATGCGAATTTGTTGGAAATAATTTTTACGTGAGCCAACAATTGCCCGCATGAGTTTCATATCGGGTTCAAGGTGAGCATTAAGCAAAAATATGTCACCGCTGGTGTATCGCCCATCCTTAAAAGGAATGTAGGTGCGTTTCGAGTTGGGAAATGCAGCCTCCATGGTCGCCTCGTCCACCACCGCATAATAAGCATCGGCGGACATGGAGCCACATTCAGCCACAAAACTTTGGATGGACGCGGGCGTAATTAAAGGAATATCGGAAGGGCAGAGTAAAAACTTTTGCACTGTGGGATTAATCCGCCGCAATTCATTACGGGCAATGAGCGCGTTGGTAACGGCATCTTCATCTTTATTGGGCATAATAAAATGAATGGGTCGCCCGCCCGTATCAATATCGCCCTCTTTAAGGCCGACAATTAAGATATTTTCCACTAAGCCTGAGCCGACTAACGCCTCAAGCACCCAAGCAATCATGGGTTTCCCTAGTAATGGTACCAAGGCTTTTTTCTCCACCCCCGTTAAGGCAAATAAAGGGTCACTGGGGGACATTGTTCCCCCCGCCGTAATAATCGCATCTAACATGGCATCTCTCCTGTGAGGAGACCTACAAGGTTTTGGAAACCTTGCAGGTCTAAATAATAAATTCAATGTAGCATGAGGTTAAATAGGAGTCAAAATTGGCCTGAGGCGCGCATATACCAATAAACTTAGCACCTTAGCAAATCATTTGCCCAACGCCTGCATTTCTGATACCATAACCATGTTTTTAACCTAAAGCATGAATAGCTTAAGGGAATTAGTTAGATACTGTGCTGCCATGAACAGACAAGAATGTCTGTTCTACCGTAGGTCAGACATTCTTGTCTGACTCATTGGGGCGTTAAATAATATACAAGAACTTTAGCTTACGGAGTGCAAACCTTCAGGTTTGCTGTACTACAAATGAGCAAACCTAAAGGTTTGCACTCCTTAGATATAATGCAAATTAACCGTAAAGTGATGATAACCCGTCGGCGGCGGCGGCGACTGTTTGAACAACGCCCGCAAATTTATCTTTATGTCATGAACCTTGCCATTATGGTGGTAGCGGCTTTAGTAGTGGCTTTTGCTCTTGTTACGCTGGGCGCGGTGGGTTCGGCGTATGCCGTTTATGACAGTTTTGCCAAGCAGCTGCCCGACCCGACTACCATTCAAACCAAACAACAAAATTTTGAGACCACAAAAATCCTTGACCGTACGGGTAAAGTGGTCTTATATGAAATGTTTGACCCGTTGTTCGGTGACCGTAACTATGTGCGCCTGAATGAAATCCCCGAATTTTGCCGCGAAGCCACCATTATATTGGAGGATAAAACCTTTTATCAGAACGCGGGTTTTGACGTTGAAGGGATTGGCCGCGCTTTTGTGCAAAATTTACAGGGCGGTTCGGTGCAAGGGGGTAGCTCGATTACCCAACAGTTGATTAAGAATATTTTGATTGATAAAGATGAACGGACACAACTTTCTTATACCCGAAAAATCAAAGAATTGATTTTGGCGAGTGAAATTACGCGCCGTTTTCAAAAAGACCAAATTTTGGAGTGGTATTTTAACACTAATTTCTATGGTAATTTAGCGTATGGCATTGACGCGGCGGCGCGGGTTTATTTTGATAAACCTGTCAGCGCGCTGACGAAGGCCGAATGTGCCATGTTAGCTCCCATTCCCCAATTTCCTTATCTGAACCCAATTAACAGTGGTGAGAAAGCCAAATTTCGCCAAAAAATCACCCTGAATCGGATGCAAGAGGAAGGCGTGATAACGCAAGCGGAAGCGGATACGGTTTATAACGAACTCTTGAAATATCGGGAAGAACATCAAGACCGCTTTAGTATTATTGCGCCGCATTTTGCGTTGCATGTGCGTAAGGAATTGGAAGGCATGTATCCGCCAGAGTTGATTTATCGCGGCGGCTTGCGGGTCTATACGACGATTGATTTGGATTTGCACAATAAAGCGCAAGAAATTGCCCGTAATCAAATTAAGAAATTGACGGAAGAGGAACATGATGCCTCCAATGCTTGTGTCGTGGCAATTCGGCCGCGCACGGGCGAGATTTTAGCCCTAGTCGGCAGCATTGATTATTGGGATGAGAAAAATGATGGCAATGTGAATGTTTGTACCACTGACCCAGGCCGTCAGCCAGGCTCATCGTTTAAGCCATTTGGTTATCTAACGCTTTATTCGCAAGGCGTTTATAACCCCGCCACGATGGTCATGGATGTGCGCCAATCGTTTAATGATTATCCCAATCCACCGTATGTACCAGAAAATTACGACCGTAAATATCATGGCCCCGTGCGCTTGCGTAATGCGCTCGCCCGTAGCTATAACATTCCCGCCGTGTGGGTGATGGAAAAAGCGGGGGTGAAAAATACCATTGCCACCGCACATCGCATGGGTATTACGACCCTAACGGAAGATTACTTCGGTTTGGCCTTAACGTTGGGGGGGGGCGAGGTGAAGCCGATTGATATGGCGTATGCTTACAGTGTCTTAGCCAATTTAGGCACGATGGCAGGCAAACCTGTCTCTGATATTAACCGTCGCCCTGGGTTCCGCGCCCTTGACCCCGTGTCCATTCTGCGGGTGGAGGATAATAACGGAGGGGTGATTTATGAATATCGCGAACCCACCACTGAACAAGTGGTTGACCCCGCATTGGCTTACATGATGACCAATATTTTGTCAGATAATAATGCTCGCGCCATCGCCTTTGGTTTGGATAGCGATTTGAAACGAGATTTTGAAGACCGTCCCATTGCTGCAAAGACGGGAACAACTAATAATTTCCGTGATAATTGGACGGTGGGTTTTACCCCGCAATTGGCGGTGGCGGTGTGGGTGGGCAATAATGACAACACCCCCATGAAGGATGTGACGGGTTTAACGGGCGCGGCTCCAATTTGGCATGATGTCATGTTGTATTATCTTAAGGATAAACCCGTTGAAGATTGGACTGAGCCAAGCGGCTTAACTCGTATTACGGTTGATGCGTTGTCAGGGTTATTGCCAACGGAATATAGCGACCAAACGATAACGGAACTTTTCTTAACGGGAACAGAGCCTAAAACGCAAGATAACATTCATCAACCATTTCGGATTAATAAGGAAAACGGCAAATTAGCCACCGCCAATACACCACCCGAAAAGGTGGAAACGCGTATTTATGAGGTTTATCCCGCAGTGGCGGCGGATTGGGTGCGAGAAAATGAAATTCCCCAACCACCAACGGAATATGACGACTCGGCGGGCATTGTGGATTTAGGGCCGATTGCCATTCTGAACCCGCGACCCTATCAATATGTGAAGGGACAAGTTGTTATTACGGGTAATGTGCAAGCCGAAAACATGCAGCTTTATCGCTTGGAATATGGGCGAGGCTTAAACCCGACGGAATGGCAACAATTAGGCACTGACCATAATAATCAAGGGCAAGCCATGCCGTTAGAGGTGTGGGATACGACCAACATGCGTGAAGGTTTGTATACCCTGCAATTAACGGTATTACGAAATGACCAATCAGTAGAACGGCGGGTGGTGCAAGTAACAGTGGATAATACAGTGCCGACGGTGAACATCATCAACCCTGAACCTTACAAACAATATACGCTGGAAGATGACGAATGGATTAACTTGCAAGTGGACGCAGTGGATAATTTCTCCATGAATCGGGTGGAATATCGGATTGATGGGGCAAAAGTGGGTGATACGACTGTTGTACCTTATACTTTTCGTTGGAATATTAAGATGGTTGACCAACCCGTGCGCCCTGAAGCCCCTGTAGTTATTCCACAAAATTACCTGCAAGCTGATGGCACGGTACGCCAAATCGCCATTACGCTCAGTGAAGTTTTACCCATAACCCAGGCGGTGACTGATGCGGCGGGTAAAACAACAGATGTTATGGTCGGTTATCAAAAGGTATTCTCAGGTGGCATGGCCTTGATGAGTACGGCTGATGGGGGCTACACGGAAACTCATGTCCTGCAAGTGGTTGCTTATGACTCAGCAGGCAATGAAACTAAAAGTCAGCCTGTACCCATTTATATCAGCCATAAAAAGGAAGAGCCAAAGGAAGAAGATAAGGAAAGTTACGTTTTACCTTTACCATGTGACCTTAAGTCCAGTTGTTTAGCTTCAGGAAAGTCATAATTAGTTAGCCATTATAAGGTTTAGAACCTTATAATGGCTCATGTGGGGACTTCACTCAAAATGTTAATTCTAGTTACTAATGATGATGGTATTAAAGCCCCCGCGCTGATGCCGTTGAAACACGCCTTAGATACCATAGCCGAAACTTTGCTTATTGCGCCTGATAAAAATTGGTCGGCTTCGGGACATCCCAAAACCCTGCACAAACCATTACGGGCTGACCGTATTAAGTTAGCTGACGGCACAGAGGGTTTTGTCTCCACTGCCCCGCCGCCTGATTGTGTGGCGTTGGCGTTATTAGGCTTAACAGAACGGCGGCCTGAGATGGTGGTTTCGGGTATCAATCATGGTTCAAATTTGGGTTTTGATGTATTTTACTCTGGTACAGTGGCAGCGGCAGTGGAGGGTGTGATTGAGGGCTTGCCTGCGATTGCTTTTTCCCGTAAGGTGAGCGACCATGAAATGGGGTCTGCCGTGACGGAGGAATTGGATGCCAAGCGACTAGAGCAAGAAATTGACTATGCGCCGATTGCGGCATTTTGTGCGCGGCTGGCGCAACAGGTTATGATACATGGGCTACCACCACACACTTTTCTTAATGTTAATTTTCCTAACGTTCCCTGGGCGGAGATTAAGGGCATTGAATTTACCCGTTTAGGTCGCCGCGTCTATCGCGATGAGTTGGTTCGCCGCCAAGACCCGCGCGGCCGCCCTTATTATTGGATTGGTGGTTTGCCTCCCAAAGGCATTGCCGACCCTGGCACCGATATTTGGGCAGTGGAAAATAACCTCATTTCCATTACGCCCCTTAATTTAGACATGACCGCCTCTGACCAATTTAACACTTTAAAACAATGGAAATTATGAGTTATGAGGGCTTAAGCCTTTATAAGGTTTTGAACCTTATAAAGGCTGGCCTATCAATAACTCATAACTCATAACTCATTATGACTTTTTATCCTCACCCAACCCGCAATGGTTACAGCGCGCTAGCTGTCATCTTAATATGTAGTCTCATTATCGCCTTTTTGCTCAATCGTCTGCCTCAGCAAGAGAATTTAGCCACAATTTTCATGCTATTTTTGGCTATTCTTATCAATCTCGCGGTGATGGTGGTGGCGGTGGGCTGGGCGATATTAAGTTTCAAATTACGCTACCAGGTGAGTCGCAATGGCATTATGATTCAATGGGGCTTTGCCCAACAGCCCATTCCCTTTAACGAAATTGAACAAATTATTTCGGCTAAAAATTTACCCGCCCCATTGGAGTTCAGAGGTTTTAATCTCCTGGGGCTACGGTTTGGCTCAGGCCAAGTGTTAGGCTATGGGCCAACGCAATTTTTTACCACGACACCCCTCGCCAATAGCTTGCTTATTATTACGCCACACCAATCGTATTACGTCTCGCCGTTAGAAACCGAAGCCTTTCTGCAAGCCTGGAAAATCCGCCAAGAGCTACAGCCCACCCAACAATGGAAAACGGAACTCCACCGTAACTGGCCTTTTAACATTCCCATTTTAGCCGATAAATTAACGTGGGGGTTTCTCAGCGTGGGATTGTTAATTTGCCTCATGTTATTTGGTTATCTGGCCTTTATGTTTCCCAACCTGCCCCAACTTGTCCCGTTACAATTTAATTTAGTCGGCCAAGTTTATCGCACCGCCGACAAAGCCCTCTTATTCCTCTTTCCCCTCGTCGGCGCGGGCATGTTAGCCCTGAACACTGTTCTAGGTGGCATGGCTTATCGTAATGAACGGTTAGCCGCTTATTTTGCCTGGGCCAGCGCGGTGGTCATTCAATTAGGGCTATGGGTGGCGGTCTATACGTTGGTTAGGGCGTTGTAAATTAATGAATAATGAGTAAGTTTTTAGACCTACAAGGTTTTCAAAACCTTGCAGGTCTAAACATTTGGAGTAACCATTCATGGCCTACAGTGATTTTACGATTCCCCAATTAAAACAACTTTTTGGCCTTCATTTAATAGAAGACCGTCCGCTATTCACCACTTTACCTGAATACCCCTTGCCTGCACATTTAGCCGACACGCTGAAACGTTATTTACCTTTAGCCTTAAACATGAATACGGAAAAAGCGCGGTCAGAGTTACTCATTGCGCCCCTACTCACAGAGTTCAAATTATCAGAGTTACTCATTGCGCCCCTACTCACAGAGTTCAAATTATTACACCATGATGCCATTAGCTTATTTTCAGGCGTTGAATTTAATGTTGATGACAGTAAAGGGTTACGGGGGCGGTGTGATTACCTAATCTGTCATAATCCTGAACAGTTAGCCATCACCGCGCCCGTTTGTGTGGCGGTAGAGGCGAAAAACGATAACATTACGGGCGGGATTGCTCAATGTTTAGCCGAAAT
Organism: Chloroflexota bacterium; assembly: GCA_020049115.1. Taxonomy (GTDB): domain Bacteria; phylum Chloroflexota; class Anaerolineae; order 4572-78; family J111; genus JAIFLK01. The sequence goes on along the minus strand of JAIFLK010000300.1, from coordinate 801 downwards.
GGTCGCGGCGGCCATGTTTAACCAGCAGCAACAAATTGAAGTTAAGACAATTTATGGCATCGTAACCACTGGCATGTCGTGGCGATTTTTGGCGTTGGAAGGCCAAACGGCGATTATTGATATTACTGAGTATTCCATTCAAACCCCCCAAATCATCTTTGGTTTATTGCGACAGATGTTTGCGTTATCCCCGCCAGCGCAACCCTAGCGCATACGCCAGCCCCAAATAAACCACCCCGCCAATGGCAATGCCCATGACGGCCATGACATTGCCTTGATTTGGCATAAAGAGTAACACTAGCCCCATACCCACTGTCGCTAAAACCATTTTAGCCGCACTCACCCCAAAACCACTCGGCACAACCCCACCCATTTCAGGCTGTAATAATTTTAGCAATATCACCAACTCCACCGTCACCGCCATAGAATTTGCTAACGCCAAACCGCCATGCGGCGCATAGCCTAACCAGGCAAAGAGCCGCATAAATATCAGACTCAAACCCACATTCATCGCCATTGCCACCACCGCAATCATAACGGGAGTTTTCGTATTTTTCAGCGCATAAAACGCGCGTGTCCCAATCTCCACAATCGAATGACTAATTAAGCCGAGTGCAAAAAATTGTAATGCCCACACCGTAGCCTGAGTCGACTCGGCGGTAAATTCGCCCCGTTGCAACAATAGCCTAACAATTGGCTCACCCCACATGATGAGGCCAACCGTCGCGGGCATGGTCAAAAATAGCATACTCTGTAAGGTTGTGCCGAAAATTTGGCGCATATCTTCCCGTTTATTTTCTG
>JAIFLK010000310.1 GCA_020049115.1 Chloroflexota bacterium | reverse complement strand
CTCACTTTTAAGTCAAAGTTGCAGGGACTCTTCGCTTCGCTCAGAGTGACATGGGGAAAGTGTAATTCTCATTTAAAATCCAGTATAGGACGCGGATACAAACAGATTCACGCTGATTTTCTTATAATCAGTATCAGTATGAATGTTAAATATGGGATGACTCATGTTTGGACTCCATCACCAGCCCCTGAAAATTTTCAAGTTCCTAAAACGTCCGCCACGGTGAGCCAACCTGTATTAGGGAAGAGGCGCGCCACTTGTGGGGCAAAGAGGGGCGAGGGAGCTAAAACTTCCGCGGCTGTGCCTGTGGCGATAATTTCACCCTGACTCAACACTATCACGCGGTCAGCTGCCATTGCCGCCAATTCGACATCATGCGTAATCATCAATATCGCCATGCCCTCAGCGCGCCAACTTTGCAGCAAAGTAAGTAACTCATGTTTCGCCTCATAATCTAAGCCGCGCGTCGGCTCATCTAACAGCAAAGCTCGCGGTTTGGTCACCATAATCGTCGCCAACGCGACTCGTTGCCGTTCGCCCACGCTCAAATCACGGGGATAATGTCCCGCCTTATCAGCCAGACCTAAGCGCGTCAGCAAGGTCATGGGGTCGATATATTTTCGCATAGACAGTTTTTCGCTATCCTCTAACATATTGTGATTACGTAAAGTAATATAAAGTTCCTCTAATACCGTCTCCGCAAAAAGCAACGCATTAGGGTCTTGGGGCAGATAGCCCACGTCCTGGCAAATAGTGGCTACATCTAATGAAGCAATATCCCGCCCCGCCACCATCACCCGCCCACGCTGAGGTCGCATCAGGCCGACCAAATTTTTTAACAGAGTCGTTTTTCCCGCGCCATTCCGCCCCATAAGAGCCACAATTTCACCCGAACTTACGCTTAAGCTAACATCATGTAATATCGCTTGCTTTTCGTAATTTACCACAAGCTGTTCGGCCTGGAGATACGTTTCTCGCTGGGGCAGGGCGGCTGAACGCTGACGGTTGACGGCGGGCTGGCTCATGGCTGCACTAAATCGCCGCCCCTCCTTAATCGTCAAGGGCAGCGGCTGCCAAGCCAAAGCCTCGGCCAAAATCAGCAATGGTGGTTTAAGCGGCACTTGGGGTAAAATATCACGCGGCGCCCCCATCAACGGCGGCGCGCTTATTGGCGGTAAGTAAATTAATTGGTCGGCAAAGGGCAAAATTCGCTCTAGGCGATGCTCGGCCAAAATAATTGTCAGCCCTAAATCATGGTTCAACCGCACCAGAGCTTGTAATACATCTTCAGCCGATTTCGGGTCAAGTTGCGAAGTTGGCTCATCCAATAACAACAATTGTGGGCGCAAAGCCATCACCGCCGCAATCGCCACCCGTTGTTTCTCGCCCCCTGAAAGGGTATCAAGCCGTCGTTGCCGTAGGGCGGACAAATCCAATAAATCTAACACTTCCTCCACCCGCAGACGCATGGCCTGGGGCGGCATGGCGGCATTTTCCAAAGCAAAGGCAATTTCATCCTCCACCCTATCCATTACAAATTGGGCTTCGGGGTCTTGAAAAACAAAGCCCACATGCCGACTCATCACGTGGGGTGCCGCCTCAATCGGGTTAAGGCCATTGACCAAAATCTGCCCACTGATCTGCCCACCGCTAAAGTGTGGCACGAGGCCATTAAGACAGCGTAATAAGGTGGATTTGCCCGCACCTGACGCGCCAATAAGTAGCGTCAACTCGCCTGGAGGCACGTGTAAATTAAGGTGGTCAAGGATGGGTTGAGTCGCGTTGGGGTAGGTATAACTGAGATTAGTGAGGGTTATCATAGTGTGGAAAAATTTTAGCCTCTGAAAACGTCACTCTCTACAATAACATGGGTAGCAAAATAATGACCCCAATGAGGTTGTTGCCCGTCCAGGTCGCTAAAACCATACTCAACTGACAAATCCCAAGAGCTTAAGGCTTGGCTGCTTTTGCGCGCCACTTTAGGGTCAGCCGCCAGAGCCGCCACTGCCCGTCCCACAAAATAGGGTGTTTCTGAGGCAATAAAATGAGGGTCTTTTTTCGCGCCCTCTTGCCAATTCGCCTCGGTCACGCCAAATAAATCTAACATGGCCTCCGAGCGTAAAAAACCTGGCGTAACGGCTAAAGCGGTAACGTGATGGGGACGCAACTCCTCCGACATGGCAAATGCTAGGCGAATAACGGTAGATTTTGCTAAATCATAAAAAAAGTTGCCTCGATAGTCTACGGTATGACCATCCGTAATTTCCACAATTAATCCCCGTTTTTGCGCCACCATCAGGGGTGCAGCGTAATGACTAGTAATAATATGGGTATGGACGGCGCGTTGCTGCATGAGCAATCCCTGCTCAATATTTTGCTCCCAAAAGGGTTTACCCCACTCGGCTAACTCATCTCCGCCCCAAATATCATTCACCAAAATATCAAGTCGTCCTTGCTGTTCCGCTTGCACCCGCGCAAATAGAGCGGCTACTTGCGCCTCAACGGTATGGTCAACCTGTACCGCAATCCCCACGCCGCCATAACTCGTAACCATTTCCGCTGTTTCCTCAATTGTCTCTGGCCGTTGCTGACCACTGGCTAATTGCCCGCGCACACTGCGCCCGGTGCAATAAACCGTAGCCCCTAGTTCGCCTAACATGCAAGCAATGCCTCGGCCCGCGCCGCGCGTGGCCCCCGCGACGACGGCGATTTGTCCCTTAAGTAGGTTTGATTGGTTAGACATTGCGACTCCCATTAATTGTAGGACTTACGCAAAAAGGCAAAATCCCCCCCAAAGGGAGGGAAGTATTACTCCCTCGCCCTGTGGGAGAGGGTCGGGGTGAGGGTTCTGCGTAAGTCCTAAATTGTAGATAAAGGCTACGCGAATAAAATCCCCCAACGTATCCCCATACGGGGATAAAGGAGATGGAGCAACATCTCCCCCCGATGTCGGGGGGATTAAGGGAGGTAGACTTGGCTTTTGCGTAAGTCTTAAGGGGGAATTTATTCTGGCGTTTTGCGTATGTTAATGAGTTGTAAAAAATCAGTAGCGGTGAGGTCAAATTGCTGATGCGTCTCGTAGGGAATGATGATATCACTGTAATGTTGATACAGCTGTTGACGGTAGTTCAATAGAGCGGGATAACAACGTTCAATGGCTTGGGTTTCTGTTTCATCAGCGGCTTGTTGGAAGTGGTTTTGCCAAATAATGGGGCGGGGATGCTCCCAAAATTTTTGTAATATTCGTTGATGTACTTCTGGCGTGATGGCTAAATAGATGAGGGTGGCCTGCTTTTTTAGCTCGGTCAAAACCGCCGCGCCGACATAAACCACACTGCCCGTAGTATCAATTACAAGTTTTTGGTCGGGCGAAGCGTGGTGGAGCTTCTCAATTAACTCCTGCATGACCTCCACTTCATAGGCCAAATATTGGGCGGCGCGTGGTTCATAGTAGTTGTCATGGGGAAAGCCCATCCAATTTGCCATGGCGAGTAAACGGTCATGTGAGTCATTCAGGTCAGGCCATAATTTGGCCGCAATTAAATCATCACAACCGTAATATTCAAACCCCATTTCGGCTAATTTACTAGCCCAATAACTTTTACCAATACCCGACATGCCAATGAGGGCAAGGTGCATAATGGGTCAAATTCCTCATAGGAGTGCAAACCTTCAGGTTTGTCCGTTTATGGTGGGGCAAACCTGAAGGTTTGCACTCCTAGTACATCTAGGCTTAAATACGGTGCCAGCCATTATAAGGTTCAAAACCTTATAATGGCTGGCCTTATCACCTGAAAATTTACAGGTGGAATTTATTCCACTTGCAAATTAATTGTAACTTGTTGTAAAAATGGTTTAACAGTCGCCATGAACACCTCAAACTGTTCGCGGCGGATGCAATGACCGGCGTTAGGAATGAAAACCGTTTGGGCCTGGGGGCAAAGGGTGGCAAATTCAGCCGCTACTTCGGGAGTCACAATCGCGCCCAGGGCGGGGTCGGCGGTGATGAGCAAAGTAGGGCAACTGATTTGTGGCACTATCTCCCGCCATGGTGGCGGGACTTCCCGTATGACCGAGGTCAAATTGGGGTTGACCTGTTTCTTTGACTGCGCCCAAGAATACCATTCAGTTTTATCCCAGGTTGGATTTTTACGCCGACCATCCCGCGCAATAGCATCAAAAGGTTGATTTTTATTTTTGAGAATGGTGCGTTGCCATTGCTTAATCTGTTTGGCTTGCTCCTTTTCGGTGGCAGGTTCGTAACTAGCCCACCAACCAGGATCTTCCAAAATAATTGCTTTGACCAAATGGGGAAAGGTGGCCGCCAATGACGCGGCGGTCATTGCGCCCATCGAATGGCCGAGAATAATGGGTTGGTTTAGTTGGAGCGTTTGAATTAGCACCGCTAAATCGGCGGCCATCGCGTCAGACATATAGCCACTCGATGGGCCATCCGATAAGCCATGCCCACGCGCGTCAGGCATAATGAGGTCATAGTCTGCCATGAGAGCCTTTGCTAGTCGCGGCCAACAATACCCACTATCAGTCATACCATGTAACAAAATTAGGGGAGGCTTGCCCACATTTGGCAAGCGATAGGCATGGAGTTTGAGTCCATGCGTTGTGAAATAATGAGAAATGTAATTAAGTGTCATAGTTTTATAACGGTGTATTTAGGTGAGCATAAATTCTGCGGAAGCCCTTATAAGGCTTTAAGCCTTATAAGGGCTAAAAATAGTCCGCAAAACTTTTGCTTGGGTACTTATTTAGGGGTAGGACTTACGCAAAAATCGCGGAGTTAGCACGCCCTCGTGCTAACAGTGACACACGAGGGCGTGTGTCACTCCTCAACGCAAAAATCGCGGAGTTAGCACGCCCTCGTGCTAACAGTGACACACGAGGGCGTGTGTCACTCCTCAAAATGAACGGTTTTGTGTAAGTCATAAGAGGATATCCTGCGCGAGGGCATAAACGGGAGTGTCAAAATTTCATTTTGACAGGCGAAAGTAAAACTTTCGCACTCCTGAAAAGTTTAATTCATGACCTCGCACAGAATAGTAAGTTTTATAGAACGGTAAAGGAGTCGCAACGCTTGCTTTGCGCCACAAAGCAAGCGTTGCGACTCCCTAAAAAATTTAGGTAAGTCCTACTTCAATCGGCATGCCAACTCTGCACTACGGCACGAAAAATATCTGACTCGGTGATTATCCCGACTAAACGCTCATATTCGTCCACCACCATCAACCCACTAATTTTATTATCCAGCATCAATTTGGCTGCATCGGCAATGGTGGCTTTGGGCCTAATGGAGATGGGATTACGGCTCATAATTTGGTCAATCGTTAGTTTGGAAACAAGATAATTGACCTCCCAAATAGAAAGGGTGGTCGCGCCAGAAGGTTCAGCTTCACGTACATCGCCCAGGGTGACAATGCCCACTAATTTGTCATGGTCAAGGACAGGTAGCCGCCGAATCCCTTTCTCGTTCATCAACTTATGTACATCCATTAAATTGGCCTGGGATGTAATTGTCACCAGGTTTTTAGACATCCAACTTTCAACAAATTCTTGTTTCATGATTGCTCCTATGCATCATTTATTTAATTTTCTAAGCCGCAAAGCCACCTTTACGACTCCCATTTTTAAGGTTCACCCTAATGCTACTATAGCTTGGCTGTTTCGACAAAAAATAGCCAGCTGTAAATTTTGAGGTGATAACTTGAACGAGTCCGTAATCATTTACGGACAGCCCGCAAAGAATTGCGGACTCCTATTCCAAATCCCCCAATTATTTACAGGTGGGAAAATTTAATTCATGCCCTCGCGCAGTGTTTATTTAGTTTCTTTACTAACCGTTATGGTTCTCTGAGGTTTAGAGCGTGTTTCTTAAATCTTAAAGCCTTAGGACTTACGCCAAAAGGGAGGGAAGTTTTACTCCCTCGCCCTGTGGGAGAGGGTCGGGGTGAGGGTTCTGCGTAACTCCTAAGCCTTATAAGAGCTGACAAAAATTATGCCGTAAATGCAGACTTTAACGCCCCAAATTTTTAAAAAATAACCTAAAAAAAGTGCTTGACAATTAGTATGCGTTATGATATGATGTGCATGTTGTTAGTAGTTGTTCTATCAAAGTAGGATGCTTTATCTGAAGTTGATGTTGAACCTCTAACTTAACAGAATTTAAAAAATTGAAAGGAGGTTCGGCATCATGGCAGGTCGTGAAGTTGGTACAGTAAAGTGGTTCAATGCTTCTAAAGGCTTTGGTTTCATTGAGCGCAGCAATGGCAAAGATGTATTTGTTCACTACAGTGCAATCAGCAGCACTGGCTATCGTTCTTTGAACGAAGGACAACGCGTCGAATTTACCGTGGTTGAAGGGCAGAAAGGCCCTCAAGCGCAAAACGTTACCTTAGCGTAATTTTAGCTCAAGATGATAACAACAAAGTGCGTCCATTTGGACGCACTTTTTATTTTGCATGGGGCGTACAGTGCGCGGACAGAAGTCCGCGCACCGTTACCGTCCTAACACCTTCGCCACATTTTCGGCTCGATAAAATTCGGGGCCGTAATCGAAGCCCAAAATGTTGGCTAGGGAACGCACGTTGATTTTGCCGTTGCGTTCATGGTATTCCACTTTGTCCAGGTTGGCGCGCACCGTGGCCAGGTCGGCGGCGAGTTGCTCATCAGGTTCAACCTTACCGTTCTCAGTCCCCCCGCTACGAAGGGAGGTTTTGTCTCCCTCTCCTACGTAGGAGAGGGTTGGGGTGAGGTGGTTTTTGTCTCCCGCGCCAGGTTCAACCTTACCCCCCTCAGTCCCCCCGCTACGGAGGGAGGTTTTGTCTCCCTCTCCTACGTAGGAGAGGGTTGGGGTGAGGTGGCTTTTGTCTCCCGCGCCAGGTTCAACCTTACCCCCCTCAGTCCCCCCGCTACGGAGGGAGATTTCACTCCCCCGCGCCTTAAACAACGGTCTCGGCAAGTCAGGAATCTCCGCCACAAAGGGTAAGCCGTTGCTACTCGGTGGCACAATCAACGCGTATCTGCGGCCATGTTCTTGCAGATAGTAAAGTTGTCGTTCCCAGAGACGTTTTTCAGCCTTCATACTGCGATAGACGAATTGCGGATTGTTGAGAAAGGCCAGCCCTTCTGTGCCAAAGATGACCCGCCCCATGTTACGATACAGTG
>JAIFLK010000174.1:2020-8879 GCA_020049115.1 Chloroflexota bacterium | reverse complement strand
CACTGGCCGCCATAGCCGCTAATTTGGCCTGTGGCGTGGCGGGTGCAGGTGTCTCTTCCTTCGCATCGGCCATGAGCCAATCAGGTAACTCATCATCTTCATCACTGGCCGCCATAGCCGCTAATTTAGTCTGTGGCGTGGCGGGTTCAGCTTCATTATCATCGGCCATGAGCCAATCAGGTAGCTCATCATCTTCGTCACTCTGAGCCATAGCAAAGTTGCTAGGCATAGTGGCAGGCGCGGCGGTTTCCTCATCATCTGCCTTCAGCCAATCAGGCAGGTCATCGCTATCAATCATCAAATCATCTTCAGGCGAAATTGTGCTGCCATCCGCCGTGAAGGGAGTTTCAGCAGGTTCATCTTCTGTTTCAGCCAACCAATCGGGTAACTCTGCTTCAACTTGTTTGGCGGCTACGGGCGCGGCTTTGGTAGGCGTGTTTGCTAAAGACAAGTCAACGTCCTCTTTACGCCCCACTCGCTTACGAATCAGTTCATCTTCTGAGGTTGACATGAGAAAATCACGGGCTGACATGCCTTGTGATTCTGTGGGGCGATTATCTTTAACCGCCTCCATACTAATGCCTTCCTCCATGAGTAAGCGGTCTAAATCGGACATGCCCGCATAAGGGTCATCTTCTATTGCCGCGACAATGGGTTTAGAGGGTGGTGGTGTGGTTTTGGCGGCGACAGGCGCGCTTTTGGCAGGGGTTGGTGGCGGTGTAGGTTTAGCCGTGGCTGTGCCTTTAGACGCGGTGGGGGGCGGAGTTTTAGTGGTAGAGGCCATGTTCGGAGGCAAACTTAAATCCAGAACGGCACTATTTTTGCCTGAATTGCGGACAAGTTCATCATCAGAGGTGGAAATGAGCCAATCACGGGCCGACATTTTCTCAGACCCTGCTGGTCGAGTCTCTTTTATGCCACCTAAATCAATCCCCTCTTCAGCCAACAAACGGTCTAAATCAGACATACCCGCATAAGGGTCATCATCCTCACTAGCCGCAGCAGACGAGTCAGCCGCGGCCGCACTGGTTTGGGGCATGGAGAGGTCAATTTCTTCTCCCCGTCCTTTGCGATTCCGCACCAATTCATCATCGGAAGTGGATATAAGCCAATCACGGGCCGACATACCTTCTAAGCCTTCGGGGGAATCCTCTTCAACGGCCCCTAAATCAATGCCCTCTTCGGCTAACAGCCGTTCTAAATCCGACATACCCGCGAAAGGGTCAGTGGTTGGTTTGGGGCGTTTACCCGCAGGTTGGCCCGACTGAATTGATTTGAGCCAATCAGGGGTATTTTCTTCAGTTAGGGACGAGTTACCACCGGTTTCAGATGCCGCCATTCGCATCCAATCAGGCGTATTGCCGCCACTCGGAGAGTCAAGTTCAGAGTTGTTTTTCTTCGATGAATTACTCATAATCTCTACACCAGGTTATAAAGTTTATTAATATAAAAATTCAACAGTTAAGTTTAGGGGGTGTTGATGGAAGGTAAGTTGTATTAGCGTGACTCACGCAGAACCCTCACCCCGACCCTCTCCCGCAGGGCGAGGGAGTAAAACTTCCCTCCCTTCGCAGAACCCTCACCCCGACCCTCTCCCGCAGGGCGAGGGAGTAAAACTTCCCTCCCTTTGGGGGGGACTGAGGGGGGGATTTTGCCTTTTGGCGTAAGTCCTAATTAGCGTGACTCACGCCAGAAATTCGCCCTTCTTTGCCAAGAAGCTACAAACAAGAGCGAACTTTTTATCACAATTTAACCGACAAAGTGCTGATTTAGCTGCTTGGGATACAGGGAACGTTTATCATTATGTTTACCTACTAGTTTACCATTTTAATTCTAAATAATCAAAGTTGTAACTTATATTTTGGGAGTACGGAAATGTAGTGGATTGTTCATTTAGTTTTTAGTACATGGTCAGGTCAGACAAGAATGTCCGACCTACCAACGGTAGAACAGGTCAGACAAGAATGTCCGACCTACCAACGGTAGAACAGACATTCTTGTCTGTTCGGATACACTCAGTATCAGTATTTCAAGATTTGGGTGCAACAACTAAATTCCCCTCACCCCAGCCCTCGCCCATTGGGAGAGGGAGTATCTTGTCTCCCCTCGCCCATTGGGAGAGGGGCGGGGGTGAGGGGAATTTAAGAAACACGCTCTTAACGTGATTGACTCCACCAAATATAGCCGCGCCGCCAGCCCAGCATGGCGAGGGTAGTGGTAATGAGCATGACCGCCGCAAACGTAGGGATAATTCCCTGAATAGCAGGACGGCCTAACGATATAGAGCGTAATATAAGGCTCAAAGGCAAGCCGATAAAGGCCCAACCAAGCGTAAGACGCGGCCATAACTTTGCCCAATTTATTAAGATATGGCTTTGAAATAGTCCCATGAAAGGCATCACCGCGAACCAACCCAAGAGAAATGGCCCCGCCGTGGCTAACAATCCACTCAAGTCCCAAATATTGACCACATGGCTGAGGCGGCCAATCCACACCACGACCAGCATGGTTAAAGTATCGCCTAAAATCAGCCCACCTTTGAGGCGAATCATGGGTTTTGTTAAATGGTTAATCATCGTAAATTCCTTACAGAAAATTTAATTTCTTGGCGACTTTGCGTCTTTGCGTTAAAATTTCAACGCAAGGACGCAAAGTCGCTAGGGTTTAATTTATGTTTTTCATAACATCTTGTACTTGCGGTAATTGGGCAAACAACTCGCCCAAATGGGGCGGGCTGTGAGCAATGATAAAATCAATCAATTCATGCGCTTGCTGCTGTAACGCAGTCGCGGCCTCAGCCTGACCTAACTCGGTTTTCACTTGGCTCAAACTATCGGCAATTGCCCATAAAATAAAGCGGAGTTGCATGGTGGTCGCCAATTCATAGGCTGCCGTCAAACTGACCTCGGCGGCGGTGAATTGTCTTAAGTGCATTTGAGCCACCCCTTTCAGGTAGAGTGTCTCGGCGACACATGGTCGAATGTGTAATGAATTGAACTTGTTAATGGCTTCATCTGCCGTTTGAATTGCCTGAGTATAATTTTGTTGGGCTAAATAGAACTCAGTAGCCGCTAAACCAATCCATAAAGCCGAAAAAGAGCTAGGTTCAGCCAAATTAGTGTGGGTATAACATTCTTGTAAGGTAGATTCGGCCAGAGTCAAATTACCTTGTCGCAGATACAAACGGGTTAACATGGGCAATGGGTCAGCCCAAAAGGGGGTATCAATTGATTTAATTCGCTGTAACACTTCTTGTAGCCACTCAATGCCTTGCGCGAAATCGCCCATCGCCCCATGAACCCAGCCCAACATAATCGGGGTAGAAATTTGGCCGGGCATGTAATTGTATTCCATACTTAAACGAATTACCTCATGCATCACCTCAATGGCGGGTTCAATTTCCCCGTAATCTGCATAAATAAATCCCAATAACCACCGCCCATAAACCTCCCCATGCTGATTGCCAGTGGCCTCACTCAGTTGTCGTATTTCGGCACATAAAGCGAGACATTTGGCGTAGTCACCACGCAAATAAGCCTCAATGTTATAGGTACTGAGGTTATCAATCAACATGGGTTTATTATCCAATTCTTGCCACAGCTGGCGGGCTTCATTGAGGGTGGTGGCAGTTTGTTCTACTTGTCCGAGGGCGCGATAGGCCCCGTAAATATCATTTAAGGTAAAGGCCAATTGCTCTTTTAACCCTAATTCACGGGCAATTTTAACCGATTGTTCACTATAGGCAATGGCCTCTCTTATTTTGTCCTGATTTATGGCCGCCAATTGCAAGTTCCATAAGGCTTTGGCCTCGGCGGGGCGGTCTGCCAGTTGGCAGGCTAACGCCAGAGCTTGTTCGCCCATCACCTGCCCCTGGGCGGGGTTATACATGGGCGTAGGTGTAACATAGAGGGTTGTTTGCGCCAGCAATGCCGCCAATTCTAATGATTTATTACCCTGATTTTGCGCCAATGTTACCATGTCTTGATAAACTTGCCTGGCCTCAGTTGCTTGATTATTTAACTCCAAGCGGCGGCCTAATTTCACCCCTAATGTTTGCACCAAAACCTCCGCAGCCTCACTTTTAGCCAGGGCAAAGGCGCGCTGATAATGCCCAATAGCTTCGGGATTGGCATACACTTTAGCCGCCGCGTCGCCAGCATCTTGATGGTATTTCAGGGCGCGCGGGGCATCTCCCGCCTCATCAAAATGGTGCGCCAATATCGGCCAGAAGCGGGGATGTTGTGTCGGATACAGTTTGAGCATGGCCTCGCCTGCCCGCCGATGATGGAGGCGCAAACGACGTTGACTAACGGTTTGTAATAGGGCTTGGCGCAACGCTTCTTGGCTAAACCGATAACGGTCTTCGCGACCCTTCATGGGCAATTCCGCAATCAAGCGACTCGCCAACAAACGGTCAATGGCATCTAACAGCGTCTCCTCGTCCACCTGCGCCACTTCTTGTAAGACATTAAAGGCAAACTCTGGCCCAATCACTGCCGCCGCCGTTAGGGTCATGCGGTCATTTTCTGAAAGCAATTGCAGCCGTCGTTCGGCTAAGGCCAAGACATTTTGCGGCAATTGTAGGGCTAAAGTGGGCAAACTTAAGGCTTGGCTGGTGGCCTGCTTCATCCACTCATCCACCTTGCCCTCGGCAGCCAGAGCCTTGAGCGTTTCCTCAATAAATAATGGATTGCCTTCCGTCGCTTGATGAAAGCTATCAATCAACCAATTCGAAATATAACTTTGACCCAATGCCGCCCGCAGAAAATCGCCCACCTGGTCACGGGTCAGTAACGGCAGTTTTATCATGGTCGCGCTGGCTTGACGTTCCCATTCGGTCAACATTTTAACCAGTGGCGAATGAGGGTGTAATTCTTCAGGGCGATAACTGAGCCATATCTGAACGGGGGCGGTTTTGATTTGATGAGCCAGATAGTCTAATAACTCCAAAGTGGAAGGGTCAGCCCATTGGACATCCTCAATAATTATCATTAATGGGCGTGTTTGACCCACCTGATGGAAACATTGCCAACTAGCCATAAATAATCGTCGTTTGGCTTCCGTGGGGTCGGTTAAATGAATCTCACCAGAGCTAGGAGGGGCATCAGGCAATAAGCGCGCCAGTTCTGGCGGAAATTGCTGGCGGGCGACGGGCGGTGCGGTAGCCAACAAGTCAATGAAAGGTTGATAAGGCAAGGTGGCATGTTCCCGACATTGCGCTTGGATAACTTTGCCACCACTCATCCGAATGGGTAAAGCCGCTTCATTTATGAGCCGACTTTTGCCCACGCCCGCCACCCCCGCCACGATAACCACTTGACTATGTTGCTCCGTTGACTTTGCCCAAGCCTGTCCCAATTCATTAAGGACGGCGGCACGCCCAATCAGCGGAATACGGGGAATGAGGTCAACCCGTTGCGCGGGTGATTGAGCGTAAATTTCCGAAATTTGCCGTACTTTGTTGACTTGACTTGGCGTTTCGGCCAATTGCCGCAATTGAGATTTAACCTCCTCCGTGCTATGTGGGCGTTCTGACGGCTCTTTCGCGAGTAATTGTAATATAAAATCTTCTAACGGTTTATCAATTTGCGAATTGAATTGGCGCGGTGGCGGGACGGGGTTGGTCATTTGTTGCATAAGCATTACGGCGGGGTTTTGGTGCTTAAATGGGACGCGCCCCGTAACCATTTCATACAAAATAATCCCTAACGCATACAAATCAGCCCGAAAATCAATGGGCAGGGCTTGGGCTTGTTCGGGCGACATGTAGGCCACTGTGCCTAAAGCCGTTCCTTCCTGGGTTAATTGTTGCGATAGATTGCTTATTCGTACCAGGCCAAAATCCATTAATTTAATTTGTGGGTCATCCTCTGGCGTAATGAGCATGAGATTGCCTGGCTTAAGGTCACGGTGAACTAGCCCCTGGCGATGTAAATAAACCAACGCCTCGGTAATTTGTTGCGCTAAATAAAGTGATTTGGAGCGTGGCAACGGTTTATCATGCAACTCTTCGGCCAATGTGCGCCCTGCCAAAAATTCCAGAATTAAGTAAGGTACATCGTTATATTTGCCCGAACCGTAAGCACGCACAATGCGCGCATGGTCAAGCTGCGCCAAAACCCGAAACTCACGTTGAAAGCGAGTTAAGGTGGCCTCGCTGCCCATGTCCATATAGGCATGGAGAAATTTCAGCGCAACAGGGTGATTTTCCTGCAAATCTTGCGCCCGATAAACCACGCCCATGCCGCCGCGCCCAATGACTGCTTCTATTAAATACCGTTGGTCAACTGTTTCCCCAATCATGCATTTTTCCTTGAGTTTAGGACTTACGCAAAACCGTTCATTTTGAGGAGTGACACACGCCCTCGTATGTCACTGTTATACTGCATATCAAATGAAAACTACACTTTCGGCGCAGGAGTCCGCAATTATTTGCGGGCTATCCGCAAAGGATTCCGCAATTATTTGCGGGCTATCCGCAAAGGATTGCGGACTCCTGCCAGTCATAGCAAAAGTGTAACTCTCAAATAAAACGCAGTATAGCACGAGGGCGTGCTAACTCCGCGATTTTTGCGTAAGTCCTAGAGTTTTGATATGCTGACATTATACTGTCTTCCATGAGAAATTAGAAATGAAAAATGAAAACAGCCCACCATGTTACATGGTGGGCTGTTGCGTTTTTAGACCTCACAGGTCTCGAAGACCTGTGAGGTCTAGGGCTGGGCTAACTTCGCCTCTAACTCGCGCAACTTTGCCTCTAACTCTGCGGCGCGGGCTTCGGCCTCCATGCGGGCTTGGGTTTCCTGTTCACGTGCCAACGCTTCCGCTTGAGCGCGGGCTTCGGCCTCCATGCGGGCTT
>JAIFLK010000174.1:0-2006 GCA_020049115.1 Chloroflexota bacterium | reverse complement strand
GCGCGGGCTTCGGCCTCCATGCGGGCTTGGGTTTCCTGTTCACGTGCCAACGCTTCCGCTTGAGCGCGGGCTTCGGCCTCCATGCGGGCTTCGGTTTCCTGTTGGTGAGCGACTCGTTCTTCCGCATAACTGGTCAAATAGCTTTGGGATTCAGGGTCATATAATCGTAAGTGTCCCTCTGCCACATGTAACTCTAATTTCAAAAGATAACTTTCTAGCTTGATGATGCCCCCTTCATCAGTCGCCCCAATTTCTTGGTAGCTGCCATCTTCATCTCGCCAAAAACCTTGTAAGATCGGGTCAAGGTAATCGCCTGTGGGGTCATACATGAAATACTCCTTAACTCCTAAGCGACTATATAAAACAGGTTTGAACACTCGATCCTTTTTCTCGGTTGTTTTAGAGGTAATTTCAATGACCACATCAGGAACTTTGCCCTCTTCCCACGTTTTATAAATGGGGCGGTCATGTTTGGGAATACCCAACACCACAAAAACATCGGGCGAGAAGGATTTGCGCGGGTTGTCTTTTTCGTAATAAATCATCAGATTACCCGACACATAGATTTGCGGGTCAGCCCGAAAATGGAAATCTAGGGCATCGCGGCAATAAACGAGATATTTGTATTGAAAATCACTTTCAGCCATCGGTTCTCCGTCAGTGTCAGGGTAATGAATGTGGCTATCATCAAGCATCACCTGACGAGGTGGGGTTAAGGTTTGGGATAACATGGGGTTCTCCGTGTTTAGTCATCAGGTGACTGCAAGTCACCTGATAACTAAAAGTTAAAGAGTGTACTCCATTCAGGTACACTCTTTTAGTTTAGTGATTCACATGATAACTGATTTTGGGGAAAGTCCCAAATCTTACTTCCGTATCAGTGGCGGGTAAACCCGCGCACGGGCGTTGAGTTTGCTATGGGAGTCGGGATTGAGCCAGGTGCAACCATATTTAGTAGACATAATTGGCTATATCCAAACCACCTCAAATCTGTTATCATGGGTAAGGAAAATTATAGCAGCGAGATGAGGTCAATATGTCAACCATTGTTATAGATAGATACCAAAATATTAATGAAACGATTGCTAAATTCTTAAATCATACCACCCCGTTAGATTATACCGACCAATTAGGATTAGCATGGCTGGCTTTAGATGGCTTACAAGAGTTAGGGTATGGTTTTACCATGTCTTCCTTAGGGCGTAGCACTATCCGCATGCGGATTGTTAAATGGGCGGGGCATACCTATTCCCATACTTCTACAGGTGAATACATTGTCGATATTGTGGACGGGCCTACGCCCCTAGCCATTTGTCATTGTCGATATTGTGGACGGGCCTACGCCCCTAGCCATTTGTCGCGCCATTGTTGAAGCCATTGCTTACGATAACCTGTAACGCGAAGGGCGCGAAAGAGGAACGCGAAAGGTACGAAAAAACAACACGAAAAAACGCGAAAGGATAACTTTCGCGTTTTTCGTTTTTTTCGTAATCTTCGCGTTCCCCCTTCGCGTTTTAAATCAAACTATCGCTTGAGCTAAGTATCTTGCCAGTGGCTCGTGACACTTCCTCGCTGCGAACACGGTCCATGTATGATTGGGCTTTTTGGATTTCGCCTGACAAGACATTCACCGTTTGCTTCATATTATCCAATGCTTCTAATTTATACGTTGAAACCATGTCCATCGTTTCATAAATGTTATTAAAGGCCGCTTGCAACTGCTCTATATTAACCGTGGCACTGGCCGCTTGTTGGTGAATTTGGCCTGATTGCTGTTTTAACATGGCTGAGGTCGCTTCAATCAGATTGCCCGTTGTGGTGTTAAGCGCGTTGATTTGGTCAAGCACCAATTTTTGGTTGGCGAGGGCTTGTGCTACGATAACCGCCGTGCGTAAGGCGGAAATGGTGGTGGTGGTGGCACGGTCAACCCCTTTGATTAACTCCAAATTATTCTTCCGTACCATGTCTAACGCTAAATAACCTTGAATACTGACCGCCAATTGCGT
>JAIFLK010000229.1 GCA_020049115.1 Chloroflexota bacterium | reverse complement strand
CAATTCGTAAACCATACGCGGTATTACCCCAGCCCTTGAAAACCATCTGCCCATTCGCGGCCACGCTCGGATATTCGCCCTCGCCAATTAATGCGGCTTCACCGCGTTCGGCGTTCGCATCAGCACTCATGAGCAAGGATTTGCGGTCGCCTGAACGGCGGGAAAGGAAAATAATCCGTTGACCATCAGCCGTCCAGGTCGGCAGTTGGTCTTCAATAAAATTAGCGACCAATTTGCCATTTGCCCCCGCTAAATCCATGGTGACTAAACCGCGTGAGTCATTCGCCCATGAATGGAAGACCAAACGTGAACCATCAGGACTAAATTGGGGCTGGCTGGCATTGGCGCGGAAAAATTGATTGCCTGAGCCGTCTACCTGACCAATGTGTAAATCATAGCCATTGCCATTAAAGGTGGCATAAGCAATTTTGCCCGTGAGCGAAGATTTTGCCACGACTTTCGGCGCGGGGATTAACGGCGGGCGCGTGGCGGTGGCAGTTGGGGCAGCCGTAGGGGTGGTCGTCGCGGTGGCCGTCGCGTCAGGTTCAACCGTCACCACCACTGTCGTTGCGGTGGGAATAGGGGTGGGCGTGGGGTTGCCTAAAGCCAAGGCTAAATCATTCGCCACATCAATTTGCCCCAAACCTAAAACTACCGCTTCAACGTTATTCGGTTCAAATAAAAGGTCAAAATTGTAAGATTCAGCCGCCACTTCAAAAATCAAACTCTCGGCCACACTCCCACCAGGGGTCAGGCTCAGGTTATCAAATCGGTCTACCGCGCCGAGTCGTTTCAAGCCTTCGGCACTCGTATTTCCACCCGCTTCCTTAATGGTTTGTTTACCATCACGCGTTTGCAAGGAAAAATCACTGGTGGAGAGGGTAAACGGAATATTACCCTCATTTTGCACCCGCAAGGTGACTAGTAATAACCCTTTATCTGTACTCGGTAGCGCACCCAATAAAATGGGGCGGATTTCTTTTAACACAATATTGACCACGGGAATGGCTAATTGTGGGCCCGTGGGGGTCGGTGTTTCCGTAGGAATAGTGCCAACCGCTTGCTCTGATAATTTAGGTTCAGTACGCTCCACCGTCGCGGCGGGGGCTTCTGTCGTGACACTGAGAGGCGTGGCAACTGAGGCTGTATCGGTGGGGACTTGACGACCCATAAACATGTAAATTGCGCCAGCTAACAAAAGGAGCAACAATAACGCCACCACACCACCAACAATCATTGGCACCATTTGATTTGATTCAGCTGGCGCGGGCGTGGGCGCAACTTTAGGCACAACTTTGGGTGGTGGGGCAATGGTTGGTTTCATGGCAACCGTTGGTTGCGAGGCCATTGCCGCTTCCCACACCATGCGGGTTTCGGCCATTTGCACGGTTTGGCCTGTTTCCAATTTATGCCAAACCTGTGAGTCTAGTTTTTCTGAGTCGATAATAAGACCGTTGGCACTGCCTAAATCACGAATTTCGATGCCCCCCGCGTCGGTGCGGCGGACTTCGCTATGATAACGTGAGGCGCGTGGGTCAACCAGAATGATTTCGTTATCTAACTCTCGGCCAATGCGTAACATTTCGCCTTCATAGGCGGGGCCAGGAAATCGCTCAGATTTACCATTGGGATGACGAATGACTAAAAAATCTTGATAGGAACTATCTTGGGGAGTTTCAATTGTTTGGGACATTTTCTTGCCTCGTTATGAGCTTAATTTGCATAATTGTTTGATAATTTTACGCTTAAAACCCCGTTCTCTTCAAGGGAACGGGGTTTTTATCTTTCCATATTAAGGGAAATGTTAAAATGTGGCAAACTCATGGCTGCTCAATGAAAATTTGGCGATTATTCTGTCGGGCTACCTACATAAAGCTGAATAATCGTGTGCCACATGCCTAAAATTTCTCGCAAATCAGTATATATTTTGTTATCAATGTAAAAAGTATTGTTCTGCAAATCAGTATATATTTTGTTATCAATGTAAAAAGTATTGTTCTCAAAGCGGATAAATTGCCACTCTATGCCATCTGTCGCGCAACCGTACAGAATCGGAATATCATGGCCTTCCATTTCATTAAATAACTTTGCTCCATAGAGTTGCGCCGCGCATTGCGCCACACCCCACTCCATGTTTTCATCTTTGGCTTCAGCTAAGGAGATGATAGGGGTTTCCAAATAAACTTTTTTAGGATGAAGGGCAAAGAAAAAATCACATTCACCTGCTAAATCATCTTCAGGTTTAACATTAAGGTCTTCCCCTGAAAAGAAAGATACTTTATCCTGATAGGCTTTGGCAATCTGAATCAAAATGGGCGAGATAATTCGTTCAGATTTAGATTTCTCATTAGTTAATGGTAAAAAATCCATATATTGTAATGCTTCTACCAACCAAGCACTTGGCTCAATAGGAATTACATTCCCAAAGAGTCTTTCCCGTTGAGTCGTCAAGTTAAATTTTTTAGCAACAGTCTTAATTTTTTTATAGTTACTGTAACCCATCTAATAACCTCGTTTCCAAAATATGTCTGAATTTCCGCAAAATGGCAATGATTTTTAATAAATCAGCTTTGTCGGTGCAATCTAACGAAGGCGCAATGCAATAACTTTTCGCTTCCATAACCACAAAATTCCATTGTTTACCAATAATCTCTGCCCCATAAAGCGGTTTGCCATCTTGATTGGTGGCTTGGGCAATGAGAAACGCCTCCAAAAGTTGCGCCATCGAGTCACCTGTAGGATTTTTAGTCGGTTTATATTCCTGAAAATGAAAATAAGGTTTTTTGGGTAGATTTAATATTCCTTTAGCCACCATGAAGTCGGAACGAGTATTAAGAGGAATCCCTTCTACCGTTGCCGCAATGAGTTTATCAAAAAAGGTTAAAAATTTATCGTCATCTGTCAGATGCCCCAAGCGCAGTAGGAGGCTGATAAACTTCATCTTCAAATCTTCCTCGCTCCAACCGCCTATTTTTTCCACCGATTCTTGATAAATTATATCAAAAATGAACTGTTCTCCCACTGAAAACGGAGGTGTAGCTACATTAAGCCACTCTTGCATTAACGGCGTTTGTACCGACACTAGGCGCGTGAGTTGAAACGTATCTATTAATTCAGCTTCACTCCATTCTTTATATTTTTTCTTAGACATAGCTTCTTGAGTATTCATCAGATGACTTCAAGTCATCTGATGAATAAATTCTTTACCATTTTTAAGATGAACTCACCACCGTCGCTGCGACTTTAACCAAAGTCGGCGGGTGTAATATCATGTTAGCATACGACGCATTCGCCATCGGGCAATCACACTCGCCCTGATAAATGCTTTTTCGTAACTTTGCCATCGCCTCCCCCCGCCATATCGGGCGCAGGTCGTAATCATGCTCCCGCAAATTGCCCACGCCCTCCGCCCGAATACAGCAACTCCACAAATCCCCATTCGGCGAAATTTGGCAACTCGCCCAACCTGCGTAACATGGGATAATCTGCCGATGTTCATATAAAGTACGTTTCGCTAACTGATAATACTCGGCACGAAACGCTTGCGTAATTTTGGCAAAGCCACTCACCTTACGGGCTTTGGCACGCTCACTCAAAAAGTCGGCAATTGGGCCATATTTCTCCGCCGTTGGCGTAATGCCCCAGCCCACCGTATCCAATTCCACCCGTTCCTCCGCAATTTCCGTAATGTAGCTGTCAGGCTCAAGAAACTCCAGCCCCGCGTACACCTCAAAAAAGCGGTCAAGGTTATATTGTGAAATAACGGTATGCGTGGTCAGGACGAGATTTTTATGTTTCTTTTGTAATTCCTTCAGCCCCGCCCAAGTCTGCATGGCCTTTTTCCAATTGCCTGGCACCATGCGAATCTCGTCATGCCGTTCTTCCACGTCATCTAACGACAGATTTATCCCAATGTTACTTTTGGGCGCGCCCGTGCAAAGGCGGTCAACCTGTTCAAGGATACGCTTTGTTAAGATGCCATTCGTGGGAATGGTAATCACTGAGGGCTGACAATGCTTATAAGCGGACAAGGCCATGTCCGCCGTATCTTTGCGTAAGAAAGGCTCACCGCCCGTGAAGGTGAAATAAAGCGGCCCGCGCCCAATTTTGGCAAAGGTTTTATCCCACTCCTCTAGCGTCATATCATCGTTAGGTTTGCGCCAGACATCACATGTTTGGCATTTACTATTACAACGATAACTTACGCTGACGACAATGGAAAAGGGCAGCATCAGCGGCCAGCCAAATTTGCGATAAGCCCAGTAAAAGGGAATTTTAGCGAGTAGTTTTAACATGTGTCCAATTTAAGGTACGAATATGATTAAAGTTGATAACATCGATATTTTTACTCTTTAAATAACCTGTTAAGGGAAAGTCCATAGTTAACACAAGATAAGATTTTGCGGCTAAGTAAACGATACCCATGTCTGTTAGGCCAAATTTATTGAACCCAACCTCGTGGCAAATTTGCTTGGCTGCAATGGGATTTTCATTAAGCATGGTAATGACTTTACAGAACGTACTAAAATATTCTGGCTTATATGAGGTATCTAATTGATTCGATAAATTACTTACTTCGGTCAAAATATGGGGTGTGGTGATAACTTGATTGAACGATTGGATAATATTAACAAGCAACGTATAATCTTCAGGCGCGAAAATTTGGGTACGTTTGAATCGTTGAATCAAATTGGGGCGATAACTCCCCACCACGTAAAGCAGTAATAAATTGGCATCTAATAGTAGCCCTTTATTGCGATAACGAATAAATAGCTCTTTATAGTAATCAATTGTATTGCTCATTTAAGCTACGCTATATTCAGGAATTTCCCGAATTTTCATAGAAACAACTGTGCCATCATCTGCTTTGATTTTAAACACTTTATAAATACGTTGATAGGCCACGTTGGGTTTGAGAATACCAGTTAGGTTATTAGCAATAGACCGCTGAATAATAGCTTGTGTAAATCCTAGCGTGATTAGCCAGTATTTTGAATCTTCTGTTAGTTCGACTTCTTCTAAAAGTAAATCATCTCTAACCATTGGGTCCTCATATAAATCTAAAAAGTAATCTGTGGCAATTGCTGCTGCTTGTCTAACGTCAATCATGGTCATTAACTCCTGTTATATTGTTTTTTGCATCAATTACAAACAATTGCATCGCTTTGCACCCATAACTCTTTGCCACGAAAGACAATCGCAATCTGTAAGATAGAATTCACCCCAACCGCTTGTAATTCAGTGGCATATTGCTTCATTTTAAGTTGTTGCATGGCCTCCGCCAACACTGTTTTAGGCTCTTCATCTTCATCAACTAACTTAAACTCCAGAATAATCCCCTGACGGGTTATATCTTTAGGCCGAAACATCATGTCATATCGCCCATAGCCCGCTTCTCGGTTAGAGCGAATTTCGTAATAAGGCGATAGCCATACTAACATACCTAAAACTAACGCATGATATACCTTTTCAGGTTCACCGCTTAAGTCATGGTAACTCATCACCTGCGTCACGACGGCGCGCAACATGCGCTCAAACAGCCGCATGTCACCATGTTGTAATGAGTTAAGCATATTTTCTAAATGGCTATATTTGACCTTAGCCTCGAACCAACGTTCCACCATGTGACGATAAATAATTTCAACTTCATGGTTTGTAATTTTGAGTTCGTAATGTTCATTCGTAACCCGCTTAACGACTTTCAAATAACCACTAAATAACAAAAAACTCCATAATTGTTTCGTGCCGTAATTTAACTCCCGCATGATGATATTATCGCTAATTGGTTTGATGATGGGCTGACCATCCAATAATTGATATAATTCTTCACGTAATTCTTGTCCGCCATTCGTCACCAATTGGTCAATCATGCTCGTGTCTGCCGTATTGACCCAATAAGGGCGCGGTTCACTGTCACTATTGGCAACGTAACTTAAGACTGACCAGGGATTATAAATAATGGTATCGCCAAAAAGATAGCCATTGTACCAATACGCAACCTTTTCGTAATTATCAGCCCGATTTTGATAAGCAAGCAAGGCTTTCACCTCAGCCTCAGTAAAGCCAAACACGGTGCTAAAATCTTTATCTAACAAAGTATAAACGCCCAAATTATTTAAGCCTGAAAAAATCGACTCCTTTGCCACCCGCAATATTCCCGTCAGCACCCCCTTAAACAAACAGGCATTATCTTTCAATCCGCCACTCAAAAAATGGCGCATAAAGCTGATGATGTCCTCATAATAGCCATGTCCGTAACCTGAATGAATGGGAGTGTCATATTCATCAATCAATATAACGACAGCTTCATGGTGATAACGGTAAAGTAGCTCACTCAGCTTTTTGAGCGACTGACCATAATCCCCTTTTTTAGCTTTACCCGCTAAAATTTGTTCAAATGTCGCACGTTCTTCAGGTGATAGCATTAAATCTGTCAATAAATAACGATGATAATGATATGTTTGATAGATAACTGCCTGAATAGTTTCAAAACATTCCGCCCAATCTTGTCCTTTCGCATCCTTAAACGTCAGATAAATGACAGGATAACGGCGATAATGTTCTGTAAATAACGGCGAGGTTTCAATCGCTAACCCTTGAAATAAAGCTTCATCAGGGGGGGCGGCCTTATCAAAAAAATAACGCAACATGCTCAAATTCAGGGTTTTACCAAAACGGCGCGGGCGCGGCAAAAGAACGGTCTCGAAGCCGATTTGTAAAATTTCCTGAATGAAGAGGCTTTTATCAATGTAATAGCCATTTCTCAGGCGAAATTGTCTGAAATCAGATTGTCCGATGAGTAATTGTGTCATTATCTTGCGCTATCCACTCCGCAATCATGGCCCGCAGGCCGCG
>JAIFLK010000015.1 GCA_020049115.1 Chloroflexota bacterium | reverse complement strand
ACTCAATTACGGAGTTAGTCGAAAAATCTAACCCTGTCATGAAACAAAATTATGGCCTTTAGCGATTATAAAACCATTGCCCAAGTACAACGGCAATATAACATCATCTATCAGGAAATAAATTTTATTCCCCATGAAACTTTGGCTGTATCACCTCATTTCATGGAGGAACTAGAGTTTAACCGCGTCAATTTAGATGTGTTTACCTCGGAGGCCGCACGCACGGAAACAATTATCTTTCCTGTGCTACGCGAAATTTACAAGGGCTATTATCAACGTTACAGTTTATGGATTCAAAAAGCCATCAGTTATGACGACATATTAAATGGCACACCTGATTATATGATTGCGACGCGGTCAGCATTGGGCAAAACCGTGTTAGAAATGCCGTTGGTCATGATTGTTGAGGCCAAGAAAAATGATTTTGAGCAAGGTTGGGCGCAATGTCTGGCTGAATTAGTCGCGGCGCAAAAGCTAAATGGGGAGGCCAATCGCCCCGTTTATGGCATTGTAACTGACGGGAAATTATGGGAATTTGGCAAGCTCATTGCCGATAAATTTAGCCGTAATATTGACGGCTATACCGTTGATAATTTGCCGTACCTGTTTGGGGCATTAAGTTTCATTTTTAACGAGTCCCTTCAGCAAAACTAGACTCCGCTAAGATACGCGAAGAACGTAGAAAAAACCAGAAATTAAGTAGAATAAAGGAACTCTCATGGAAAAATTTACTACCGCCGTTGGGACAATGGTGGCTATCCCAACTGAAAATATTGATACTGACCAAATTATCCCCGCCCGCTTTCTGAAAGTGATTGACAAAAATGGCTTGGGCGATAATCTTTTTTGCGATTGGCGTTATAATGCTGACGGTTCGCCCAAAGCTGATTTTATTCTCAATCAGGAACAGGGCAAGAAAGCCGCGTTTCTCGTGGCGGGGGATAACTTTGGCTGTGGCTCTAGCCGCGAACATGCGCCCTGGGCAATTATGGCGTATGGCTTCCGCGCCGTTCTCTCGACGGGCTTTGCCGACATATTTAGCAATAATTCGCTTAAATTAGGGTTATTGCCTATTACCATAGATAAAGATACCCACATGCAATTGCTCAGTCTCATTGAAGAAGAACCTGACACGCAGATAACGATTGATTTAGCTAATCAAGCGGTGGTTCTCCCTGATGGGCGCAACGTTAAATTCCCGCTAGATACCTTTAGCAAAACCTGTATTTTGCAAGGGGTTGACCAACTTGGCTATTTGCAAAGCCACCTGGCCGCCGTTGAAAGATATGAAACTAACCATGCCAGTTTGATTAATACGGTGGCGAGTTAGTCAGTTGGTCAGCTAGTGCTGACTAGCTGACTAGCTTATCTTATGTATTCTTATGAAACGCTAGTGGCAGAATTACAAAAACAAGGGATTAACTATCTTTCACCGAGTGATGCTAAAGGTAGTGAAACTATCAACTCTAATGAAGATTTATTACTAGCTATCATTAACCAAACAGAGTCTCGCTTAAAGTTAGCTTTAGTTATACTTTTCATTCGCCAAAACAATTTCACCCCATCTGTAGTAGAACTTGTTAAAAAATTGCCTGCCTCCCAAGCCTTAGAGTTACAAATTCTATACATGGCGGCAGCCTATCTGCAACGTTTGTGGTGGACAAGTTTGGGCTTTTATCTTGATAATTTGACCCATTTACCTGATTTATACTCACAATCGTTACAACTTCCGTCAACAGAGGAGCGATTTGGTAAAGTAGGATTAGCAATGTTAGCCGAAAAGTGGTCTGCTCAGTCAAATTATCTTTTTAATCGTTTAGCTTCGCTTAATAAAACGATGGATTTATTCTTTGAGCAACTTAAATTGGAGCAACAACGATATGAGCATCTCCCCCACGCAAATGGCTGAATATCGTTATACTGCTTATCAACAGCAATTGGCCGATGAGCAAGCCCGTCAGCAATATTACGAACAAACTCGCCAAACCGCCGAGCAAGTGGCGATAATCTTACAAACTGAATTTAAGGCCAGCCGCGTTTTATTCTTTGGTTCATTGGTTGAGGCGGAGTTATTTCATCTCCATTCTGACCTGGATGTGGCAGCCTGGGGGATTGATGAGAGGGCTTACCACCGAGCGCACGCGCGTTTATTAGCCCTAAACGCCAATCTTTCAGTAGATTTAGTGCGCCTAGAGGAAGCGTCAGAATCATTGAGCGGGGTGATAGTAGCGCAGGGAAAAACGATTGATGAACTCAAATTACTTAGCTTTAGCAGGACGAATCCGCCAAACATTGGCTGATGTGGAACGGGTGGTGGCGCGGGCGGATAAATTAATGCAACAAGCCTTACGTTCAGGGGATGATGGTTATTGGGACGGGGTGGCGTTAAATTTGCATGGTTTTTACGGTGGACTAGAACGAATTTTTGAGGATATTGCCCGCACAGTGGAGCGTAGTATCCCTAGTGGCTCAAATTGGCATCAAGATTTATTACTACAAATTTCGGCTGACGTACCTCAGGTGCGTCCTGCGGTCATTCGTACCGCGACTCGCCATTGTTTAGATGAATATCGTAGCTTTCGCCATATTGTACGGAATGTATATACTTTTAATTTCAAATGGGGCCGCTTGCAAGAATTAGTTAAAGAGTTACGTCCTTGTTACGATGATGTTACTGCTGATTTAACTCAGTTCATTGATTTTTTGGAAGCATTAAGCTCCTCTATGGATAACCAAGCGAAACAAACATGAATATTAACAGTTGTGTCATCCAACTCCTAATCTTAAGAAAAAACTAATCAAAAGGAACATACCATGTCTACTACCAACCGTTTTGCCCCTGGTGTCGCCACCGGGGATGATGTCCAAGCCCTCTTTGCCTTAGCTAAAGAGAAACATTTCGCCATTCCAGGGGCCAACTGTATTGGCACGAACTCCGTTAATGCGGTGATGGAAACCGCCCATGAGTTAAATTCACCCGTCATTGTGCAATTTTCACACGGTGGGGCGATTTTCTACGCGGGCAAAGCCTTAAGTAATGATAAGCAACGCGCCGCCATTGCGGGGGGAATTTCTGGGGCGCACCATGTGCATCAATTAGCGGAACTTTATGGCGCGACGGTTATTTTGCACACCGACCATGCCGCCAAAAAATTACTCCCCTGGATTGATGGGCTGTTGGATGCGGGCGAAGCCTTCTATAAAGTACATGGCAAATCGCTCTATAGCTCCCACATGCTTGACCTGTCCGAAGAACCGATTGAAGAAAATATTGAAACCTGCAAACGCTATTTAGAGCGCATGAGCAAACTCGGCATGACCCTTGAAATTGAGTTGGGCGTGACGGGGGGTGAGGAAGATGGCGTGGATAATACCGATGTGGATAGCTCTCGCCTCTATACCCAACCCGAAGAAGTGGCATTCGCTTACGAAGAATTGCTCAAAGTAAGCGATAAATTCACCATTGCCGCAGCTTTTGGTAATGTGCATGGCGTGTATAAACCTGGCAATGTGAAGTTGCGCCCGCAAATTTTGATGAACTCACAAAATTATGTGCAACAAAAGTTTAATACTGGGGAAAAACCGATTAATTTTGTGTTTCATGGTGGTTCTGGCTCTAGCATGGAAGAAATTCGCGAGGCCATTTCTTACGGGGCGATTAAGATGAACATTGACACCGATTTGCAATGGGCATTTTGGGAAGGCATTAAGGATTACTACAAGGCGAAAGAAGGCTATTTACAAGGGCAAATTGGTAGCCCCGATGGGGAAGATAGCCCCAATAAGAAGTATTACGACCCACGCGTTTGGTTACGCAAGGGTGAAGAAACATTCAAGGCCCGTCTCAAACAGGCTTTTACTGATTTGAATAATATCAACACATTAAGCTAATCAGTCTGTCAGCTAGTCAGCTAAAAATTAGCTGACTAGCTGATTAGCTGACAAACTAACCATGGAAGAATTGTTAGAGTTACGTCAGCATATTGAGCAAGGCCATTACCCCGAAGCCCTCAACTTAATTGGCGAGTTAGAAGAGATGAGCCGTGAAGATAAGCTCAACAAAATTGGTAGCTTTATTGAGATTTTGTTATTACATTTGATAAAACAACTGGCTGAACAACGTACCACTCGTTCATGGGATATTTCTATTAAAAATGCGTTGGACAACATTGAAGATGTTAACAAAAGACGTAAAGCAGGGGGCTACTACCTTAGCCCAAGTGAGTTAGCCGAAACGATAGAGGCACATTATATCCGTGCCTTACGACGGGCTTCACTAGAGGCATTTGAGGGCATTTTTGAGGAAGCGACTTTGGAACAAAAATTTGCTCCTGCCGAAGTTAAAGCTATGGCTTTGCGACTAATCATGAAGCAATCGTTATAATTTGGCATTCAAGGCTTGCCCTGCAATGAGGCAAGGTAAACTTTGTATACCAAAATTAGCAAAGTCAGTCTTTCAGTCTTTCAGTCGGTCAGTTGGTCAGCTAACTACACGCTGACCAACTGATGGCTGATAGCTGACAAGCTGGCGAAAAAGGATGGTTTAAGATGTCTCAGATTATTGATTTACTTGGTGAAAAAGCAGATAGTTTATTGAGTCATGTGTGTCAGGGGATTCCTAAAGAGTCAATCCATGCACCAGGGCCAGATTTTGTCAACCAAATTTGGTTGCAATCTGACCGTCATCCCCAAGTGTTACGTAGTCTTCAAACGTTGTACGACCATGGACGGTTAGGCGGTACGGGCTATATGTCCATTTTGCCCGTTGACCAAGGGATTGAACATACGGCGGCGGCTTCATTTGCGCCCAACCCCGTCTATTTTGACTCGGAAAATATTGTGAAGTTAGCCATTGAAGGTGGTTGTAATGCCGTCGCCTCAACCTTTGGGGTGTTAGGCTCAATTGCCCGCAAATATGCTCATAAAATCCCGTTCCTAGTCAAATTTAACCATAACGAATTGATGACGTATCCCGAAAAATATGACCAAATTATGTTTGGGAGTATGAAACAAGCCTGGGATATGGGCGCAGTTGCGGTGGGCGCAACAATTTATTTCGGTTCAGCCGAGTCCAATCGCCAAATTCAAGAGGTGAGCAAAGCCTTCGCCTACGCCCATGAATTGGGCATGGCAACGGTCTTATGGTGCTATCTCCGCAACTCTTCCTTTAAGAAAGATGGCGTAGATTATCATGTGGCGGCGGACTTAACGGGGCAAGCCAATCACCTCGGCGCAACCTTGCAAGCCGATATTGTGAAGCAAAAATTGCCTGAGAACAATGGCGGTTTTAACGCTATTCCTAAATTGGGCAAAACCCATAAAGATGTTTACAGTAAATTAACCACTGACCACCCGATTGATTTGGTGCGCTGGCAAGTCGCCAATCAATATATGGGGCGCGTGGGTCTCATCAATTCAGGTGGGGCTTCGGGGTCAAATGACTTTGCGGAAGCGGCATTTACGGCGGTGGTCAATAAACGCGGCGGTGGCATGGGCTTGATTTCAGGCCGCAAAGCCTTCCAACGCCCCATGGCCGAGGGTGTAAAATTGCTTAATACTATCCAAGATGTCTATTTGGATAACAGTATTACCATTGCCTAAGTTTTTGTAATTCTTCCAGACCTCACAGGTTTTAAAAACCTGTGAGGTCTATCTCTAGCAGGAGGCCACGATGACTACCTTAACGTTACCGCAACTCCAAACCAAACCAACGGTGGTAATGCCTCCCCTTCATTACCCCGATAGTGACGGTAAACCTATGTCTGATAATACCAAACAATTTCGTTATATTGTTACAATTAAAGAAGGTTTAGAAACTCTTTTGCCTAACCCTGATATATTTGTGGCGGGAGATTTGTTATGGTATCCACAGGAAGGTAATAATACTTTACGGCAAGCCCCCGATGCGATGGTGGTTTTTGGTCGCCCTAAAGGTGACCGCGGCTCCTATATGCAATGGAAAGAAAATAATATTGTCCCCCAAGTGGTCTTTGAAATTCTCTCGCCAGGGAATA
This sequence comes from Chloroflexota bacterium, assembly GCA_020049115.1. Lineage (GTDB taxonomy): Bacteria > Chloroflexota > Anaerolineae > 4572-78 > J111 > JAIFLK01. The sequence goes on along the minus strand of JAIFLK010000015.1, from coordinate 258 downwards.
CCAAAGCTGAAATGGCTAAAAAATTTCAGTTCTATCAAACGTATGGGGTAGAGGAATATTACGTTTATGACCCTGACCGTGGCCGCTTGCAAGGGTGGTTACGGCAAGGCCAACTGTTAACTGAAATTTCTAAGATGACGGGATGGGTAAGTCCGCGTTTGGGGGTACGATTTGAGCTAAAGGGGTTAGAATTACAAATTTATGACCCTCAAGGTGAACTTTTTTTAACTCATCAAGAATTAACGGCTCAACGAAATC
>JAIFLK010000389.1 GCA_020049115.1 Chloroflexota bacterium | reverse complement strand
GCAAAGAAGAGGACGCGGCTGGACGCGGATTTTTGAAACAAAAAGAAAAATCCGCGTCCAGCCGCGTCCCTTGTCTGAAACTATCGCACTTGCCGTAATAAATCGTCCACGATAGTTTCAGGGGCAACGGGTAATTGACTCTCTTGGAAATGGAGCGCGCTTAACAAAGGTAAATCCATCATAAAGCCGACCATGTCCATCCCAATGGCATTTTCCGCCTCCTCGCCGCCCATTGCGCCGCCCATTTGAGCGATGATTTTTTGGAACATGGGTTCAAACACCACCTTGCCGCGTCGGTCTGTTAGCCACTCGCGTATGGTCGATTCGTGGTCTAATAAACTGGGTAAATCTTGCGTCGATTGCAAAGTAACGGTTTGTGAACAACGAATATCGGTGGCGGAGGCCGCTATCAATATATCAAATTGCCCCTCTTCCGTCACCCATTGTTTATGTCCTGGGTGATAATAGGCAAAGGCGCGGCTATCTAACGAAAAAGTGACGGTTTTCGTTTCGCCAGGCTGTAAGGCCACTTTAGCAAAGCCCTTCAATTCCTTTTGAGGCCGCACCAACGTAGACTCATGGTCATGGACGTACAATTGGACAATTTCCTGACCTGCCCTTGCGCCCGTATTGGTCACATCCACTGAAACGGTCAGGCCGTCTACATCTTTGAAGGTGGTGGCGGAAGTATGTAAATTATCGTAATTAAATGTCGTATAGCTTAAGCCATAACCAAAGGGGAACAGCACCGGTACTTCTTTCGCATCGTAATAACGATAACCAATAAATAACCCTTCGCCATAACGCACCACCCCTTGCTCACCAGGGAAATTAAGGTGGGCGGGGGTATCGCTTAATTTCAAGGGGAACGTCTCCGCCAATTTACCCGAAGGGTTGACATGGCCGAAGAGGTGGGCGGGGGTATCGCTTAATTTCAAGGGGAACGTCTCCGCCAATTTACCCGAAGGGTTGACATGGCCGAAGAGAATATCGGCAATTGCGCCGCCACCTGCTTGCCCCATGAACCACGTTTCAAGGATGGCGGCTGGGCCGTCAAGCCATTCCTGCATCGCCACCGCTGCGCTACTGCTCACAATGACCACCGTTTTAGGTTGCGCCGCCGTGACCGCTTTAATCAAGGCCACCTGTTGCGGAGTCAGGTCAAGGTTGGGGCGGTCATAGCCTTCCGACTCAATTGAGCTTGGCAACGCTACAAAGAGTAAGGCCACCTCTGCTGCTTGCGCCACTGACACTGCCTCCATAATCAAGGGCAGTTCAAAACTCAGGTCAGCGGGATAACCCACAGCATAGCTTAAGGTTGCCCCACTCGCTGCCGCTTGCACCAGGTCAAAAGGAATATCGACTTGTGTGGCGTTTACGAATGAACTGCCGCCGCCCTGGAAGCGTGGCTCTTTGGCGGAACGACCAATCACGGCTAGGCTTTGGGGTTGCGCTAGGGGTAATATCCCGTTATTTTTAAGTAATACCATGCCTTCGGCAGCTACCTTACGGGCCACGGCATGATGAGCCTCGACCGCAAACTCGCCGCCTTGAGGGGTTTCCGCCGCCTTAAAGACCACCGTTAAAATACGGCGCACCGACTCATTCAGGGTTGCTTCATCTAAGTCACCCATTTGCACCGCATCTACCACTGCTTGCACGCGGCGCGCTTTGGGGCCAGGCATCTCCAAATCCAAGCCCGCTTGGAGCGAGGCCGCGCGGTCATGCACCGCGCCCCAATCAGAAACCACGAAGCCTTCAAAGCCCCATTCTTCTTTCAATATTTTAACTAACAATTCATAATTTTCGGAGCAATGCACGCCATTCAATTTATTATACGCGCACATCACCGTCCAGGGTTGGGCGCGTTTAACGGCACTCTCAAAGGCGGGCAGATAAATTTCTCGTAAGGCGCGCTCGTCAACTTCAGCATTAATGCTAAATCGTTGAAACTCTTGGTTATTGGCCGCGTAATGTTTGAGCGAAGTGCCGACTCCCTGGCTTTGCACACCTTGAATGAAATTTGTGACCATTTCACCCGACAGGTAAGGGTCTTCCGCGTAATATTCAAAATTACGCCCACATAACGGAGTGCGTTTCATATTGTTGCCAGGGCCGAGCAAGACCCCCACATTCAGGGCGCGGGTTTCTGCCCCTAGAGCTTGCCCCATCTCTTTGATTAAGGCCACATTCCAGGTGGCGGCTTGCGCTGAGGCCGTAGGAAAACAGGTCGCGGGCAGGCTTTGCGCGCCCATCGTGTTAACATCTGCCAAGCGGCGCACTCCATGTGGCCCATCCGCCACCACCAATTCAGGCACGCCTAGCCGTTCTATCGGTGTGGTTGCCCAGGGGCCAGCCCCCGTACATAAGGCTGCCTTTTCTTCTAACGTCATTTGTTCAATAATGCTTTGGATATTAAATGTCATTGTTGTTTTTTCCTTTATGAGTATTACTCATTGAATAAATTAATAAACTAAAATTCCACCTGTAAATTTTTAGGGGATAACTTGAAGGAGTCCGTAATCATTTACGGACAGCCCGCAAAGAATTGCGGACTCCTATGCCAAATCCCCCAATTATTTACAGGTGGCTAAAATTTACTTCTTACTTCCCCGTCATTTACTGCCAGCGGTTTGCAGAGCCGTCGCGCTTAGGCGCGGTTAGCGTCTAACAATAAGGGGGGGACCACGGGGTGTTGCACCACTTGATGAATGAAGCTCAATTTTTCAATCACTTTGGGTGGCAAAATAAAGGGGTACATATCTTGTAAGCCCATGGTGCGGTTGAGGCTGTTGAGGGCAAAGGTTAACGGCAGCCAACTGAGCAGCGTTTGCTCAAAGGGCTGTTGCCGCATGACCGTAAGATTAGGCAAAGGGTGGTGATTGCTTGGCGGGATGTTGATGGTGAGGTCAAAACTCTGCGCCATTTCTAGCGTGTCGATAATATGCAGATAATGCGCCCACGTCTCGGCCCAATCTTCTAACGGGTGAACGCTGGCATAGTGACTAATGAACTCCTGTTGCCACCTGGCTTGGCCTGACTCTTGATAATGCTCTTTTAAGGCATCATGATACGGTAACTTACGTTCATCGCCAAAAAGCTGCCGAAACGGGGTGAGCCATTGCGTGTAGCTAACCAGCCCCCACCAATAATAATGACCAATTTCATGCCGAAAATGGCCTAACAAGGTGCGATACGGCTCATGGAGTTGTTGCCGCATCCATTCCCGTTTCACATCGTCCACCTCGGCAATGTTAATGGTAATTAAGCCAGATTGATGTCCTGTCAAAACGGGGTTATTCGCGGTAGATTCCAAAAAGGCAAAGGCCAACCCTCGTAATGGTTGTTCCTTTTTATTACTAAGGGGCAAGCCCAACGTTAAAATGCTGTAGATTAATTGCCGTTTGGCGTGTTCTAAAGTGCGCCAAACCAGTTGATTATTGGGGATGGTTTGATTGAGGCGACATGAGAGGCAGAAATTTTGCTTTTCATCCAGTGGCACCAGCCAATTACACACTTGGGCGATTTGATAATTTTCGCATAGGCGATAGAGCCGACCTTTGAGATGGGGCGCGAGGGTTTGCCATTGTTTGGGCTTTATCTCTTTAATGGCCTCCAACGTTCCCGCATCAGGCAGATAACCTAGCGTCGCGCCACATTTGACGCAACTGACATTATCAAAAAAAAGTAATTGACCACAGGTGTAACATTTGAACGTTTTCAACCCCAACTCCTACTGACTGATTTGATACCGATAACTCGCTGACTCGCTGGTCACGGGAGTTAGGCCACTGATAACTAGAACGGCTTCTTTAACCGTGCTGCCCAGGCCTGCAATCGTATATTGACCTTGATTTTGTTCATCTAACGTTAGGGCATGGACGGTAGTCTCCGTGCCGATTTCGATGACTTGCACCTTAAAATGTTGGGGTAAGCTATTCGTAATGCGAACAAAGCCCTCTGCTTGCCATGTATTATCGCCCTGTTCCATGTCATCACTAAAGCCAATTTCAGGAATGGTGACATCATCTATCGCCCAACCTGATTGATTAACCGCGTCATCGGTCACATATTCAAAGCGCACCATGATTTTTTGCCCTGCATAGTGTGATAAATTGATACTTTCTGCCTGCCAACCATTTGATGAACCCGTATAGCCCGCGCCATACGCATTGCCGCTAGGGTTAGTTGTGCTGCTATGGGTGGCCGTCAGCACCGTCCAAGTTTTGCCTTCATCGGTTGAGGCTTCCACGTAGCCATAATCCCAATCGGCCTCAATATCATACCAAATAGCATAATTTAAGGTCGCGGCGGTCACGCCACTTAAATCAAACGCATGAGTCAGGCGAGTATTCGTGTCATCGCCACGATGGCTATACCATTGATATTGACCGCTATGGGCTTGATTGTTAATAACTGAAACGGTGGGCGCGCCGCTAAATTGAATCGTGAGGGGTTTATTGTGAAATAATTCAATATAATTGCTACCATATTGGTGGACTTGCGCGGCTTGCTCTACGGGGAAGGTTTGATGAGTTTGGTGAACGGTGACGGCGTTGGGCGATAAACTGGTGTAGCCCCACTTGCCCTGATTGATTTGGGGGTTTTGCAGATAGTTGGCGATGACAAAATTACCAAATATATCATCAAAGCGGTCAGCTTGGCCGCGCTCTATTAAGACTGCATTAAATCCCGCCACCCCATTATGCGGGTCAGCGACCACCGCTTTCATGGTATCCTCGCCGTAATGTTCGAGGAAATAGGCCATGAAGAGAAAACTCGCCCCGTAATGACTGGCAACATTGGCCTCCCAATTGTTTAGCTGGAGGTTAGGCTGCGCTAAAAATGGCCCCATGTAGCTGCTAGGGCCGTAACCATTGATGAACGCGGCCAATTCACTTAGCCCCTCATTGACCCAAGTATCCTCATTACGGTCTTGATTCCAGTGAATCATGTGTTGAAATTCATGGGCTAAAACAGCATCAAAATTGCTATTGCCTGGTTGAATAGCATTAAGGTTGATAAAGAACATTTCATGTTCATTGCTATAAAGCTCGGCCATTTTAGAATAAGAATTGGCAGCCGCGTAATATCCCGCCACGCCAGGAATGTTGCCCATTAAAATATAGGCATGGACATCCCCATCAATCCCTGGCGACCACTCACTACCAAAAAAAGCGCGATTAGTGAGGTAGGTTTCGCGCTCAAATCGCTCGGCTGACCGTTGTAAATCGTCAGGATTCGTATTAAAACCATCTTCAACCCACCAATAGGCATGGGAAGTAATATACTTTAATTTTGCTTGCGTTTGAAATTGGCGCGGCGGGTTCTCGAAATTATCCGTCACCCAAAAAGTGGCCTGACTGCCCAATTCGTATAGGGGCGCGCTTTGATTGACCACTTCAGGGACCTCTTGCCCATGATATTTGAGCCGCATGGCGAGGAGGCGTTGGTCGCGAATAGGCAAAATAGCTTGTAATAAGGCTGTTTCGGCGAGGTTGGCGGCAGGCGGCAGGGGCGTAGTGGGTGGCGGAGTCGCTATGGCGGTGGACGCAGGCGGGGGGGCAACGGTGACTATGGGGGGTGTGGGGGTGTTCAGCGAGTTTAAATAGTCCGTCGGGGTTTCGATGCGATAAAAGAGCCACCAACCCCCAATGATAATTGCGAGGCAGATAACTAAGGCAATACTAGAAATGGTAATAACCATAAATAATTGTTTGTTTGACAATATAGCACCCCTGTAAAGTTATTTATTAGGACTTACGCAAAACCGTTCATTTTGAGGAGTGACACACGCCCTCGACCGTTCATTTTGAGGAGTGACACACGCCCTCGTGTGTCACTGTTAGCACGAGGGCGTGCTAACTCCGCGATTTTTGCGTAAGTCCTATTTATTTTTAAAATGAATCGCGCGGATTAACAGGATTTTATGATTTTATCGGTTTATCCTGCCTATCCGCGCGATGGGACTTACTTATTTTCCATAGCCATCGGTTTTCGTCCAGCTATTTTTGTATATTCCTTTATCACAATCCCAATGACAAATCCAATCGGCGTTAATGATTGATTCTTCGGGGCTGTGAACTTCAATTTTAACTTCGTCAGATAATTGGGTGTAGTTGGTACATTGGGAGTCAAAACCAGCCATAAAATCACAATTATGGCGCACCACACTTAACCACCACCAACCTTGCCCACTGTTCATGTCGGGCATGACCACATCCCATTCGCCAGGCCCTTTTTCAGGATACCAATGGCTAGCCCCAGCAGGGTGTGATAGCACTTTCCAACTCCAGTTATCTAACAAGACGCTATAACCATTGACTAAATTGCCCCCTTCATCTTTAATGCGCCCTTTGAAGTGAACAATACCCCCGTTGGGTGAAGCAAACCAACCCGTAGGGGTAAATTGAAATTTCTTTTCTGGTTCAGCAGGGGCGGCCTCGGCCTGTTTGGTGGGCGGGGCCGAGGGGGCGGTTGGCATCGGCATGGGAGCCATGGAGGCTGCCGCAACGGGGAGGCTATTTACATCGCCCGCAATTTTAACCAGCCGTGTATAAACCCAGCCTTTCCCATCTTTGGAGGGGTATTCCACTTGCACCCAGGAGCTATCATCATTACGTCCCGTTATAGGGGAGGCTTGCCCTGGTTCGGCTGAACCAACGACGGGATAGTTTGTGCCTGGCCCGCCACGCACATTCATATTTTGCTCAATGGTGACCATTGGCCCACTTGGAGTCGGCGTATCCGTTGGGATAGCTGAGGTTGGTGGTACTACTAACGTGGCGGTAGGGGTAGCGGCTTCGGTTGAATTATCATTAGAGACGGGTTGTGCTTCAATTGCGGGGGAGGAGGCTGCCGTCGTATTATTAGCGACATTGGTGGCGGTGGCTAAGGTCGCAATAGTAATAAACCCTGCTCCTGGTGGCGTGGGCGTGAAGGTGGGGAGAGGGGTACGAGTCGGGGCAATTTGCACTGCACTATTATTTCGATTTAATACACTTGATAAACCACAGCCCAGCGAAAACAAGGCTAAGAGCATGGGTAACATCAATAAAATTTTTGACCGCTGTTTTTTCATGGGGTTTTTCCTAGACTATAAACCTGGGAGTCATAGAGTTTGCTTTGTGGCGCAAAGCAAACTTTGCGACTCCTTATCAATAGGACTTACGCAATTGCGCTGTCTACCCCTCTTAATCCCCCCGACATCGGAGGGAGATTTTGCGCCCTCTCCTACGTAGGAGAGGGTTGGGGTGAGGTGTTTGCGTAAGTCCTTATGAAGTACCCTTATTTTTGGCCGTGCTTAAAGAAATCAAAATGAATATATTGTAATGGACCATTGCTTAAATTAATGTCCACCATCGGCGAAACTTGCGTCCCGTTTTCGACTAACCATACTTTGTAAGCTCCGCCCGTGTAGGGATGGATTTCAGCTTTAGTATTCATGGGATGATTATCACCCGTGCCTTGCATAGTGCTATCGGCGGTGCCTGGACCCGACATTTCACTGAGATACTCTTTGCCATCAGGGGCGATAATTTTCATCTGAAAGCCTGATAACGTTTTGAAGAAACCTGGTTCATAATCAATCCGAATCCAAGCGGTCAGCCGAGTTTCGCCTGGCGACCCAGTATCATGCACGGAAAAAACAACATTAAAAGGATAAGCGGGTGTCGCGGTTGCCGTCGGTGCTGTAGGTGCAGGCGTATCTGTGGGGGCGGCAGTGGGGGCAGGCGCAGCGGCTTTGGCGGGCTTATCGGCTTGTTTATTCGTTACGGGCGTATCCGTAGGTAGTGGGGTAGCCGTTGGCGTTGTTGTTGGGGTATGGGTGGCGGTTGGGGTGGCGGTGTTCGTGGGAGTTGGGGTCGCACTGGGGGTAAAGGTTGGTGTCCAGGGGGGCGTGGCGGTGTAGGTAGCTTGTTGCGTTTTGATAGGGGCCAGGGTCGGTGTAGTTGGCACTTGGACAATTAATGAACCGACTGAACAAGCTAAATTTAAACTCAGGGTCACTAAAAAAAGGAGCATAAAGAGTAATGGTTTACGATTGCCTAAAGATCGCCTGAACATACTACTTAGCCCACCAAATAAAATCCCACGCCCAACTTTGCGGGTCAGAGGAATAACTTAAGGTAATTTTATCAGAGAGTTGCGTGCCACCCCCATCCACCACATAAATTTGCCATGAGCCATCTATATATGGCCCTAGCTCAACTTTGACATTACCTTGTTTAACATAACCACTTAAGGCATTCGCCACATCATAACTCCAACTGGAAGCGGCACTTTTATAAGTTTTACCTGAGCTATGTATCCCCATGACATAAAAACCACCGAGGGGAGTACCACTGGAGTCAGAAATTAAGGCAATATTAGCAATAGAGGTATTGGTTGTTTTTTGCCATGTACGGTCAGCTTGCTCTTTCAATTTGAAATCCCAATTGGGCAGAGGCGTAGCCGTAGGGGGGGAAGCCGTTGGCGTTTCAGTGGGCGCGCGTTGCGGGGCGCGGGTGGGGGGGATGGGCGTATCCGTTGGAACGGGTGTATCGGTTGGCCCAGCGGTGGGGGTTTCGGTGGCCGTGGCGGTTGGTTCAGGGGTATTCGTTTCGGTGGGGGTGGCGGTGAAGGTGGGGGTGGGGGTAAAGGTTGGCGTAGGGGTGGCCGTATCGGTGGGGGTTGGCGTTACGGTAAAAGTGGGGCGTGGCGTGGGACGGGGACGGGTGGCGGTTGGCTCACCTTCACCTAAACTGGCTAACGCCTCTTTGGGTAAACGGTCTATGAGGGGTTTGGCTAGGCCACAACCCAATGATAAAAAATTGAAGCCTAAAATAACTAAGGCTAGTATCTGTAACTTTCGCATAACGACTAGTTATATCTCCTGTAGGGCTGTTTTTACAAGCCTTATATTATACACAACCTAATACGCCTAAACAACTAACTGCCTTTATTATCGCGTATGCAGTCTTTATAGCGTCGTACCCAATAAAAATGGCACTTTTGGCGTAGGAGTCTGCAATCCTTTGCGGACTCCTACTGGTTATCTTGCAACTTCCTTAAGCCACAAAGCACAGCCAATTAATTAGACTGTGCTTTGGGTCAGGTGAAGTGAAGAGTTATTTAGTTACTAGGTGTTACGCCTAATAACTCTAGGGCTTTTAATAGCTGCTTATCTTCACTCTTAATTAATTTATCTACTGTTAAATCTTTCACTAACTCAGGGTAAATAAAGGCCGTGCCAATCGGTAGCTCTACTTTTTCATCGGGTTCAATGCCCTTTTTGCGAATCAAGCGGCCATCCGAAGTGAGCCATTGACTCGTGCCTAGCATGATGCCTGAGCCATCACTTAACATGAAAGGCTCTAACACCGTTCCTGTGCCAAAGGTTTTCTCGCCCACGAGTTTGCCCCGTTTATGGTCTTGAATCGCCCCCGCAAAAATCTCCGAAGAACTGGCTGACCCGCGATTAATCAACACCACCATCGGAATGTCGGTGGCTAAACCACCCGCTTTAACGGGATAGGGGGTGCGGCTGGCATCGGCATTCTCTTGTTGTAATACATTGCCATCTTTAAGGAATTGGCTGGTCACATCCACCGCTTGTTCTAACAAACCGCCTGGGTTACTGCGTAAATCCACTACCAAAGAGGTTGCCCCCGCCGTTTTCGCCTCCGTAATGGCTTTCATCATCTCTTCGGTGGCGTTAGCACTGAATTGACTTAGCCGAATCATGGCAACTTTGGTGCCAGGTAACATGGCCCAAGTCACCGTAGGAACTTTAATTTCATCTCGAATAATCGAAATTTCGAGGCTTTTATTTTCATCAGGCCGAAACAAGGTTAAAATGACCGTCGTCCCTTTCTCGCCCCGAATATGGTCAACGACCTCATTGAGTGACCATGACGTAACATCTTCGCCATTCACTTGCATTATCAAATCGCCTGCCTTAACCCCCGCCTTCGCAGCAGGCGAGCCATCAAACGGCGCAACAATCATGGGAAAACCGTCCTTCATATCAAGGCGCGCCCCAATGCCAAAAAAACTACCCGATATTTCCGTCCGTTGACGCTCCAACTCTTCGGGGGTCATGAAGGTGGTATGCCCTTCGTCGCCCAGGGCTAATAACATCCCACGAATAGCTCCGTAGGTCATTTTGGTGGCATCAAGAGCGGGTTTATCAATAAAGTTCTTTTGCACAATGCCCCACGCTTGCCAAAACACGCCAAACTCAACGGGTTGGTCAGCCGCCTGCACCACCCCTGACTCAAACAACAGCCCCGACCCGCCCAACGCGATGCCTGCGCCAAAGGCTAAACTCATTAAAACTAAAATGGTGATGACCAAAGTCAGCACTTTGATGATTGTATTCATTTTAAAAATCTCCTCTTATCTGTCATAATAGTTTACCTGCTAAAAATGAAATGGCGATTAAGTTGAGTTTGGGGCTAAGGCGAAACAGAACCCCATAATAATTCCTCTAATTTTTGAACGTGTAATACTGTTTGCATGATAAATCTCTATTTAGCTTTAGCTTCGTGCCGCGTCAATCTTGAACTCAAGTTAATAGACATTATACCGATTTAATGATTTTCGTAGGGGCAATGCCTTGTGCTTGCCCCCATTG
>JAIFLK010000121.1 GCA_020049115.1 Chloroflexota bacterium | reverse complement strand
TGCGGCGTGCGGTTGAGATTAACCGTCACACTAAGCACGCCCGCCCCCTCAGTGGTATTATACGTAGCACTGCTTAATGAAACTAACGGTAGAGTCATGGCAATCGTATTCGTTGCCACATTACTGGTCGGGATTGTCTCGCCATTCGCGCCCGTAATAGTAACGGTATTGGTTAAGGTAGCGGCGATATTTCCCGTAACCACTCCCGATACATTCAGCGTCCCATTTTGGCCTGAACTTAGATTTTGCACCTGCCAGGCCAATAGAGAGGAAGGTGGCCCCAGGGTTGAGGTGACCATCGCGCCACTGTTGCTAATACTGACGGTTGTCGGGTCAATTTCGGCGGGGAGTGTATCGGTGATAGCCACTCCCGTAGCCGTGTAAGGGCCATTATTACGAAAAACAATGGCATAGGTAATCGTTTGCCCTGGCACAATCGGCGCGGCGGGAACAGAGATGACACTTTTAGTAATACTCAGGTCAAACGCTTGCGGCACCTCATACGCCCCACTATCACAAGTCGGCCCTTGCGGACGCGCCTGGCCGCGCTCATCCGCGCTCATCAGGCGTGGGGCAACTCGTAGAATCACTCGCCCCATGGTCAATGGCGGGGCTAGTGGCCGTCAGCGCATAAACCGCTGGTATACCCGATGACGTGGTATTAACAATGACGGTTAAAGCAACAGCCGTAACTTCACTGGCGATAAAACCACTCGCGCCCGTTGAGTCGGTTAATAAATTGCCCTGATTACTCATCGCCGCACCCGAAAAATCGGGGTAATTATTCGTGCCACCTAAATCTTTATTACCAATAATCAGGCTATTTCGTACATTCGCCGTCCCGCCTGCCACATGCACCCCGCCCCCATCACCCGATGTATTAAGGTCAGCATTCGCGGTATTAAGAATAATAGTGCTGCTATTCAAACTTAAGGTTGTCCCATTCATGGCAATCCCGCCGCCATTATCTTGGGCGGAGTTTTTATCCACCGTACTATTATTTAATATTATGGTGCCGTTGTTGTTATAAATCGCGCCGCCGTCGCCACTCGCACTATTACTGGTTAAGGTAGTCGCACTAATTGTTAATGTGCCATTGGCATTATACAGCCCACCGCCATCATACCCCCCCGTGGTCATGGCTGAGTTGCTAGAAATCGTACTACTGATAACGGAAACCACGCCACTCGCGTTATACAACCCGCCGCCATTGCCCGTAATGACTTGGTTACTGGTTAGGTTAATACTTTGCAAGGTCAAAAAGCTATTATTATTAAAAATTCCTGCGCCATTACCACTACTCACCTTGCCATTTTGAATGGTCAGATTGGTGACCATGACCGTGCCACCCGTCGTAATATTAAGCACTTGATAAGTTGCTGCGCCGTTAATGAGGGTGCTAGCCGTGGCCGCGCCATTGATAGTCACGCTGCCCGCGTTAATGCTTAATGTTCCCGTGAGGGTATATGTTCCCGCAGGCAAGGTAATCACATCCACGCCCACATTGCCCGCCGGACATTCCCCCGCCACCAAACCCGAAGCCGTGTTCGTATTCGCCGCGATAATGGCTTCTTGTAAGCTACATGCCCCATCATTGGCGATGGTGTTGGCTAAACCTGCCGTCACCGTAATATTAGTGGCTCTGGCGGTAAAGGGCTGCCATAATAGGCCGAAAAGGGCTAGGGTCAAGGCCAACCTGAAGGTTAAAGGGGAATGATTAAATAATATTGATTGTATCTGTTTCATGGTAGTAAATCCTCCTACCTCCATTATAAAGCTAATGAGGCATAAACTAAATAGCCCTTAACAGCTATATTATTGCTTAGATATAGGACTTACGCAAACACCTCACCCCAACCCTCTCCTACGTAAGAGAGGGCGCAAAATCTCCCTGCGATGTCGGGGGGATTAAGGGGGGGTAGACTTAGCTTTTGCGTAAGTCCTTGTATGTTATTTAAAGCCCCAAAAAGTCAGACAGGAATGTCTGACCTACGGTAGAACAGACATTCCTGTCTGTTCATGGCAACACAGTATCTAACAGAATTATAATCACAAAATGGCAAAGTCATCTCATGACCCGAAGTCATCTCATAGCTAAAATAATTGAAGGTTTTACGCCTAATTTTGGTAAAATAGAGTAGCTTTATCACTTTGAAACAAATAATCATCTTTAGCTTCATTGAATTTTATGTGAACTTATCTTCAAAAATGTAACCATTAAAGTTTAAAACCCCGTCCGTTTTTGGGTTGAAACCTTAACTTTAGCTGTCACATTTTTAATGAACCTGCTATGCCTTCTGCCGCCGAATCAACCCAAAATTCAAACTCATCTCGTACCCGTACCATCATTTTAGTCTTAATTAGTTTTTGTTGTGGTATTTTATTTTGTGCCAGTTTGCTCATGGGCAGTGGCTTTTATTTCATGCAAGGGCAGGCGCAAACCGTTTTGGCGACTATCGCCGCGCAATTAACTCCCACCGCCATGCCCACCAACCTAACACCTACCGTTGTAACTCCTATAGTCACCACGCCTATTGTATCGCCCACGCTCACTACCGCGCCCCCCACCGAGTTACCAACCGCCACCCTTACGCCAACAACAGTCATGAAGAGTAACAAATCTCAATTTAGTCAGTTGATTTTTGCCCTAGATGCCACCGAAGATGATTACACCCCCATTAACTCAGGGCTGACTTTTAGCGCGGCCATCACTGAAATTCATGCCATTTTTGATTATGAGGGCATGTCTACGCAAGCCAAATGGGAACGGGTTTGGTATCACAATGATGAAGAAATATTACGCAATTCTGCGGCCTGGTCAGGCCAAGAGAAGGGGCGATTTGATTATTTTATTGACGCAGGCGGCAATCCATTGCCCTCTGGCTATTGGCGATTAGAGTTATATGTTGACCGTAAAATGCTTATTTCTGGCACCTTTACCATCGGCCAGGTGCTTGATACGCCAACTGTCACCGCGACGGCGAGTAACTTGGTGCAAGTAACCGTAACACCCCGCGCGACCCCAGCCACCGCTGCCGTAACTATATTGCCTACGCCAACCGCCATCATTTTGCCCACCGCCCCCTCAAATCAAGTTTATCAATTGACCTTCACGAAATGGGATGGCGGTCAACACAACATGTATGTAGCGGATACAAATGGTCAGAATGAGAAATTTATCCTCAATCGAGCGGCGGGGCCGTCATGGTCTGATGATGGACAGCAAATTTTCTTTTTTGGGGAAGAGGGTATTGACCGTCAAATTCTGAAAGATAGGCAAGAAGTGCTTTTTGATGGGATTAGTAATGGCTTGGTGGCCTTGACCAATGCTTCGGCTTTGCCTGACCCAACGCGAGCTAAATTATTTCAGGATATTTCGTGGAAGCGTGGCTCGGCGCGCTGGGCGAATGTGTCATCTGATGGGCAAATGGTGGCCTTTGATGCCTGGGTGGTAGACACCTATCGGATTTACATTATCGCCACCAATCCCCAAGACACCACCCGTTTTGAGTTGTTGGGTGAGCAGGGCGATTGGTCGCCTGACAGTCAACGGTTAGTCTATCGTTCTGGGCGCAATGGCACCACCGGCATTTGGATTTCTAACCGTAATGATAGCGGCCATCTATTGATTACCAATGGCGGTTCTGACTCCTTCCCGACGTGGTCGCCTGATGGACAAACGGTGGTTTTTAGCCGCGATGACGGCGGCAATGTTGACCTCTACGCGATGAACCCTGACGGCACGAACCTGCACCGCTTGACGGATGCGGCAGGACCAGATACACTACCTGTCTTTATGCCTAATGGTCAACTCATTTTCCGCAGTGCTAGAGGTGGTTATTGGAGCATTTGGAAGATGTATCGCGACGGCTCAGGCCAAACCGAAATTATTTCTAACGCTCCTGTCGGCCCTGATTGGAGTTATAGCCGCATGGACGTAAGGTAAACAAATGAGAAGTGAGAAATGAGAAGGTTTTTTCTCACTTCTCACTTCTTATTTCTCATTATTCATGATTTCCGTAGACACGGCTCTCAATACAATCTTACAATCTATTCAGGCCGTCAGCCTTGAAACGCTTCCCCTCAGCCAATGCCTCCATCGGGTATTGGCTGAAACCGTTATCTCTACGGTCAATGTTCCCTCTTTTGCTAATTCTGCGATGGATGGTTACGCCATTATAGCGGCGGACAGCCAAACCAGTCACCCCCTCAGGCTAAAAATTATTGCCAATATCCCCGCCGGGGTCGCGCCCACTCAAACCATTCGACCTGGCACGGCGGCGCGCATTATGACGGGCGCGCCCATGCCAATGGGCGCGGATGCGGTCATTCGCTTTGAGGACACCAGCGAATATATTCCTACACCTGACGCGGCAACCGATGAAGTTTGGCTCTATCAGGCAGTGTCGGCGGGGGATAATGTGCGTTTGGCGGGCGAGGATATTCAAGCGGGGCAGGTCATTTTAGCGGCGGGGCATGAATTGCGCCCACAAGATATTGGCGTGTTAGCGGCGATTGGTCAGGCTAACGTTACGGTTTATCGCCGCCCGCGCGTGGCAATTTTAGCGACGGGGGATGAATTGGTGGATTTAACCGAGGCTATCGCCCCTGGTAAAATTCGTAATTCTAATGAATATACTCAGGCGGCGTTGGTGCAAAAATATGGGGGCGAACCCCTCATGTTGGGCATTGCCCGTGATACGGTGGCAGATTTAACGGCTAAAATTCGGGCGGGGTTGGCGCAACAAGTCGATTTATTTTTAACCTCGGCGGGGGTGTCGGTGGGTGATTTTGATGTGGTGAAAGACGTTTTAGCGGCTGAGGGCGAGATGCAATTTTGGCAGGTGGCGATTAAACCAGGCAAGCCCCTGGCTTTTGGTTTATTACAAGGAACTGTCCCTTTGATTGGCTTGCCTGGCAATCCCGTCGCGGCCATGGTCGCCTTTGAAATTTTTGTCCGCCCCGCCATTCTTAAATTGCGTGGCCTGCTAAACTGGGATAAGCCGATGGTTTGGGCGCAATTAGATGAAGAGATTACGAATAGTGGTCGCCGTCATTACATGCGTGCCTCGGTGTGGCAGGAGGCTAATGGCTACCATGTGACCACGCGCAGCAGTAGTGTGAGGGTACAAGGCTCGGCTATTTTAACTTCGTTGGTGTGGGCAAATGGCTTGGTGGTGGTGCCAGAAACCGTCACTTATTTGCCGCCTGGCTCAATGGTGCAGGTGTGGCTGTTGGATTGAGGGAAGAGACGGGGGTGAGATTTTTTTTGCTAAAGCTGTTTCACTCCTGTGTAACATGCAGATTTGAGATTCTAGGGGAATGGCGTATAATGCTAGGCTGAAATTGCCCGCAATTAATAGACCTATTCTCAGGCAGTTTTTAAGAACTTTTTGTATGCTATTCAAACCTAAACCGTTTATTTTGAGGAGTGACACACGCCCTCGTGTGTCACTGTTAGCACGAGGGCGTGCTAACTCCGCGATTTTTGCGTAAGTCCTATAAAATCATAATTGTTAACCTTTAAGTGCAAGCGATTAAAACGAGGTATGAGACATTGAGTAAATCAAGAGTAAGTACGCGGCCCCATCATGAGGCCAAACCAGTTATTTCCCCCGCCACTTTAATTGGTATCGGCGTAGTATTGGCGATTGTTATTTTGGGCGGACTAATTTTTATGTCTAATAGCTCTGGTTCAGCTACAGGAACTTCAGCTAAGGTAGATGACGGTGAATTTCCGGTGCAAGGCGACCCTAACGCCCCGGTCACGATGGTGGATTTTTCCGATTATGGCTGTTCCCATTGTCAAGCCTATAAACTGAATACTTTCCCTTCTATCAAGAAAGATTACATCGATACAGGCAAAGTGAAATATGTGGTTCACCCCTTTTATTTGGGCAGCCCTGATATTGGTAAGGCCACGGAGGCCAATTGGTGTGCGGTGGAGCAACAAAAATTCTTTGAATATCGCGAAGTTATTTACCAAAATGTGGAGCAGGCTCGCAGTGGTCAAGCAGGTTTGCTTGCTTTAGCAGGTAAAGTGGATGGGTTAGACCCTGCTAAAATTGAGGCTTGTTTGTCGGCTGGCACTTATGTTAATAAACTAGAAACTGCTCGCATGGCGGCTTCCCGTCAAGGTGTAACCTCCACGCCAACATTTTTCATCAATGGTCAGAAAATTGAAGGCAACCAACCTTATGAAACCATGAAGCAAGTGATTGACCGAGAATTGGCTAAAGCACCTAGCAAATAAGCCTTTGTCAGAAACACAACCCCTAAAAACTAAAAACCAACCTTGTTGAGGTAAACTATGGCAACAAAAATTATCTGTCGGGCGAAAGATTGTATCTTTTGGGAAAATAAAGTTTGTACGTCTGAGGAAATTGTCTATGACCCGATTGAGGGTTGTTTGACATATGAACTCATGGATGAACTGCCAGAAGAAGTGGAAGAAGTGGAAGAAGAAGATGCGTGGGACGAAGATGAGGACGATGAGTTGTTTGATGATGAAGATGAGGACGATTTAGGCTGGGATGATGACGAGGACGATGAGTTGTTTGATGATGATGAAGATGAAGAAAGTGATGATTGGAAGTATTAACCTCAGATGTGTAATAACGAATAATTAGATGAATGAGCCAGGGCAGCAAATGTCTCTGGCTCATTTTGTAAGCTAGACTGAGAACGGTTGAAATTTGGAGTCACAAAGCTTGCTTTGTGTACACAAAGCAAGTTTTATGACTCCCATGTAAAGGATTTTTTAATGTCTGTACAACAAATTGATATTCTTTTAACGAATGGCTATGTTGTGACTATGGATGGGGCAATGCGCCTATATCCTCAGGGCAGTGTGGCGATTAAAGATAATACGATTGTGGCGGTTGGCCCAACGGCTGACCTTAACGGGCAATATGAGGCGACGACAGTGATTGATTGCCAAAATTGTATTATTAGCCCTGGGCTGATTAACGCCCATACCCATGCCCCTATGAGTTTGTTACGGGGTTTGGCCGATGATTTGCGGCTGGATGTATGGCTCTATGGCTACATGATGCCTGTAGAACGGGAATTTGTGAACCAAGATTTTTGTTATACAGGAACATTGCTGGCCTGTGCTGAAATGTTACGTTCAGGGGTTACGACGTTTTGCGACATGTATTATAATGAGGCTGAGGTGGCGCGGGCCACGGTGAAGGCGGGCATGCGAGCGATTTTGGGGCAAACAATTCTTAAATTCCCCTCGCCTGATGCGACCAGTTATGACGATAGTTTAGATTATTGCCGCCGATTTATTCAGGATTGGCTCAATCATCCGTTGATTGTGCCTGCCGTTGCGCCCCATGCGCCCTACACCGCCACGCCCGACATGGTGCGGGCATGTGCCGCGTTAGCCATTGAGTTTGATGTGCCGATTCATATTCACATTGCTGAAACCACGTTTGAGCAACAAGGCAGCATTGAGCAATATGGCATGACCGTTGTTCCGTGGGTGGAGCAATATGGTTTGTTTAAGGCCAAAGTGATTGCCGCGCATTGTGTCCATTTGGAAGAAAACGAAATGCGTACGCTCTACGCGACGGGAACGGGGGTGGCGCATTGCCCTAGTAGCAACCTTAAATTAGCCAGTGGGGTGGCACCCATTCAAAAAATGATAGATTTGGGCCTGCATGTGGGCATTGGCACGGATGGCGCGGCTTCTAATAATGATTTAGATATGTTTGAGGAAACCCGTTTGGCGGCCTTTTTGCAAAAAGGTATTTTTGGCGACCCGACACTATTGCCCGCGAAAACGGCTTGGCAATTGGCAACGATTGAGGGGGCGAAAGCCTTGCATTTGAGCCATTTAACGGGTTCGTTGGAGGTGGGAAAACGGGCAGATATTGCGATTATTTCTAGCAATCAGCCGCACCAATTGCCTTATTTTCATCGTGACCCCGAAGCAGTTTATGCCCGTTTGGTCTATGCCACGAAGGCCACCGACGTGCGAGATGTGTTGGTGGATGGCAAAATTTTGATGCGCGACCGTCAACTGCTCACCCTGAATGAAACGGAACTTTTGGCGCAGTCGGCGCAAACGGCGCGGCGGATTGATGCATTTTTGACGGCGCGGGAAGATAATATTTTATCAAAACTCTTGGCAATTAGTGCGGATTTCATTCCCCAAGAGAGTTTTGAAATTCAAGTGAAGGTGCAATTACCGCAAGCCGATACATTGATTAACATGGTCAAGGAGTCGGGCTTACAGTTAGAACGTCCCTCGCGCCGTGACCAATATGACACCATGTTCTTTTTTGGCGAGCAATCCCCTGAACGGTTGCGCTTCCGTGAAGATGAGCTTAAGGATGCTCAGGGCGAATTGAAAGAAACTTTTTACACCATGACCCTCATGGGGCCAGCCGTTGAGAGTGAGTTTGATAATTCCATCATGCTGACGCGGGTCCGTTTTACGGCGACGGCGCGGCATAGTGTGCGTTTTTACCGTGAATATTTCCGCCCACAGTCAGAACGAGAAGTGGTTAAAAATCGGCAACGAGGTCATCTCAATTATGGCAATACTGATTTTGCGATTAACTTAGACCGCGTAGATGGTAAAATCTATCTGGAAATTAAGTCCCGTACCTGGTCAGCGAAAGATGCCACCCATAAAGCAGGTTTAATCGGTGAATTGTTGCAAAAATTCAAGGTTAAAACTGAAAACTTGTTCAAGGCCGAGTATGTTGATTTAGTGGCTTAAATTAACCCCTACAACGACCCTCACCCCTGCCCCTCTCCCAACGGGCGAGCGGTTTAGCTGGCTCTCCTAAGTAGGAAAAGGGTTAGGGTGAGGTTTTTACCCATAAACGGAGGACATCATTAATCCCAATTACTCTTTAGATACAATTCCTAAAACTCCGTTGTCGTTAGTTACAACTGAGCCGCGCTTAACCGAGTTAGTCGCGCGTTTGCAAGAATTAAAACATGAATTATTGCAAGATGCTACTTCGGTGCATGAGTTAGTCTTTTTGCGCGCCTATATTGAAGAAATTCGTCAGGCTTTTGCGCGGATGATTTTGCATGGGGAGGAGAGTTTGCATCGTTTAGCGCAACTCATTGGCGATAGTTATCTTAATAACTACCAAATCCAAAGCGTGGTCATTGGCGAAGTTGAGTCTACCAAAGAACGTTTCACTATCATTCAAAGTATTTCGGCAGAAAACCTCTATTCCACCACCGATATTGACCTCGGCAACCGTCAGTTACATAAATTACGTTTTGATGATGGAAATGGCTGGAGTCGGGCGAATTTGGTGGCAAACATGGTCGAATATCAACCCACTCAGCCCAATCCTTACGAAATTCATAAAATTATTAGTCGTATTAAAGCGGAAGAGGAAATTTGGAATAAAGTGGTTGATGAAATTTTTGATTTTTGACCTGGATAGCATTGTGGTTAAAGACAAACAATTGCAACAATATAGTTATTATGTGAAAGATATTTTTGGCCTCAAAATTGTGGTGGGTGAGGTGGCGGATATTTATGCCATGCAAGAGAATTTACAGCACCTGACCTGGCCTGACGAGTTATTGTTTAAATATCAGCTTGAACCAACTGCGGAGACGCGTCGGCTGGAGGTGGTAGAAGTTAAGGATTATTTGGCTGATTATCAAAAGCAAACGGGCTGGGAAGCAGTTAAATTGGTGGTGCGTTGGTCGGGTAAAACATTTGAAATTCAGATACAATCATTACGTAATTTTCTACATGAACGGGAGGTCTTGACGCGGGAAAGTCATACCAGTTTCAAGGCCAATCGTGAACGGGTGCGGCAACAGGTGGCAGCGCGTATTCCTCTCTTTGGCTTTTATCAAAACCTATTACGTTGGCTCTTTGTTCAACCTGATGAACCCCCGCCCGCCCATCCCAGGGTCAAAATTTCATTGTTTAAGTAAGATATTTTTAAGCTGTTGGTGTCATAAACATAACTAAGCAGTTCAAAACCCACACCTACAAGGTCTTGAAGACCCTCAAAGAGCGTCCCTATTATGGGAACGCTCTTTTTGTTACCATGATAGGAGTAAAAGTGACTCCTTCTATAATGCGAATTACTAAGAAAGGACTTACGCAAAAGCCAAGTCTACCCCCCTTAATCCCCCCGACATCTGGGGGAGATTTTGCTCCCTCTCCTACGTAGGAGAGGGCTGGGGTGAGGTGTTTCGTAAGTCCTATAAGAAAGAAATTTTTTGTTTGACATCTTAGCCATTTTATGGTACATTGCTTATTCTTGATTAGTCAAATATCAATTAGTCAATATTCGCATGTTGGTGAAAATAAATCCCATGTATAAGAATCCAATTATGTCCATTTATAACCGTTTTCAACAAATCCATGTTTTGCTTGACGATGGCGACAGGCGTGCTTTAGCTAACATTAACCTTACCCCCACTCAATATAACCTTTTATTTCACCTCAAGAGCCATGCCGAAGAAAAAATCACCATTAGCCAATTAGCGGATATGTTGATCTGTACTCGTAGCAATGCCACGCGTTTAGTGCAACGGTTAGAGGAACAAAAATTGGTACAATTAGAACGAGGTGAGGCTGACCGTCGTTTGGTGTGGGTTTCCATTACCGATGAGGGCAATCGGCTGTTTGATGAAGCCATGACCGCCCATGTTGAGTCAGTAGTGCAGCGGCTCCATTTATTTAATGAGGAAACTTTGCTAGAGTTAGATCAATTAACCAAAAAAGTGGTGGCCTCATTGGAAGAACATTTAGCCCAAAACCCTGTGAAGCCGCATATCAATTTGGACTCTGATTAACTAGTGTCCTGTCAAGTGTGATTTGTTGAGTCATCAGGTGACTAGAAGTCACCTGATGACTAACACCATTCCATTAATTGACGCTTGACGA
>JAIFLK010000305.1 GCA_020049115.1 Chloroflexota bacterium | reverse complement strand
GTTGCCGTCGGTTGAAGCGAAACCACTTGCCATTGACACTGACTCCGAGACTCCCGATTGGTTAGCCGAGTTGCCGTCGGTTGAAGCAACGGACATGGCGCAGGAAACCGAGTCCGAGTTACCCGATTGGATGGCGGAGTTGCCGTCGGTTGCAGCAACGGACATGGCGCAGGAAACCGAGGCCGAGTTACCCGATTGGATGACCGAGTTACCGTCGGTTGAAGCGAAACCACTTGCCATTGAAACCGAGTCCGAGACTCCCGATTGGTTAGCCGAGTTGCCGTCGGTTGCAGAAATGGACATGGCGCAGGAAACCGAGACCGAGTTACCCGATTGGATGACCGAGTTGCCACATGGTAAGGCTAAATTTTTACCTGAGCCTGCCTTACCCGCCTGGCTCACTGAATTGCCTGAGACCATTGAGACCACTGACTCCGTTGAATATGAAGCTGAAACAACGCCATCCCAATGGGAATTTTCCAGTGATGAGACTGAAACAAGTGCAGACTCAGCCGATGTACCCGATTGGTTAAGCAAAATAGAGGTAGCCGATGATACACTACCCACAGAGCCTGATGCGCCTAGCTGGTTGTCTGATTTACGGGCTTCCTTGCCTGATACCGATGAATTACGCCAACAAGAATTGGCTGAAACAGGGGAAACAGATGAGGATAATGCCAATGGGTTGATGGACACACCAGAGCTAGATGAACCTTTCTTTGAGTCTCCCGCCGAGACTACTGAGTTTCCGTGGTTGACTGAGTCGGAGGACAAGGCTCCTGATTGGCTCACCGCGCCATTGCCGTCTGATGGTGCGACCCCCGACTGGTTGGTTGAGACCTCGGCTGAAACCGCAAGCCCCTCATGGCTGACTGAAAATGAAGCGGCACCACCTGCACTTGATTGGATGACCGATTTACCCACTGCGGACGGAGACAATGAAGCCCCCACCTGGTTGGCTGATTTAGCGATGCCACCAGAAACGGAAGCTCCCGATTGGCTGACCGAGTTGCCGCGTGAAACGCCTCCAACAGCAGTGAGTAATTTACCAGAAGCCGCCACTCCTGAGAATATTACGGCCAGTAATTGGTTTAAGGAATTACAATCAACCTCGGCGGAGAGCGCAGATGAGGCGCACCAGCCCAAGCCGATAATTTCCACAGAACCATTACAAACCGTTACTCAACCCCCTATCACCTCCACTCCCACTCAGGATATGTCAGGTGTAGTGGAAACAACGGCGGTTTCAGCCGCGATATTTGCTACGGGCTTGGGCGCGCAAACAGCCACCACTCCTGCCATTGTCACCACTGACCGTCAAACTCTAGCGCAATCAGTCCAATTATTTTATGAGATTGCCACGCAACCGCCACAGCCTGTCCTCATTCCCGAAACTCTGAGCCTACAAGCCAAGTTCATGGGGCGGACGGTTCGTGCGATTTTGTATTTCATCTTTATTGGGTTAATGGCCTTACCTTTATTACCTCCCTTACAAAAAAGCGTTAAAGGCGAACCCATTCCCTGGACAGAGCCAGGCGGCAGGTTAGGCGAGTTATTAGCCAAGCAACGCCATGCCCTCATTAGCGAAGAATTGGGCATTATTGATACTCAACCCACAGCATCAGTGGCCTTAGTTTCATTTGATTACACCCCTAGCTCGCAAGGCGAAATGCAGCCCTTAGCCGAGGCGGTGGTGGCACGGCTACGCGGGCAGGGCATGCGAGTCATTGCCGTGAGCTTTGACCCTGAAGGGGCGATGTTGGCGCAACAAACGTTGGAAACCATATTACAACAGCGTAAGGAAAAATACGGCCCAGAGATGGTGAATTTAGGCTTTATCCCAGGGCAAGTGACGGGCTTACGGAGCTTAATTGCTGGCTCAAATAGTCTGGCTCAATTGAGTGATTTTAAACCAGGCGGCAATTGGCCGACGGCTGATTGGGCCGAGGTTAAGGGTTTGGCGCAAGTCAATCTCATTGTGACAGTATCGGATAACCCCACAATGGCCCGCTGGTGGGTGGAGCAGTTAGCGGTTGATAGTGCCACCAAACCCGCTTTATTAGCAGCAACAAGTGCCACCGTTAATCCATTCATGCAACCTTACCGTAAGAATGACCAATTAGACGGCTTAATATCGGGCATAAGTGGGGCTTCGGCCATGGAAGCAACTCGTAATAATTTCGGCCTAGCCCGCCAAATGTTAGACAGCCAAAGCCTGGCCTATCTCATCATCATTATCTTGATTGTGGCGGGAACGGTGGTTGGCTGGATGCCGCCGATGAATGAAGAAACGGCTGCGCCCGACTCAGACGAAACCGAGGAAGAGGACGAAGATGAGTGATGAGTGATGAGTGATGAATTATAATTCCACACTCATCATTCATAATTCATAACTCATAACTCATTATGGAAACCATTGCCCCATTCATTGCCGCAGCCTTAACCTTAATGGTATTTAGCTACATCCTCGGCGATAACGTTTTATTTAAGTTGGCTTCTCACATTTTTGTGGGCGTATCAGTGGGCTATGCCATGCTGATATTGTGGTATGAAGTCTTTGCTGATTTATTACAACCTAATAATGGTCAACTCTTGCGGGTCTTACCCGCGTTATTACTCTGTTTGTTGCTGATTTTCAAAATTCGCCCTAGCCAGGGTGAAGTGACCAATGTGCTAGGGGCAATTCCCATGGCCTTTGTGTTAGGCGTAGGCGCGGCCTTAGCCATTGGCGGGGCTTTATTTGGCACACTCATCCCCCAAGTTACCAGCACCATGAGCATTTCACTCAACCCCACCCACTACCCTGATACCGAGCAAGAAATTGGTATTGTCAATTGGTTAAATAACTTTATCATTTTCATCGGCACAACGGGGACTTTTTTCTACTTTATGTTTGTGGTGCGTTCACAGGGCATGTTCAGCGGCGTGCGAGAGGGATTTATTCGTTTTTGGGCGGGTATGGGACGCTTGATTATCATCTTTACTTTGGCCGCCCTCTTTGCCAACACCGTCAGCGCACGAGTCGCCGTGTTAGTTTCACGCCTACAATTTTTGGGGGGATTTTTTAAGTAAAGCCGAACTTACGCAACGAATTATACTTAGGACTTACGCAAAACTGTTCATTTTGAGGAGTGACACACGCCCTCGTGTGTCACAATTAGCACGAGGGCGTGCTAACTCCGCGATTTTTGCGTAAGTCCTAATACTGCATTTCATTCGAGAGTTACACTTTCATAGTAACAATCAGGAGTCCGCAATTCTTTATCAGGAGTCCGCAATTCTTTGCGGGCTGTCCGCAAATGATTGCGGACTCCTATACCAAAAGTGTAATTTTCATTTGATACGCAGTATAAAACAAGCAATTCGTGTAATTTGTTGCTAAAGCAGTTTATTTGCATGAAGAAAAAAAAAGGAGATAAAACATGGCTGATAAATTTACCGAAGTTACGACAAATTCATGGTTTGGTCGGTTAGGCGGGGCGATAACGGGCGTAGGGATGGGGATTTTGCTTTTTCTCATCGCTTTCCCGTTATTATTTTGGAACGAGGGGCGGGCGGTGCAAACCTACCGCGCCCTCGTGGAAGGCGCGGGCGCGGTGGTCTCGGTGGCGGTGGAGACGGTGGATAACGCTAATGAAAACAAACTTGTTCACTTAAACGGCCTCGCTACAACTGATGAAACGTTAAGTGACCCTGATTTTGGCATTTCGGCCAATGCGCTCATGCTCAATCGCAATACCGAAATGTATCAATGGGATGAGGAAAAATCCACCAAAACCACTAAAAATCTGGGCGGCAGCACCACTGATGAAACAACATATAGTTACGAAAAAAAGTGGTCTAATAGCTTGATTAGTTCTGAAAATTTCAAAGAAGCCGCTGGTCATGAAAACCCTAGCTCCATGCTCTATGCGGCCCAGCAAATCGTCGCCAAAAATGTAACACTAGGGGCGTTCAAACTCACCAAAAGTCTAGTAACAAGTATCAACAATAATGAGACTTTAGCGGTGAATAGCGAGATTAAACTTCCCGCCGCATTGACGGGTAAAGCGCAAATAAGTAATGGTCAGTTTTATATCGGTCAAAATCCCCAAAGCCCGCAAATTGGGGACATGCGGATTAGCTTTGACGTGGTTAAGCCAACCCAAATTACCTTAGTGTCGCAACAGGTGGGCGACAGTTTCCAACCCTACACCGCCAGCAACGGCAACACGATTGAATTGTTAGAAACGGGTAAACGCACCGCCGCCGAAATGTTTGAGTCAGCCCAAACCAGCAACACCATTATGACCTGGATATTACGAGTTGTTGGTTTTTTCCTCATGTTCTTTGGAGTTTCCCTCGTCCTTAACCCTATCTCCGTTTTCTTCGATTTTATCCCCTTCTTAGGTGGCTTAACAGGCTTTGCCTTACAAGTTGTGGCATTTTTAATTGCCGCCCCCCTTGCTCTCTTCGTCATTGCCATTGCCTGGATATTCTATCGCCCCCTATTAGCCATTGGCCTCATCATCTTTGGCCTACTTTGCCTCGGCGCGGCAGTTTTTGCAGCCATGCAATTTAAACGTAATAAAGCCTAGATAATAGTTATACCGCGCGAGGGCATGAATTAAACTTTTCAGGAGTGCGAAAATTTCATTTTCGCCTGTCAAAATAAAATTTTGACACTCCAGTTTA
This sequence comes from Chloroflexota bacterium, assembly GCA_020049115.1. Lineage (GTDB taxonomy): Bacteria > Chloroflexota > Anaerolineae > 4572-78 > J111 > JAIFLK01. Next base: position 6,925 of record JAIFLK010000305.1, on the reverse strand, counting down.
TGCCCTCACGCTGTATCAGTATATCAAGATTTAGCCCCCTCACCCATATCAAGATTTAGCCCCCTCACCCCAGCCCTCTCCCAATGGGAGAGGGAGTATCTTGTCTCCCCTCGCCCTTTGGGAGAGGGGCGGGGGGGCTAAATCTTGATATACTGTGTATAGCTGACTCGCTGACAGCCTGACCGCTAAATATTAAAGCGAATCTGCATAATGTCCCCGTCTTGCGCTTGATAAGTTTTACCCTCTAGCCGCACCTTACCGACAGAGCGCGCCGCAGAGTATGAGCCAGCCGCCAGCAGGTCACTACAAGCCACCACCTCGGCGCGAATAAAGCCGCGTGCCAAATCGCTGTGAATTGCTCCCGCACACTCTAACGCTGTTGCTGTCCGTGCCACTTCCCAAGCCCGCACTTCATCCTCACCCACCGTGAAGAAAACCATGCGCTGCAATAAATCATAACTCTGGCGGATAATGCGGGAGGTGCTTAACTCGGTCACGTTATATTCCTCCATAAACATGGTGCGGTCATCATCATTATCCAACTGAGCAATATCCATCTCTAGCCGCGCTCGCACCGAGAGGCGCGGACAACGATTATCTATCAAATTGCTTAGGTCAGGCTCAACGCCATCATCCCCTAAATTTAAAACAATCAGCATGGGCTTGGCACTGAGAAATTGAAAGCCCCGTAACCGCCGCACTTCATCTTCGGTCATGTCAAAATCGCGCATGGGGTGTCCCTGCTCCACATGGGGATGCAATCGGGTGAGTAATTCAAATTCATGTTGGTCATCTTGATAGGTAGGAATCGTCTTGCCCTTTTTAAGCGTAATTTCCAATTTAGCCAAACGGTTCTCAATCTTGCTCAAATCGGAAAAGGTCAATTCTTCATCCAATATCGTAATATCCCGTTGTGAATTGACCGACTCTAACGGGTGCGGAATATTGCTATCACCAAAGACGCGCACCACATGAATCAGCGCGTCATTATTGCTAATGGCGTTCATCAATTCACCGCCAATGGTTACATTCCGTTCTTTTTTATCCCCACCACCAAGACCCGCAATATCGGCATATTCAATCCGCGCATGGGTGATTTTTTTAGGGTTATACATTGCCACCATCTCATCAATCCGCGCATCTGGCACAGGGACAACGGCGGTATTGACTTGAAAGGCACTGCTGGCATAGGCGGCAGTCGGGGCTTGGCCGCCAGTGAGGGCATTAAAGAGCGTGGTTTTGCCGCTATTGGGCAAACCAATAATTCCAATTCGCATATATTTATCGTTAGGTTAAGGCATAGTGGCCTCATGGCTGAGGCCGCGATGTCTTAATCTTTATGTAAAACCTCACAGGTCTTTAAGACCTGTGAGGTTTTTAAATTTAGTGGCTTTATTTTATGGGCGCAGGGGGATTTTGCCAATTTAGCCATGAAACCATTGCAACCTATACTCAGTATATCAAGATTTATACCCTCACCCCTGCCCTCTCCCAAAGGGAGAGGGTGGTGTATCTTGTCTCCCCTCGCCCTGTGGGAGAGGGGCGGGGGTGAGGGGGATTTAATTATTACGCCCAAATCTTGATATACTGATACTGCGTTTTATTTGAGATTTACACTTTCATAGTAACAATCAGGAGTCCGCAATTCTTTGCGGACTCTTATGCCAAAAGTGTAGTTTTCATTTGAAACACAATATAAGTCTATTCTTTCAACAACGCAGGCAGATAAACCCGTTGCGGCGTAGAGCTAGGTGTAATACTTGGCGTAACAGTAGCAGTAGATGTGGGGGTAATGGTGGACGTAACCGTTGGTGTGGGAGTCACATTAATCACCGTAACGGTCATATCATCATAGCTCACGCCGCCACGCCCATCACGCACCGTTAAACGGAATTGTAATTTTCTCGCCGTCGTGGGTAAAAATTCCCCCTTGGCGGCTAAGGCGGGTTGGTCGGGATTGGGAAAACTCCGCCTGGGGCTAGTCATGGGCGGATAGGAGCGAAATAGCGGGCCATAGCCAGGGTCGGTATTGGGTAAAATTGCGCCTTGTGTCCACCCTTGCCCCATGTCCATCTCCTCCCAACTATAAGTCAGCGCGTCGCCCTCCGCATCCTGCGCCGAGCCGATGAGATTGAAACTGGATTTAACAGATATGGTAATATCTGGCCCCGCCTCTACGAGTGAAGCAGTATTACCTGTGTTGATAACTGTGCCACAAAGCCGCCCCGAATTTTCCGTTACATAAGAACGAATCTGCTCAAAATTGCTGGGGTGAAAATAAGCATCGCTATGCGGTTGTAAATCTTGCTGTTTACAAATACCCGTATAGGCCATGATAGTCGAGCCGCTGCCTGGCTCATAAGGCGACCACCATGACCAATTGCCCGAATTACACCGCCCCGCCACCGTTTCATCATCACTCTTGGCATTAAAGGTGTGGCTGGCATCAAATTGATGCCCCAACTCATGCGCCACATAATCCACATCAAACGGGTCGCCGATGGGGTTAGGTTGCCCCGTCAGGCCCTGCGCCTTAAGGGAATTGATACAAACGCCCCTCCCCGCCGAGCCACCGCCGCCCGTTCCCACTAAATGCCCTACGTCATAATTCGCATTGCCAAGGCGTTCATCAATCACATCTTGATTAACATAAATATCATCGCGGGTATTATCGTAAGGGTCAGTAAGAGGATTAGTAAAAATGATGGCCGTATTATCCACTAAAGTGAAACTAAGCGAAAGTTCACGCTCATAAATACCACGCACGCGGTTGATAGTGGTGACAATCCCCGCCTCCGTTTGGGTGATAGTTCCACCATAAAATTGAGCATATTCGCCTGTCGTGGCAACGGCTAAACGGTAGGTGCGGCGCACGTCACCCGATTGATAGTTTCGGTTAGGAAACCTCACAGGTCTTTGAGACATGTGAGGGTTATCGGGTAATATTTCAATATAATCCGTCTGCGCCGCAAAATCACGCTGATAATAGCTGATATAATGCGTTATATCACGTTGGCGATACGGGTCAAGGTAAACCGTCCCCTCCGCCGAGAGTATCAGCCCATGAAAGCCATTCGGGGTGCGGTCTAGCCAAACGGTGGCGGTTTTATCAATGAGGCCGCGCCCGCGATAGGTTTGTATTTCGGGGAATTTCGCGGCCAAATCAGGCTGCATGAGCGAGTCGGCCTCAATCCAAAACAGCCCCTCACGGCCATCAGGCAACGGTAAGGTCAGCGTAATACCGCGTGTGGCTTCGGCTAAAGTGGCATCTAAGGTGGTCATATTGGCTTGTAATAAACGGTAATGTTTGGGAATGATGAGGCGTGTGCTTCCTTGCCGCAAGGTGGACTCGGCCACATCTTGCCACAACGGAGCTTGTGCGAGGGCGGGGCGTGGGCGGATGATGAGGTGTAGGGTTAGGGTGAACAGGATAAAAATGAGTAAACGAATGGTGTTTGGCATAGATCAGAATGAAATGGTAATAAAATTTAATATTTGGTAACAGTCCAAAGCCGTAGGCTTTGGACTCCTTTTTTCTTTTGACTTAACCATGCCCATAATAATTGCCAACGGAGGTGCCGCCATAATTGTAACCCGTCATGTTGCTCAAGGGAGGTGATTGGGTCAGAGCCATAACTGAGCCGCACATATAATTCGGCCAACTGTTGCAAATTATTGTATGCCTGTAACTCAGGCGGGAGGGTGTGACTTAAATGGGTAACAAATTCATAAGGTGTATCGGTTAGAGGGGTGAGTTGGAAAAATCGTTGGCCTAGCCACTCAAGCCGCCGAAAAATGATTTGAATGGTTTGCTGGGGAGAAAGATACCGTAAATAAGCATAGTCAGCTAAAAGCAGTATGATACCACCGCCCATGAACAATGTCAATCCCTCTAACAAACCATACCCTAGCCAAATGAACCATGACAATAAGAATGAAGCGCGCGCCGAACGTGGTGGCATGACGGTGGCGGTGGAGGTATATGGGACGGGAGAGGGTGACATGGCGGTTTGGGGACGGGCGGGCGGGGGCGTTCTGCTGCCGCCTGTGGGTTCAAATTCCTGCCAACCGTAGCCAGGGAAATAAATCTCCGCCCAAGAGTGCGCCTCGGCTGCCGTCACCACGTAATATCGTGTCACGGGCAGATAACTACCAGGGGCATAGCCGACCACTAAACGGGCGGGTAAGCCAATTGAGCGCGCCATAACTACCATGCTGGTGGCGTAATAATCGCAATAACCTTTTTTGAGGTCAAAGAGAAAATAATCCACCAAATCTTGGTTAAGGGGCGGCGTTGGCACATTGAGGGTATAAGTGAAGGTGCGGAGATAGCTTTCTAGGGCGAGGGCGCGGTCATAAGGCGTGGGCGCGGCGGCGGTGAGGTCATGGGCGAGGGTGATGACGCGGGGTGGTAAATCATCGGGCAGGTCAAGATAGCGATTTGTAATATCAGATGGATAGTTGACGGGGGCGGCGCGCAATTGGTCGGCGGTGGCGGTGGAGATGAGTGAATCGGCTTGATAACGCTTGGCGGTGGTGGCGGTGGCGAAAATATCGCCACTATCACGCCAAGCCACTTGATAGGCCGCGTTCACCTTGAGTACATCACCTGTTACATAAAGAAAGCCATCTGAGCCTATCATTTGCACTTGCTGAGTTAATATTTGTTGCGTATCGGTGGGCGTAAGGGGCGTAGCTTCCTCTTTATCGTAACTCATTGTATCCACTGCGCCCGTCAACCAACCATGTCCCGTATAGGTATCGTAAGTAAGGGCGCGCCAATATAACGGCCTGGTGGCGGTTGCGGGGGTTGAAACCTGTATCAACATGACGGTTTCATACGATAGTTCGGGGCTACTATCAATGAGGTGATGGCGCGGCAAGCCACCTAAACGGGCCGCATTGACGGTGTTGTTATTTGGCTTAATGGCGGGTTTGATACCCAGTAAATTGGCTAATGGGTTTATTTCAGGTGAGGCCGCATAGAGCCATTGTTGGGCGGGAATGGTAATAAAGGATAAGCTGAGGACGGGCATGAAGGTGGCGATTAAGGTCAAAAGCAGCACTATCGGCACAACCGCAAAGGCCACATCTTTTTGCAATTCGCGGGAGAAATCTAGCCCCTGATGTTGCCATTGTGTTTCATGGTGATGATAGGTTATGAGGGCTTGCAGCAATAACGTTGCCATGAGCAGGCTGGCTAACGGCATGAGGTTAGTCAGGCGATAAGCACAGGTAATAACCAGTAATCCGCCGAGAGGCAATATGGCGGGTAAGGGTTGGTCATATCGCCGTAGCCACCACACCGCCCAAGCCGTGCCAAGCCAACTGGTTAGCCCCCAAACAAGTTGAAATATGAGGCTGTCAAAGGTAGGTGAATTACGAAAGATGGCCTGCGCCCAATCGCTCAAACGGTGCATTAAGAGACTTAAGGTGTGGCTAAATTCTTGCCAGGCGGGGTGTAAGGGGGCGGAGTCAAAATTGGCAGTATTACGAATTTGGTTAAGCCAATCGCTGAGGCCAAGCAAAAGTTTGAGGCTCGGCAGCGCGAGATTGCCTAAATAAAAAAGTAATAATGCGATACCACTACTCACCATGAGCGCGCCCATAGCGCGGGCGGTGAGGCGTGTATGCGCCAGCCACCAACTCAGCCCAAAACTGAACAGGCTGAGGCTGACCATGAGGCGATTATCAAGTTGCGGCAAGGCTTTATTCAAGCCGTTGATGGCACTGAGCGTAGCAATCAGCAACAAGAGAGCCACCAATATCACGCGGTGGGCTAGGCGGGGGAGCAGCCATTTTAGGAGATATTCGGCCATGGGTATTTAACTCAATTTCATAATAATCATATATCATAACCAGGAAGTTTTTTATCTTGATAACTTGTAGCCAAAAATAGGAGCTAAACCATGACCGAACTAAATACATTTCAAAAATATTTTGTGGAAGAGTTTTACGATGATTACCGCGAGGGCTTAATTAGTCGGCGCGCCTTCATTCGGCGAGTGGCCTATATTACGGGAAGTATGACCGCCACCGTTGCCACCATGAGTTTATTGGGCTGTTCGCCTGCCGAACTGCCTGCGCCGACAGAGGCTATTCCACCCGCCACGCCTGCTGCCACCTCTGCTGCTGCCTCCGCCCCCATGCCATCAGCCCCCAAAAGCCCCTTATCTGTGCCTGAAGATTCACCTGATATTATAGCCACTAGCGTCACCTTTGCTAGTCAAGGGGTGGATATTACAGGCTATTTAACGCGGCCTAAAGCTGACGGAAAATATCGCGCCGTGTTGGTCTGCCATGAAAATCGCGGCATGACGGCTCATATTCAAGATGTGACGCGCCGTTTTACTAAGGCGGGTTATGTGGCGTTATCCATTGACCTGCTCTCCCGCGAAGGCGGTACGGCAACGGTAAGGCGGTACGGCAACGGTAGAGCGAGACAAAGTTCCCGCCTTGTTAAGTGGCGCGCCCCCTGAACGGCATGTGGGTGATTTTGCGGCGGGGCTGGCCTATTTGCAAGGGCTGGAGTATGTGGAGAAAGAGCGCATTGGGATGACAGGATATTGCTTTGGTGGCGGGATTACTTGGCGAAGCGCGGTGGCTATCCCGCAATTGAAAGCGGCGGTGCCTTTCTATGGCCCCGCGCCTGATTTGGCGCAAGTGGGCAATATTAAGGCGGCGGTCATGGGCGTGTATGCCGAGCAAGATGAACGCATTACGGGTGGCATGGCCCCGTTAGAACAAGCCCTCGTTGCGGCTAAGATTACGCATGAGATGAAGGTTTATGCGGGGGTCAATCACGCCTTTCATAATGATACGGGTGAACGATACAATGAAGCCCAAGCGACCAAAGCCTGGCAGGATACGCTGGCGTGGTTTGATAAATATTTGTAGTTTTATGACACCTACAAGGTCTTTAAGA
>JAIFLK010000254.1 GCA_020049115.1 Chloroflexota bacterium | reverse complement strand
TGGTTATTCCAAATTTTTTCAAATAATGTTTGGGGATGTGACATGAATTTCTCCTCTAAATTAAATCCTACATTGATGGAGTTCAAATCTAAAGATTTGGACTCCGTGGTTGTTTCTTGCAATAACTTGGGATAATGACTGTTTTTGTGCCAGATTAGCACGCCTTCATCATCATAAGCACCTACTAAAATGTAATCTGCGTTGATGGCTAATTCTTTTGGCTCATTACTTTTTAAGTAACTATAACTTAAAATGGAATTAGCGGTGAGAATACCTATAAAGGGATAAGCTCTTGCTCTTTGTAAAACACGCTTGATTTGTTCTAAAGTATGGCCTTGATTCAGAATGAGGTAATACACTTCATGCTGATATGTAATAAATTGTTCGGAAAATGAGGCTAAACATGCATCGCCTGGTTGTTCAATGGCCTCAAAAATTGCTATACCATTTTCATTAGACTTGAAGTAGGAACAAATTAAATTGGCGAGGGTGATATAGGTGGTTTGTTTTTGGGTTACACCTCCCACCTCAAAATTATTAACTGTACTAAGATTAATGGTGTCAGGTAAAAATGTAAAAATTTCTCCTTGCTCAAGGGGTAAATCAAGCAAATAATGTGAGATGGTATCGCCCTGAGCAAGACAAGAACGCAAATAGGTTATGGCTTCTAAGTTAAAATTGATTTGTTTTAACATTATTTAGCCTCTATGCGACCAGTAGGAAAAATCCGCCATTCGCCCTGTGGCCCCTTGTAATCCCAATGCGGCCCAATCGGTGAGGGATGATTCAGGTCAGGATGTAAACTTTCACCCGTTTGAGGATTATACCAAGAGCCTGAGTTACTTCCTGTTGCTCCCTTGCCACGCCATTGCCATTCTTTCCCTGGTGATTCAGCAGGATTTTTAGGCGGAATGGGCAAATTAACGGGTATAGGTGTAACTATAGGGACGGCAGTCGCATCTATTTTGACTGTAGGCTTAATATTGCTTAGTAATACAAGTGCTGCTATACCCAAAATTAAAATGATGACAAATCGCCAAAAATTGAGAAACAGAATACGGCCAGGAGTAGTTAAAGTCATTTTGGAAACTCAATCAAATATTCAGCACCGATATGGTACTTCAAGCCAATAGTTTAGCACAAAATGGCTAAATCTGCCAATAGGTTTAGGTTATTGTACTCAATCAAAAAGCCCTTGCCGCATGGATAATGGGGCAAGGGCTTTAGTCAACTGAATTTGTTGATTGGCTCATTCAATTTTACTTGAAATTTGTTGAATTTGTTGACTTACAGTGGGTAATTCATCTTTAATAATGTTCCATACAATATCGAAGTTCACGCCAAAATAATGATGAATGAGTTTGTCTCTTACGCCTGCCAAACTTTTCCAGGGTATGTGTGAATGTTTAGTTGTAAGCGACTCCGAAAGATTTTTAACTGCTTCACCGATTATTTCTAGGTTGCGAATAGTTGCATCTTGAGTTTTTCTATCATCTAAGAAATCCTCTAAGGTCATGTCCCCAATATAGTCGCTTATCCGAGTAATGGCTTCTTGAATATCAGCCAAAAATTCAACATCAGTGCGGCTAGACATAAATAACCGATTCCTCTATCGCTTGACCGACTTGTGGCAGTCGGGAACTTTTCATGCCGATGGGAGTTAAAACATCAATCTTCTTACCCAATTGTTGTTCTAAATAATCAACTAAAGTGATAAATTTTAGCCCAATGGGTCGCTCAAACTCAATGATAATATCCACATCACTATCAGGGCGCGGCGTTCCTTTGGCGTATGAGCCAAAAATACCGAGTCGCTTCACGCCAAAAGTGAGATTAAGATAGCTTTGCTCTTGACGCAAACGTTGTAAAAGTTGGTTTTGAGGCATGATTTCAGCCGTCATTAACTGACTCCAGTTATGGTAAATACTGTAACTTTTGTTGCTGACGTAGCATAAGTTTTTGGCGCAAGGATTGGGCTTTCATTTGATAGAACAGGATTCGTTCTGCCCCTGACTTGTTTTTTAGTAATTCATAATGGGCTTCACGAATATGTCTAATCATTTCGATGGCTTTAATCGGTGTCTGCTCCATAAATTGTTACCTCAATTAGTTCTCTAAGCCAATAGTGTAAATAGTGTAGCACAAAATGGCTAATTCTGCCAATGGGTTTACTCTATCCACCTCATTTGTAATTATTCCGTACCACATCTGTATTCACGCGCCCTAAAAAGAGCTTTGACCAGCGATTGGTTTCAGGGATGGCATGGTGGCGACAACACATTAAGATGTAGCGGATACTCGTTTTCAAATTGAGCCGATGACCAGGTGAGACATAGAGCAAATTGCCGCCGTCACGGGTACGTAAGGCCGCGCCGATAACCGCGCCGTTGTCGCGTAATAGGGTGTAAGTGCCGCGCCGAAAGGGAACTTTGCGGTGGTCGCCGTAGGTTTGGGTGCGGGCGCAGCCAATGACGGGTAAATCTATCAGCGCGCCGAGATAGCTGGCTAACCCGATTTTGTCGGGGTAGGCAATGCCTTGCCCATAAAAAATCAGCAGGTCAGGCCAAATATCTAACCGTTTCAGGGCTTCAAAGATAACGGGGCCTTCACGGAAAATTAACATGCCAGGCTTGTGGGGAAAATTCATGGGCTTAATCGCGGTGGCCGCGTCAACGGGTTTTAGGGTTTCAATATCTAACACCACAATGGCGGCGCGCCCCATTTCATCTCGAATGTGGACATCTAGCCCCGCGACATAACGAATGGGGTTGAGGCGAGGGGTATGTTCAATTTTGCTTACGAGTTCTTGTTGTAATCTGACCGCTTTTTCGGGCGAAGTCGGCCAGTTGAGGTTGAGTAGAGTCATACTTAGTTATCCTAATCCTTGAATTTGCCCCAATATGGTAGCCATGTTACCATATTTTTGAGAATAGAGTCATACTTAGTTATCCTAATCCTTGAATTTGCCCCAATATGGTAGCCATGTTACCATATTTTTGAGAAGTGTGTCAATTTTACCCTCACCCCTAGCCCCTCTCCCAAAAGGAGAAGGGAATCGGTAAAATTCCCTCTCCCAAAAGGCGAGGGGGAACTCCCTCTCCCACTGGGAGAGGGTTTGGGTGAGGGGTTAGCGGCTACGAAAATGAAAATTTTTTACAGTGACCATTTTGTTCTCCCTTTACCCCCTGAACATCGTTTCCCGATGTTAAAATATGCCCAATTGCGCCAACGGGTGGTGGAAAGTCGCCTGGTCTCGCCTGAAAATTTGATTATACCACCGCCTGCCACAGATGAAGAATTGGGACGAGTTCACACCGCAGATTACATTCGGCGGGTGCAACATGGCGAATTGACTCGTGCTGAGATTCGGCAGTTGGGCTTCCCCTGGTCGCCAGAGTTGGCGGAGCGGGCGCGCCGTTCGGTGGGGGCAACGTTGGCCGCATGTCGGGCGGCTTTGCGGGAGGGCTTTGCGGCGAATTTGGCGGGGGGAACGCACCATGCCTTTCGTGACCAGCCGCAGGGCTATTGTGTTTTTAATGATAGCGCAGTCGCGGCGCGTGCCATGCAAGCGGAGGGGCGAGTGCAACGCGTTCTCATTATTGATTGTGACGTGCATCAGGGGAATGGCACGGCGGCCATTTTTGCGGCTGACCCGACGGTGTTTACCTTCTCGATTCATGGGGCGAAGAATTTTCCTTTTCGTAAAGAAAGCAGTGATTTAGATGTAGCGTTGGAGGATAAAGCAGATGATGCGACCTATTTGGCCGCGTTGGAGCAAGGATTAGCCACCGCGTTAAGGTATGCCCAAGCCGATTTAGTCATCTATTTGGCGGGGGCAGACCCCTACATGGGCGACCGTTTAGGGCGATTGGCTTTAAGTAAGGTGGGTTTAGCGGCGCGTGACCGTTTGGTATTTAATTATTGCCAAGCGGCGCGTTTGCCCATAGCGATAGCGATGGCGGGGGGATATGCCCCTAACGTGGCTGATATTGTGGATATTCATTTTGAAACTCTTAAAATTGCCGTTGAACGGACAAAGGATTACGAACATGACAAAAACAACTAAAAAAATAATTGAGGTAGCAATACCTGAGAATGATACGCCTAAGAGAGCCATTGGGGTTCTCACCAGTGGCGGCGATTCGCCAGGCATGAACGCGGCGGTGCGGGCGGTTATTCGCACTGCGCTGGATGAAGATGTTGAGGTTTATATCATTCGTGAGGGCTATCAGGGCATGGTAGATGGTGGCACTCGGATTCAAAAGGCGACTTGGGAATCAGGTGGCGGAATATTACAACGGGGCGGGACGGTCATTGGGACGGCGCGCTGTATGGATTTTCAACAACGGGCGGGGCGATTGGCGGCGGCCCGTAATTTGGTTACGAGAGGCATTACGAATTTGGTGGTGATTGGCGGTGATGGTAGTTTGACGGGGGCGAACCTTTTTCGGCAGGAGTGGCCTTCATTGTTAGCGGAGTTGGTGGAAAAGGGAGATATTACGCAAAGTGTCGCGCAAGCGTATGATAGTTTTAATATTGTGGGCTTGGTCGGTTCGATAGATAATGATATGTTTGGGACGGATATGACCATTGGCGCGGATACGGCCTTACATCGGATTGTGGAGGCGATTGATGCCATTACCAGTACGGCGGCCAGCCATCAACGGGCGTTTGTGGTGGAGGTGATGGGGCGACATTGTGGTTATTTGGCTCTCATGGCGGGGCTGGCGACGGGCGCATCATGGGTACTCATTCCTGAAAGTCCGCCTAATGTGGAAAATTGGGAGGATAAAATGTGTGACGTTCTGCGTATGGGGCGCGAGGCGGGCCGCCGCACTAACATGGTGATTGTGGCGGAGGGGGCGCAGGATAGAAATGGTCAGCCGATTAGTGCCAATTACGTGCGCCAAATATTGGAAGAGCGTCTCCATAGTGATACTCGTGTGACGATTTTAGGCCATGTGCAACGGGGCGGTTCGCCAACGGCCTTTGACCGTAATCTCGGCACGATTTTAGGCCACGCGGCGGTGCAACATATTTTGTCGTCAGAGGCCAGTGCCGAGTCTATGTTGATTGGGATGCGGGGTAATAAAGTGACACAATTGCCGTTAATGGAATGTGTGCAGCAGACCAAAGATGTGGCGAATGTTATTAAAGCAAACGAATATGACAAGGCCATGGATTTGCGTGGCGGTAGTTTTAAGGAGGCTTTTCGTACTTTGCGAACTTTGGTGCGGGCGTTTCCCCATAAACCTGACCCTGGCCATGCCCCAAAACGCTTTGCGGTGATGAATGCAGGTGGCCCCGCGGCAGGCATGAATACGGCGGTGCGGACGGCGGTGCGGTTGGGCATTGATAAAGGTCACACCATTTTGGGGGTGAAAAATGGCTTTGAGGGGTTGATTAAAGGCGAGATTGTGGAAATGAATTGGATGAGTGTGCATGGGATGGTCTCGCTGGGTGGGGCTGAATTGGGGACGCGCCGTAAAATACCGAAAGGGGGTGAGCTTTATGCGATTGCTCGAAATATTGAGGAATTTAAGATTGATGGGTTAATCATCATTGGGGGTTGGGCGGGCTATGAAGCGGCCTACACCATGTATAAAGAGCGCGAAAATTACCCCGCGTTTGATATTCCTGTGATTTGTGTGCCTGCCTCTATTAACAATAACCTGCCTGGCTCCGAGTTGAGCATTGGGGCGGATACGGCCTTAAATAATATTGTGGAAGCAGTAGATAAAATTAAACAATCCGCCGTAGCCTCGCGCCGTTGCTTTGTGGTGGAGGTCATGGGCGGGTATTGCGGCTATTTGGCCTTGATGAGTGGTATGGCAACGGGCGCGGAACGGGTTTATTCGCATGAGCAAGGGGTCACGTTGAAAAATTTACAATCTGACATCAACGATTTGGTGGATGGCTTTAAGCAGGGCAAACGGCTTGCTTTAATGATTCGTAATGAAAAGGCCAATTCATTTTACACCACCAGTTTTATGACGGCCTTGTTTGAGGAGGAAAGTGGCGGCTTGTTTGATGTGCGCCAAGCGATTTTGGGGCATTTGCAACAAGGTGGTAATCCCTCACCCTTTGACCGTATTCAGGCCACGCAACTTTCGGTCAAAGCGGTGCAATTTTTGATTGATGAGGTGGAGACGCGTCCCGCGCGGTCAGTCTTTATGGGGTTGCAAGGTGGCAAAGTCAATTTCTTTGACTTTGACCGTTTTCAATCGATGATTGATAAAAATTTCTCTCGCCCTAAAGAGCAATGGTGGATTCAACTTCAATCCGTGGCCGCTGTCATGACGCAATCCGAGCCTCATTCGTTAGCGAAGAGATAATTAGGAATTAGGAATTAGGAATTAAAAAAGGAGTTAAAATGGAATGAGAAGTGGGGAATTAGGGTTTTGATGGTTTTTTATTCCTAATTCCTAATTTCTCATTCCTAATTAGAAAAATGAAGCAAGATAATGTAATACAAGAGAAAAGTTATGTTTTTGCAGTTCGGATAGTGAATGCCACTCGATATTTGGTTGACCAAAAAAAGGAATATATTCTTTCCAAACAACTTTTGCGGAGTGGTACGTCAATTGGGGCAAATATAGAGGAAGCGATTGGTGGTCAAAGCGACAAGGATTTTTACGCTAAACTTAATATTGCTTACAAAGAGGCTCGTGAAACTCACTATTGGCTTAGGTTATTGAAAGATACCGCCTATTTTGATGAAAAACAAGCGAACTCTTTATTGCAAGATTGTGAAGAACTCCTTAAATTGAGTGGTTCTATCCTCAAAACCATGAAAGCAAAATTTAATCTTCCTAATTCCTAATTCCTAATTAAGGACTAAAGTAATGTTACCAAAAAATAGCGATGTGGTGATTATCGGTGGCGGGGCGATGGGCGCGAGTACGGCCTATCACCTCGCCAAACGGGGCGGGGTCAGCGTGACCTTGTTGGAAAAAGCCCCGACCTTTGGCGAAGGCTCAACGGGCAGATGCGCGGGCGGGATTCGTCATCAATTTTCAACGGAAATAAATATTAGGCTATCTATCGAAAGCATTGCCATGTTGGAACGCTTTCATGATGAATTAGACCAAGAGGTAGGCTTGCAACAGATTGGCTACCTCTTTTTGTTAGACAACGAGGCTGATTTTGCTCAATTTCAAGCGAACGTAGCCTTACAAAATAGTCTGGGGATACCGTCAGTCGTGTTAACGCCCAATGAATTGGCGCAGCGCGTGCCGTATCTCAACTTGGAGGGCATTGTTGGCGGCACATTTTATGACCGCGACGGCCTGGCCGACCCGCATGGCATGGTGCAAGGTTACATCAACGGGGCGCGGCGATTGGGGGCAACCTTACTGAATGATACGCCCGTGATTGGTTTTGAACGGCAGGGCGATAAAATCAAGGCGGTGGTCACGCCGCAGGGACGGATTGAAACGGAGACGGTGGTGTTAGCGGCGGGGGCATGGTCGGGTCAAGTGGCTCGGCTGTTAGATTACGATTTGCCGATTCAACCACTGCGCCGTCAAATTGCCGTCACTCGCCCCATGCCCGCGCTCAAGGGGTTGCCCTTAACGTTTATGCTCTTTTTTGGGCAATCGCTCTATTTTCATCCCGAAGGTGAGGGGTTGTTAATGGGCATGTCTAACCCTGACGAGCCGTTGGGTTTTAATGAAGAGGTTGACCCCCAATGGACACTCAAGCATATTGACCAGGCCATTTATCGTTTCCCGTTGCTAGAGGAGGCGGAGTTGTTGGCGGAGTGGGCGGGTTTATATGAAGTGACCCCCGACCACCAGGCCATATTAGGCCGCTTGCCAGGGCTAGAGTCGGTCATTTCGGTGGCGGGTTTTAGTGGGCATGGTTTCATGCACGGCCCCATCTGCGGGCTGCTCATGGCGGAGGAGATTTTGGATGG
>JAIFLK010000045.1 GCA_020049115.1 Chloroflexota bacterium | reverse complement strand
CGATTATTACGCTTAATGCTCCTACCCGCCGCCTTATTACTCTCTTTCATGGTCAGCACCTTTTTTTTCCTGTGGCGGTGGGTGGGGTAAAGTTAATGATAATAAAACCACAATTCGCAGTTTGTATTCGTAACGAAAATAGCGAGGATTTGCAGCGACATAAAATTTACCTAGTATTGCCTGATGAGTCCGCCAGTAAAGACGGCTATTTGAGAATCATTGATGAGTCAGGGGAAGATTATCTTTACCCCGCCCACCATTTTATGGTCATTAAGTTACCTAAACCAGTACGTGAAGTTTTATTTGCTGATTTTCAGAATAAATTACAACCTGCTTAAAGTTAAAACTAAGCAATAGAGGTCTTTCATGACAACCATCATCAGCGTATTTGGCAGCAGCGCACCCAAACCCGATTCAACCGAATATGAAGACTCCCGCGCCGTCGGCCAATTGTTAGCCCAAGCGGGACTCGCCGTGCAAACGGGGGGCTATTCAGGCGTGATGGCCGCCGCCAGTCAGGGCGCGCATGAGGCAGGCGGCCAGGTCATTGGCATTACAAGTTCACAAATTTCAGGCGTGATGGCCGCCGCCAGTCAGGGCGCGCATGAGGCAGGCGGCCAGGTCATTGGCATTACAAGTTCACAAATTGAAAGCTACCGCCCATTAGCCCCCAATCAATGGGTCAAACAAGAAATTAAGTATCCAACGCTACGGGAACGGTTGTTACATCTTGTATTAGATTGCGCGGGCTGCATTGTCATGCCAGGCGGCATTGGCACACTCTCCGAAATGGCTCTCATTTGGAGTTTCATTCAAGTCGGTGAAATTGAAGCCCGCCCCATCATTTTAGTGGGCGATTTATGGCAGCGCACCATCACCGCCTTTTTATCTGACCATGTGCGCCCTGAACATTATCAATTGTTGACTTTTGTAGACACGCCTGCGGAGGCGGTGGCGCAAATGGTCAAACAGTTAAACCGTTAGCCATGTCAGACCTGCAAGGTTTTAGAAACCTTGTAGGTCTAATCCCTAATCCATAAACCCTATTATTAAAGGAATTTACCCATGTCCATCACCGTTAGACCCTTAGAATCCTCAGATTTAGCCGCGTTTGCTCAAATAGAACAAGTTTGTTTTGGAGGTGACGTTGCTGATATTTTGGCAAATCTTCAAGATAACCCCCGTTACACTATGTCCCATATCATTGTAGCCGAAGTGGACGGGCAAGTTGTTGGCACGGCCACCATGTTTCCCGCCAAAATTTGGCTCAGTGGCGTGCCGCTAGATATTGGCGCAGTGGCCTCAGTGGGGGTATTACCTGATTTTCGTAAGCAAGGTGTGGCTACTCAAATGATGCAAACCCTAGTTAGCCGCGCCGCCACTGAGGGTTATGCCTTCACCGCCCTATTTCCCGCTTCGCCGCAATTTTATAATCACTTTGATTTTGGAGTCATTGGCGATGTCCATGCCTATCGCTTTGCCCCTAGCAATCTGATTAATTTTGCTGAAAAGAGCAAAGTTCGCCCATTTGATGTGGCTGATTTGCCGATGTTACGGGTTGTTTATAAAGGCCAAATGACCTGGCACAATGGCTGGCTCAGTCGTAGCAATGCTTGGTGGGATAAAATTGCCGCTAAATGGCCGCATGTAGTGGTTTTTGAAAGTGATGGCATGTTAGATGGCTACATGGCGTATGAACTGAAAACCAATGCCACCAACGAAACCACCTTATACATTAAGGAATTTTTCGCCGCCGAAGGGGAAGCCTTACGCGGTTTAATTGGCTACCTCGCCAGCCAAACCGAAGTCAGCGCGATTGAATATCTCGCCCCACCGCAAACGCCGTTGCGTCACGCATTACACCAACCGCGCACCGTTGAAGCCGAAGTTCGCGGTTGGCTCTTCCATGATTTATGCCATGTTACTTCTGGCCCGATGGCACGTATCATCACCCTGAAAACGGCCTTAACCAAACGCTTTTACACCCGTCACATGCAAGGGGAGCGCGTTATCAGATTGAATGACCCCCTCATTGCTCAAAATGAAGCACCGATTATTTTCCGCCTCGTAGATGGGCGCGCCGAAACTCACCCCGCCCCTGAAGGCAAAGAAGTCCAAATTGAGACCGACATCCGCACCTTAACCCAAATTATTTTTGGCTATCTCTCCGCCACCGATGCCCAACGCTTAGGGCGATTTAAGGCCGATGACGATACCTGTTCATGGTTAGATAAAGCCATTGCTGATAGTCCCCTTTATATCCAATCAGGTGATTGGTTCTAGGAATTAAAAATTAGGAATTAGGAATTAGAAATTGATTTTTCTAATTCCTAATTCCTAATTCCTAATTATCATGTCCATTAAATTCACTTATGTGGGTCACGCGACCTATATTTTAGAGATTGAGGGGCAAACAATTGTGGTTGACCCTTTTTTCACCAGCAATCCCCTCGCCACGATTAAAGCCGAAAA
This sequence comes from Chloroflexota bacterium, assembly GCA_020049115.1. GTDB lineage: Bacteria > Chloroflexota > Anaerolineae > 4572-78 > J111 > JAIFLK01. The sequence goes on along the minus strand of JAIFLK010000045.1, from coordinate 11,509 downwards.
TGTTGCGGCTGATGTCATTCTCCAGTCACATGGTCACTTTGACCACATTGAAGATACCGTGGCCCTCGCCCAACGCACTGGGGCGAAAGTGATTGCGAACTGGGAAATTGGCAGTTGGCTGCAAAGCAAAGGGCTAACCAACGTCCATCAACAAAATATCGGTGGTGGTTTTAACCATGAGTTTGGGCATGTTAAACTTACTATTGCCCATCATAGTTCAGGCTTGCCCGATGGCAATTATGGCGGCAATCCTGCGGGCTTCATTATAACGGCGGCAGGTAAGAAAATTTACTTGGCCTGTGATACTGCGTTATTTTACGAAATGCAGCTTTATGGTGAAGAGGGTATTGATTTATGTGTGCTGCCGATTGGCGATAACTTCACCATGGGGCCAGCCGATGCGTTGCGCGCCGTACAATTTATTAAGCCTAAATTAGTCGTCCCCTGCCACTACAACACCTGGCCACCCATTGCTCAAGATGGTCAAACCTGGGCCAAGCGTGTCGAAAGTGAAACTGAATCCAAAGCCGAAGCCCTAGGGCCAGGCGATTGGATAGAAATTTAATTTAATATAGGAATTAGGAGTTAGGAATTAAAATCCTAAAGCCTAATTCCTAATTCCCCTTATCATGGCAAAAAAACCAACTCCCAAAAAAATAGTCCCTGTTGAACCCATATTCACCGACAATACACCACTTGAGGCATTACCCATTGAAACAAAGCCGTTACCCATTAAAACGTCGCTCACTGAGCCAACACCCATTGAAACATTACCACCTGAACCAGTAACACCTCCCGAAACATTACCACCTGAACCAACACCTGTTGCAACATTACCACCTGAACCAACACCCATTGAAACGTTACCTATCGAAACAACACCCGCTAAAATAATGCCACGTAAAAAAATGCGTACCGCTATCGCCGCGTGGGAAATTGGCCGCTCAAACAGTGGTTTTGGCGTGAAAGTGGGGGGGTTAGGGGTGATTATTGAGGAATTACCCGCCGAGTTAATCAAGGCTGCGGCCCGTGAAAATATTGACTTGGAGATTGAAATTCTCTCCCCTTGCTTTGCCCATTACGATAAAAGTCGCCTAACCAAGCTCGATATGGAACTTTGGGTGACACTTGATGGCAACAGGTTTATGGTGGACGCGTACGAATACATCTTCCCTGATGGACAAAAATCCATCTATTTTTGGGATGAGTGGCAAATGAGTTGGACGCATGCTAATAGCATTTACGCCAGTGACCCCCACGTAGCCTTACGACAATTTGCCGTAATAAATCAAGGCATGGCAGGTTACATTCGGCAACGTAATTTTGATGCCGTCCATTTACACGATTACCATGTAGGCTTAGTGCCATTTTATTTGGGCGATGAATATCTGCAAAATTGTTCCCTGCATTTCACCATTCACAATGCCACTTATCAAGGCATGACTCCCATTATTGGCGGCTATGCGGCCCTTGACCGTTTAGGACTGACAGGTTGGCAACTACTTGATTATTACTTTGAATTCTTTAGTCATCTTAATCTCATGAAAGCCTGTATGCTCAAAGTGTATCACATCGGCGGCAAAATCACCACCGTTAGTGGTGACCTGGCTGGCAATTGGGGCTATGCGGCGGAATTGAAAGATAGTCATGAGACGCTTTGGTATCGGGCTTGGGGACAAAAAGGCAGCCCACCTAATGAAGTTTTTGTGCCTAATCGCCACCTCGACCTCTTTGAAAAATTGCCGATTGCTGGCATTACCAACGGCATGAGTGACCGTAATCGGCCTGAGAATTTACCCGAACTTAAAGCTTCCGTGCTACGCGCCATGCAAGAAAAACGGGGCGAACATAGCCCCATTTTTGCCCACCCCACCACCCAATATGAAATGTTAGACCATGACCATAGTTTTGATGTTGACCACTTGGAAGTTAAAGGGGAACTCAAACGGCTGCTGCATTTAGAAGTCTTTGGCAGTGAACCACACCTCAATCCCATTCTCATGACCGCCGTCGGGCGATTGGTTGACCAGAAAAATCTCGGCCTGGTAGCGGATGTGGTTGAACGAGTGTTGGCGTATGACGCTGGGACTAAATTTGTCATTTTGGCCTCCGCCCCTGAAGGTGAAAAAACGGGCAAGGCCGCTGAAGGGCGTTTCTTTGATTTAGCCTATCGCTATCCCGATAAGGTTTATTTCAATAATACCTTTAATCAACCGTTATCTAAACTCATTTTAGCAGGCGGCGATTATACGCTTATCCCGTCTCGCTTTGAACCATGTGGGCTGGTAGATTACGAAGCGTCACTCCTCGGCACGGTGGTCATTGGGCGAGCAACGGGCGGTTTGCCGAAAGTGCGCCATTGTGCTTACTTATACGAATGGTTAGACATAGGTGATTATTGGGGCGAGGCCAATGCCTTTTTCTACCAAATGAAATTCGCCATTGATAACTATCGTTATAATCCCGCCCATAATGATTACCTTATTCGCACCGCCATGAACATTAATGCGAGTTGGGATAGGTCGGCCACGCAATATATTGATATGTATCGCTATGGTCATTTAGTCAAAAAATGGCTGGCTAATCGTGACCAAAATGTCGATGAATTTATTGCCCAGTTAGGTGATGACCGCGCCATGTTTAGCGACTTCTTCCTGCCCGCGCGCGATGAATATGCCGACGGGCGAGACTGGCAATTGCGCCATCGGTTGTGGGCATAAATTTAGGCTATTTACGGCAAAAAGCCAAAGCCCTTATAAGTAGGACTTACGCAAAAGCCAAGTCTACCCCCCTTAATCCCCCCGACATCGGAGGGAGATTTTGCGCCCTCTCCTACGTAGGAGAGGGTTGGGGTGAGGTGTTTGCGTAAGTCCTTATAAGGTTCAGAACCTTATAAGGGCTAACCGACTTATAACTTTGACCTCCTGTTACCACTCTACAAAAACCTCTGGTAAAATACTAGAGGATTTTTCATTTAAGGAGAACGTTATGCTGTTCAAAGATTGCACCCTAGTTCAATTAGATGAACTTTTTAACCTTAATCCCGTCAATCAATTACCTGTTTTAGAGGCATGGTTACAAGGAAAAAGTGATATTTCGGAACAAGAGCGCAATTATTTGCTTTTTTTGCAAATAATTTTGCGCGATAACGTAGATAATTGGAACGAGTATGAATTGGTCATGCATTTTATCGGCCCACTATTTACCCTCGTAAACTTCCATTATCAACATCAATTTAGCCTTTTTGGGGAACGTTTTTTTGAGGGCATCGTCTCAGGCATAGAATTGAGTGGCAAGCCTGATGGCATGGTGGCGACAGGGTATCGTCAACCCAAAAAACCTTACTTTTGTTTCCAAGAGTATAAAAAGGAAACCGACCCTACAGGCGACCCCGCAGGCCAGGCCATGGCCGCAATGTTGGTGGCACAAGAGATTAATGAAGGTAAATTTCCTATCTATGGTTGTTATGTCCGAGGGCGATATTGGCGGTTCATGGCCTTGCAAGGGCAAGAGTATGCCTTGAGCGACAGCTACACCGCCACCCGTGAGGATATTTTTGATATTTTTCGTATTTTGAAAGTCTTAAAACAAATCATTATTGAGCGAGTGACCCAAAATACCCTTTAGCTAGAGTCCAAATCTTCAGATTTGCCCCCAAATCTAAAGATTTAGACTCCATTAAGAACTCCCCATGGCTCAAATCACCCTTTTTGTGACCCCCGAAGAGTTGGATAGCACCCATGAGCAAATGCAACGGCGTATGCGCTTTGTTATCCCCGTTGGGTTTTGGCATCCCATTCGCTTCATCAGCGTAGGCTTGGCCTTCGCCCTGTGCCTCATTTTACTGATTCGCCCTGAATTGGGTTTGCGTCTATTTTGGGGCGCGTTCATTCCCATCGCCCCGTTAATTTTCTTCATTATTCCTGGACTATGGCGGAATATCTGCCCCCTCGCGGCCATGAACCAAGCCCCGCGCTGGTTTGGCCTCACCCGTAATCAATTTGCCACCGATTGGCCTGTTCCCCATTGGCTGAAAAATTATAGCTATCCCATCGGCATCACCATGTTATTACTGTTAATTTCATCGCGAAAGGTTATTTTAAACACCAATGGCCTAGCCTTAGCCAGCTTCATATTTTTAGTGTTAGTCATTCCTTTCATTATGGGTTTTATCTCCAAAGGTAAAAGTGGTTGGTGCAGCAGCATTTGCCCTATGTTACCCGTTGAACGCATTTATGGGCAAACGCCATTTATTACGTTGCCTAACAGCCATTGCCAACCCTGCGTGGATTGCACCTCAAAATGTTACGATAAACAGCCCCATTCGGCCTACCTCAAAGACCTCTACGCGGATGACCCACACCATGTGGCCTACCGCAAATTTTTTGTGGGGCTATTTCCAGGCTTCATTTATGGCTTTTATACCGTGCCAGCTTATCCCGCCATCGGCTTGCTTCATCTATATACTGAATTGGTAGTCTATAGTGTCTTGAGTTTGGTGAGTTTCTACATTTTAGATAATTTCCTCACCCATGGCCCCTTGAAATTAACCGCCACCCGTTCCATGGCTTTTACGCCCAATATTTTAACTGCCACCTACGGCATGGTCGCCTTTAATCTTTATTACGCCTTTACGCCCCAAGCCGCCGCCCATTTTTGGGACACCTCCCTCCCCATGTGGCTAATACTCCCCTTTGAAGCCACTATTTTCGCCTTATCCGCTGTGTGGCTTTATCGCACTGCCGAAAAAGAGCAGCTTTATCGGCTCTATTTCTTACCGCCACAAGATGTGGTCAAAGTTACATTTGGTGAACTAACAATCTCTGCGCCTAAAGATGTGACCTTATTAAGCCTCGCCAAGAAAAACAATGTTCCCTTAAAATACAGTTGTGAGGGCGGAACATGTGAGGCTGACCCTGTTTGTGTCTTCTCGGGTATGGAAAATCTCTCTGAAATGGGGGCAGTAGAACGCGCCACCCTAGAAAAATTAGACCGCATTGGCACCGCTCGCATTACCAACACACGGCTGGCATGTATGGCAAAAGTGTTGCGCGGCCAAATTATCGTCGGGCTAACACCTGAACCAAGTAAGAGCAGTATTTTAGTTAAATTTGAATCTGACCCCACGATTAAAAGTGTCGTTATTATTGGTAATGGTATCGCGGGGTATCAAGCCGCTTACGAGGTCTATCGCCGCCACCGCCAATGTGATATTTATTTGATTGGTGACGAAAACCACCTGACCTATCAACGCATTAGCATTGCTAAATTGATTAGCGAACCAAAGTTAGTGCAGGATTTATACCTGAAAGCTGAAGATTGGTATGAGGCGCGGCGCATTACCCTAAGAACGAAAGAACAAGTTATTAAAGTAGATACCGCCACCCAAATGGTCATTTTGAATACGGGTGAAACGTTACCTTACGACAGATTGATTTTTGCCACAGGCAGCCAAAGCCGTTCCCCTAGCACCAAAGATGGCCGCCCGATTGCTGGTTTTGAATTGGCGGGAACGTTCAATCTTTATAAAGTGCAAGATTCAATTAACATTCAAGCCTTTGTGCAAACCCAACGCCCGCGCCGCGCCATTGTTTTTGGTGGCGGGGTGACGGCCATGGAAGTGGCCTACGAGTTGCATAAATTGGGGCAAAAAACCAACATGCAAGTCACGCTCATCTCTCGTTCAGGCTTGATGCAGTTGGATAAAATGGGCGAGCAAATTTTGGTGGAGCATTTAGAAAAAATTGGTTTCAAAGTACAATTATATTCTGATGTGGTTTCGCTCTATGGGCAAACTCAAGTGCAAGAAGTCACCCTAAAAAGTGGCGAGAATGTACCTTGCGATTTATTTGTGGCCTGTATTGGGGTGATGCCAAATATAACACTCGCTAAAGAAACGGGCTTAAAAGTGAAACGAGGCATTGTGGTTGATGACGAAATGCGGACAAGTATTCCCAACATTTTTGCGGTGGGTGACGTGGCCGAGCATGATAATCTCATGCCGCAGTTGGTGGATGTGGCGAAAGCGCAGGCCGAGGTATCGGCAGTCAATGCGGTGCGCGGCAATGAGATTTGGCGGCAAGTGTACACTCGCCCTATTTTGAGCGTCAAGGTTAAAATCTCGGCCTTTGACTTATATGTCATCAATGGGGCGCGCCCGCAACACGATAATGAGCAAAATATCATTTTGAAACATTTACTCAAAGGGCGCTATGCCAAACTGTCCATTGCCAATGGGCGACTGTTGCAAGGCATTTTATTACAAGCCACCGCCAAAGAAGTGCAAACCGTAACCGAGGCGATTCGACAAGAAATTGATATAAGTTGTTATCTTCCTGAGTTGGAACGGGGTAATTGGGATGTGTTGAGTCGGTTGACGGAGTAAAATTTCTTAGCGACTTTGCGTCTCTGCGTTAAAATTTCAACGCCAAGACGCAAAGTCGCTAAGGTTTAATTCATGACGTTTTGTAGTATCAGTATATCAAGATTTACACCCTCACCCCTGCCCTCTCCCAACAAGATTTACACCCTCACCCCTGCCCTCTCCCAAAGGGCGAGGGAGTATCTTGTCTCCCCTCGCCCTTTGGGAGAGGGGCGGGGGTGAGGGTGATTTAGTTATTGCGCCCAAATCTTGATATACTGAGTATATTTGTAATTCGTTGCTAAAGAGGTAATTTTTATGGATTTATCAGGCCGCACCATCAATCAGAAATATACATTAATTAAACGCATTGCCACCAGCAACATGGCCGCGATTTATCAAGCCGAGCAAGCCAAAACGGACGGTTATGTGGCGGTGAAAGTGTTGCATGAACATTTAACCAGCAATCCTGTTTTTAAGAAACGGTTTGAGTTGGAAGCCAAAGTGTTAATGCAATTACAACATCCGCACATCGTCAATCTGATTGATTTTGACACCACCAAAATTGATAACACTGAGTTTATTTTCTTAGTTATGGATTTTATTGAAGGGGGAACATTAGGGGCGCACATTCGACAAAAACAACGACTTCCTATGACAGAAGCGTTAAATATCATGGATCAATTGTTAGCCGCCTTAATCTACACCCATCATGAAAGTATTGCTCATCGTGACATTAAACCAGAGAATATTTTATTCAAAGCTGATAATAACGTGGTCTTAACTGATTTTGGCTTGGCGCGGTTAGTGGCCTCGGCAGGTTTGACCTCCACCAGCGCGATAAGTATGGGAACAATACAATATATTGCGCCAGAAGTTTTGCAGGCCAAAGCAAATTATGACTACATGTTAGTGGACGTTTACGGTTTAGGGATGGTTTTTTACGAAATGGTGACGGGCAAAACGCCGTATCAGGGGGGGGAAAATTCCGTTATCTCCCAAAAACTAACCAACCAACCCTTTCCGCCCGCCCATGAGGTCAACCCCGAAGTGCCGTTAGCCGTCTCAAAGGTAATTAGCCGCGCCCTAGCCTTCAATCCCAAAGACCGCTATCAAACCATGCGGCAATTTGCCGAGGCCGTACAACAACTCCCCCACGCCATAAGTCAGCCTCCGCCCGCGCCTCGCTCGCCCTTGCAGAATTGGCTCAGGTTTATCGCGGCCAGCCTGGTGGTTAGCGGGATTGCCCTCGTGACCGCCTTCGTTATCATTGAGGAATTATTTATTGAAACAACCCCAGATGAGCTAGAGCAATTGCCTGTGGGTATGGCAACATTTTTGGATAATTATGGTTGGTTCATCATTGGCGCGGGCATGGGCATTGTTATTTTGTTATTTATAGCCATGGGATTATTACTTTGGAGGCAACAACGCGCGCAAAAAAGCCCTAGCACCACCAAACCCTCACCGCAACGTAAGCCACCACCCAAAGCGAATGAAAAGCCGAGTCAGGTTGATAAAACAAAACTTCAATCCCCGTCCTCACCGCCTAAAGGCTCATTGGTGGTGCAAGAAAGTGTCGGTAAATTAAGTTCAGGGCAACAATTCCCACTGTTAGAAGCTATCAATACACTAGGGCGTATCGCCGATAATCAGATTATGTTAGATGACAATTCCGTCTCCCGCCACCATGCCCGCATTGTGTTAGAGGGAACGACCTTTCGAATAGAGGATTTGCAATCGGCGAATGGGGTGAAGGTGAATGGGGCAAAGGTGGAGTCGCAATTACTTAAGGAAAATGACCGCGTCGAGATAGGGCGGATTAAGTTCATATTCGTTATTTTGCTTAATGAAGAGGTAAAAAGGTAAAACGATGGATTTATCAGGCCGAACCCTTAATCAAAAATATACTTTAATAAAGCGCATCGCCACAAGTAACATGGCCTCCGTTTATCAAGCAAAACAAACCGACCGCGTGGGGCAGGTGGCAGTGAAAGTATTACATGAACATTTAACCAGCAACTCCATTTTCAAAAAACGGTTTGAATTGGAAGCGAAAGTATTATTACAACTTCAACACCCGCATATTGTCACCTTGCTTGATTTTGACAAAGCCAAAATTGAGAATAGCGAATTTGTCTTCTTGGTCATGGAATTTATTCATGGTGGCACGTTAGCGGCACGGATTCAACAAAAAGGGACGCTCTCCCTGGAAGAGACGTTGGGCTTAATGGAGCAATTGTTAGCCGCCTTAATCTACACCCATCACGAAAGTATTGCTCATCGTGACATTAAACCTGAGAATATTTTATTCAAGGAAAATAGTCAGGTGGTTTTAACCGATTTTGGCTTGGCGCGCTTGGTGGACACCGAAGGGCTAACCACCGCCACCGCTATCAGCATTGGCACACCCAGATATATGGCCCCCGAAATTCTCATGGCAAAGTCAAATTATAACCATACATTGGTAGATATTTACAGTTTAGGCGTGGTTTTTTATGAAATGGTCACGGGCCAAACCCCATATCAAGGGGCAGATACGGCGGTGATTTCCCAAAAATTAACCAATCAGCCCTATCCTGCGCCCCATGCGCTCAATCCGCGTGTGCCTTTAGCGGCAGATAAGGTGATTATGCGCGCCCTAGCTTACGAAGCGAAAGACCGTTATCAAACCATGCAGCAATTTGCAACGGCAGTACAACAATTGCGCCTCCTATTAAGCCAGCAAAGGGAAGTAGTTCATTCACCCGCCCAAAATTGGTTACGCTTTGTGGTTGCTAGTGTGGTTGTCGGCAGCATTGCGCTGTCTACCGCGTTTGTAGCCGCCTACCGCATCACCACTGATGTTTCGTCAGATGATACGTTAATTAGCCCCACAAATAGGGCTGAGACCTCTACAGATGAGCCAAAAATGCCCCCCACTAGGGTTAATATTATTCAGGCAGATGAAACAACTGTCCTGCCCACTGCCAGCTCTCAAACCATACCAACGGCAACATCTACCCTGGTTATAGTTGCGCCTAGTGCCACAACGGCCATATCTAGCCAAGCCACGCCCACAGCGACAACAGCTATAACCGCCACACTTGCCCCTAATGCCACAACAATCAACGCGGTTAATGATAAAAATGGTGATTCAACCCAAGATTATCCACCCCCAACCCCTATAGCCAAGCCCGACATACAACCCGCCTCAGCCTCCACGCCACAACCTACCCGTGATAATCCCCCACCTACCCGCGAAAATCCGCCTAGAGATGGCGATAATAACCCACCACGACCTAATAATCGTCCCAATGATGGCAGTAACGACTCCACCCGCCCTAACCCCAAACCTGCGCCTAGATAACGACCCTTACCCATTTATATTGCCTCACTTTTATTTTTTGAGTATAATGCACGATAGAACCTAATACATTAAGGATAAATATGATGAAATATCAACCTGTCATTGGCATGGAAGTGCATATTGAACTCAGTACCCGTAGTAAAATGTTTTGTAGCTGTAGTGCCGAGTTTTTCGGCGTGGAGCCAAATACCCATACCTGCCCCGTTTGTTTGGGCATGCCTGGCACTTTGCCCGTCATCAATCGGCAAGCCATTGAGAATACCATTCGGCTCGGTCAAGCGTTACATTGTGAAATTCAGCCCCATAACGTCTTTGCCCGTAAAAATTATTTTTATCCCGATTTGCCCAAAGGCTATCAAATTACGCAATATGAATTGCCCCTTTGTTTGAATGGCTATGTGAATGTTGAGCCAGAAAGCAGCGCGCCCAAACAAATCCGCATTCGGCGGATTCATTTGGAGGAGGACACGGGTAAATTAACCCATGTTGGTCAATCTAGTTTGGTAGATTTGAACCGTGCGGGCGTGCCACTCGTGGAAATCGTGACGGAGGCTGACATTGAATCGGCAGATGAGGCGTATGAATATGTCTCTAAGTTACGGCAGATGGTGCGCTACCTCGGCATTGGCACAGGCGACATGGAGAAGGGCGCGATGCGCTGCGAGGTCAATTTGTCGCTGATGGATACCGCAACGGGCAAATGGGGAACGAAAGTTGAGGTTAAAAACCTTAACTCCTTCCGTGCCGTCCGTAATGCGATTGCCTATGAAATTGAACGGCAAACAGAGGTATTAGATGAAGGAGGCAAAATTGAGCAAGTCACCATGGGTTGGGACGAAAATCGCGGCGTAACAATAGTGCAACGTATTAAGGAAGGTGACACGGGTTATCGTTATTTTCCTGAACCCGATTTGCCACCGTTGTTCTTAGAGCAGACCTGGATTGATGAACTTGCCACCTCCTTACCCGAATTGCCCGAAGTGAAAATTACCCGTTATAGTCAAGAATATGGCTTAAGCAAAAAAGAGACGCTCATTTTAACCGATGACCAAGCAACCGCGCACTATTTTGATAGCGCGGTGGCTGCGGCCAGCCCGACGGTCACGCCCAAACTCATTAGCAATTGGGTCACGGGGGAAATGTTCCGTCTGCTTAGTGAAACAAATAGCAACATTAGTCAGGTAAAAATTCAGCCCACCGATTTGGTAAAATTGATTGAATTGGTTAATAGCAATATCATCAATCAGCCTGCCGCCAAACAAACTTTTGCGGTCATGTTTGAGACGGGGCGCGCCCCCCAAGCCATTGTGGAGGAGTTAGGGCTGCAACAAATTAGCGATAGTGGGGCGATAGTGGGGATTGTGCAGCAAATTATCGCTGATAATCCCCAGCCAGTGGAGCAGTTCAAGCAAGGGAAAGAGACCATTATTAAATTTTTGGTGGGGCAGGTCATGCGCGCCAGCAAAGGCAAAGCCAACCCCCAATTGGCGGAACAAGTTTTGCGGGAGCAGTTGCAAGCGTGAATCCATAAATAAATTTTGTAACCCTAATTCATCTACTAAAACAAAAGCCTCACATTAAATGTGAGGCTTTTGTTTTAGTGAACCCATCGTATTGGATTTGTCCTAATCACCTTTTATTGAGATAACTCTCCAACAACATTATCAGCTAACCAGTTCATACAAATTGAACAATCTTCACGTCCAACAACCCCTTTAAGTCCTTCCAAGTCACTTTGAGTTAATGGCTGATTATCAGAAACAATAACATTACCCTTATTATCTCTAATAGTCCCTTTG
>JAIFLK010000122.1 GCA_020049115.1 Chloroflexota bacterium | reverse complement strand
TGGTACATAATGGCATTGAATATGGCGACATGCAGCTTATTGCCGAAAGTTACGCCCTGCTTAAAGCAGCCATTAACCCTAGCCCTAGCGAGTTTCATGACATTTTTAATGGCTGGAATGGGGCGGAACTCGCTTCATTCTTAATTGAAATTACGGCCAATATTTTCAAGAAAAAAGATGCCGATAGCGACCAATATTTGGTGGATGTAATTTTAGATAAGGCGGGACAAAAAGGCACGGGCAAATGGACAACCCAAAACTCCTTTGACATCGGCGCGACCATCCCCACGATAACCGCCGCCGTTGATGCCCGTATTATCTCCTCTTACAAAGATGAACGCGTCGCGGCCTCCCAAATCCTCAGCGGGCCAGATACCGTATACAATGGCGACCGCCAAGCCCTCATTGAAGCGGTGCGCGCCGCCTTATATGCCTCCAAAATTTGCTCCTACGCGCAAGGCATGTCGCTGCTGAAAATCGCCTCCAAAGAGTATAATTATAATCTGGACTTGGGCGAAATGGCGCGCATTTGGCGGGCGGGCTGTATTATTCGCGCCGAATTGCTAGATGATATTACTAATGCTTACCGCCGTAATCCCAACCTGGCGAATTTATTGGTGGATGACCAATTTAAGGTCGCGGTGCAAAGTCGGCAAGCGGCCTGGCGATTTGCGGTCAAGACTGCCGTTGAATTGGGCGTTCCCGTCCCCGCCATGAGCGCATCGTTAGCCTATTTCGATTCCTATCGTTCCGCCCGCGTCTCCGCTAATCTGATTCAAGCACAACGGGATTATTTTGGGGCGCATACCTTTGAACGCATTGATAAGCCTGGCAATTTCCACGCGCAGTGGACTGAGGAATGACTCATGACCGACCAAGTAATTAAGATTGCCAGCGATATGACCACCGCGAAATCGGCCTTGACGAAAATCCCTGACCCATGCACGATTGTCATTTTTGGGGCTTCGGGCGATTTAACGCAACGCAAGCTCATGCCTGCGCTCTTTAGCCTGGCATGTGAAGGTTTATTACCTGAACAATTTAACATTGTGGGCGTGGCTCGGAGCGACATGAACCATGAGGCGTTTCGTGACCATATCAAAAAAGGGGTCAGCGCGCACTCTCGCCTCAAGCCAAAAGGGGAGAATTGGGACAATTTTGCCAAACGGCTTTTTTATGTACCGTTACAATATGATGAACCCGCAGGCTATAAAAACCTCAGCGACTTCCTCAACCACATTGACCAGGACGTCGGTGGGGCATGTAATATTTTGTTTTATCTCTCCACACCGCCTCTGCTCTATCCCGTCATTCCACAAATGTTGGGGCAAGTCGGATTATTACATGAAGCTGACGGCCATTGGCGGCGCATCATCATAGAGAAACCTTTCGGCCATGATTTGGCCTCCGCCATTGCGTTAAATCACACCTTGCATGAGGTCTGCCAAGAAGAGCAAATCTACCGCATTGACCATTATTTGGGTAAAGAAACCGTACAAAATATGTTGGTATTTCGCTTTGCTAACGCTATTTTTGAACCGTTATGGAATCGCAATTATATTGACCATGTGCAGATTACGGTGGCGGAAACCGTCACATTGGGCAGCCGCGCAGGTTATTACGATACGGCAGGCGTATTACGGGATATGTTCCAAAATCACATTATCCAACTCATGACCCTGACGGCGATTGAGCCACCCGCCGAACTGAACGCGACTTCATTGCGTGACGAAAAGGTGAAGGTACTCAAGGCCATTCGCCCCATCAAACCCGAAGAGATAAAACAGCAAACCTTGCGCGCCCAATATCGCACCTATCGGGATGAGAAGGGCGTGGCGCACCGCACCCGCACCGCCACGTATGCCGCCCTTAAGCTCTATATCGATAATTGGCGGTGGCGCAAAGTGCCATTTTATCTGCGTTCAGGCAAGGCGTTGGCGGATAAAGTGTCGGAAATTTCCATTCAATTTCGCCATGTGCCGCACCTCATGTTTCCCCAAGTGAATGGGCAGTTGTTGCCACCCAATGTCTTAACATTAACAATCCAACCCAATGAGGGTATGCACCTCACTTTTGAAACCAAAGTGCCAGGCGCGGGTATGCGAACAAGTTCGGTAGACATGGCCTTTCGTTATGAGCGCGATTTTGGCAAAGATACGTTGCCCGATGCGTATGAACGATTATTACTAGATGCGTTGCAGGGCGATGCTTCGCTCTTTACCCGTAGCGACGAAATTGAATTGGCCTGGAAAGTGATTGACCCGATTCTCAAAGGGTGGGATGAGCCGACTGCGCCCTCCGTTCATTTCTATGAGTCGGGGACGTGGGGGCCAAGTAGTGCTGATGCCTTCATTGAAAATGATGGCCGCAAATGGTTTCAAACCCATGTAATGGAGTAGTAATTTTTAGTCATTGGGTGACTTTGGGTCATCTGATGGCTAAAATTCGGAATAAAAAGGTGACAAATTATGGCAGATACATGTGAATTTTGCGAAGGAACGATGGAATATCGTCATATTTTGGCACGTTTCCGTTATCTCAAGGAAACGATTTACATTGAAAATGTGCCTGTGTGGATTTGTAATCACTGCGGCGAGCAATATTTTGAGGCCAAAGTTTATAAGCGACTAGAAGCCATTGCCCGTCAACGTCATGTGATTCAAAGAACTATTACATTTCCGTTGGCTGAATTTGACATGGCAATTGCAGCTTGATATATAGTCCTAACCAAATTATAAAACTCTGCTAAATTTCGGAGTTTTTGGTGGACTAAAAATAGCTTTTGTATTTTCATGCATGTTTTTTGCCAAAAATCTGATTTTGATTATAATAAAAAGGAGTTTAGTCTAATTTTTAGGTTTAAACTCTAAGGATGATTTATGGATTTCGCCACTGCACTCTCCTTTTTTGGTGGTTTTGTCGAAAATGCTACTAAAGCGTATGAAATTTATGGCAAAATCAGTGCCGTTTTGAAAGGTGAAGAAAAAGAACAAAATCCCATTGAATATTATCTCCGCCAAGTGGCCGATAAGGGGATAAAAATTCAAGTGGAACACCTTTCTGACCAAATTATGTATGCGCGGGATGTCCATGCCGTGCAAGATGTCAGCCAAAACCGTCAGCGATATGTTGATGATTTACGAGAAATTCGGGAATCATTAGAGCCGATTCAACGCTCCCTCAAAGCCCCGATTCTCTCCTCGGCCATCATCATGACCCCTGAAAAATTGCAACATTCCATGCATAAAAATCCCTGGTCAACGTTGGTCAATATCTGCCCCGTGCATTTGTTAGAAAATCCACTCAACCATAGCAACCCCAACATGGTGCCAGTGATGTTTTCCTATCAAAATATTCCCTTTATTGGCTGGCAATTCAACAATATTTTGAATATGACACTAGATTGCGATTATGACTATTCATGGGAACGCATGTCACCCTCGCCGACACCCTTACAACTGCCGCGAAATTCTAATGTGATTGAAATTGCCGATAAAATTGAGGAAAATTACCTTTACTATCAAGATGGTCGGCGTTATGAGGGCGAGGTACGGCATGGGCGCGCCAATGGACGCGGCCTCATGATTTATCCTGACGGCGGCCACCTTTATGGCTATTGGAAAGATGATGAATACTCCCCTTAAATCTACCTCCCATAGAATAAAACTTTCTCATTTATTCAACGAAATCACCCAGCAACTTGACCAAGTGAAGGCTATTTTTGTGTTTGACCCGCAAAATGGCTTAACCCTCATCACGCACCTGGCTGAAACCTCGCCCCAGATTGATATGCAATATGTGGCTAATTTTCTGACTCGATTCGACATACCCCGTTACAATAAACGCTTTGGTGATTTGGTATCAATTTCCTTCGGTTATTTAAACACCGTTATTATGATTTATCACTTAGATAATGGGCTTAAAAACCGTATCAGCTTGGGTTTTATTTGCACTCATTCGTTAGAATTATCTCAAGTTCAAGATTATTTACCTGCTATCAAGGCCGAACTAACGGCCATTTTTGGGCTGCAATAATCAAGGATGGGTTTATTAATTTTCGCCTTTCCAAAGTTAAGGTGATACACTATGTCATTTTTTCAAAATTTTACTGATTTAGTTAACGTTCTGTTAAATAGTCCAGAAGAAGAAACTAAGGAGTCTCGTATGTCTCGACAAGCACTGCAAGCCTATATCGACGCGCTTGCTAAGAAAGATAACAAAATAGATGGTTGTTTTATCCTCAACTCCGCGAACCAATTCATCATGTATAGCGAAGTTGCTGGTTTTAGTGGAGATGTTAAAATTCAAGCCATGTTGGGTTGGATTGGTCGCTTCACCAATATTGGCCGAGAATTAAGTAATGTGGGGTATGGTCGGCTAAAATATGCCACTTTTCCCATGGATGACGGTATTTTGACCATGTATTTCTTCGATAGAGAATTTCCCCAACCCCTGACGATTGGTTTCATCTGCAAGCAACCAGGCGACGCAGAAAAGGCACTGGGCGAAGTCCTCTATAATACTAAAAATGCCGTTTTTGGCTACGAAGATTACAGCACAGGCAAACATATTGAAGGCATTAAAGATATGCTCGGCAAATTTTTGAAATAAATTAACCTGTAAATAATTTAGTGGTCAGGCCAGCCCTTATAAGGGCTTAAAACACGCGCCATCCCCTGAAAATGTACAGGTGGAACTAAATTAACCATGATTTAGAAAATTAGTTTGAAAATAAATCCGTCCATAGTATAATAATGGGCGGATTTATTTTTTAACAATTTGGAGTGCAAACCTGAAGGTTTGCACTCCAAAAAATGCAATTTCTGTCCGTTGGCAGTATCAGTATTTCAAGATTTGTCACCCTCACCCCAGCCCTCTCCCAAAGGGCGAGGGAGTCTCTTGTCTCCCCTCTCCCACTGGGAGAGGGGCGTCAGTATTTCAAGATTTGTCACCCTCACCCCAGCCCTCTCCCAAAGGGCGAGGGAGTCTCTTGTCTCCCCTC
>JAIFLK010000120.1 GCA_020049115.1 Chloroflexota bacterium | reverse complement strand
GTCCGAGTTGAATATTTTCCACGATGGCTTTGGCGGTGGCAAATAACATGCGTTGAAAGTAGTCATATTCGGTTTCACTTTGAATTTCAATGATAATCAGTTCTTCTTGCTTATTTTTGACCAGCAAATCGACGCGGTTAAATTTATCTCGTTCATTTTCCTGATTAGATTCACTTTCCAAAAGTTGCTGGATTTCAATATCTTCCAAAAGAAGTTCGCTGAGGAAGCCTTCCAAAATATCAAAGTTGGCTTTATCGCGCAAAATATGTTTTATCGCCCAATCAAAGCGAATGAGTTGTGTCATGGTTTAGCTCCTTTATTATATTATTATAGCTTAAGTAAAAGGGGAGTCCAAATCTAAATATTTGCACTCCCTAGCTTTACTGTATCTCAAAATTATCCGTCAGCACACGTAAATTATTGACATATAGCTCTACCACATAAACCCCAGAGCCAAAATTATTGATAAAGGTGAAAGAACTAGCGGCGGGGCCGAGTTGCCACGGCTTTTCATCACTCCATAATACTTTGCCTTGATAAGACCAAATCACCTTAAAACTATAGCCATCTTGCATATCGCTATAAGGGAACATGGCGTAAATTCGCTCGGTATTGCTAGGAAACAAATGTTGACTATTCTTAATAGTGCTGTCAGGCGTAGTGGTAAAAATAAGCGGGCCAAATTTGGGTTGGGCTACCACTGAACTGCTCATGACGACAGAAGGCGTTTGTTTAACTAGGACAACATTGGTGGTGGTCACGGCTGACACCAACGCCACCCTTGAGGTTACGGTGGTTACATTAAGCATGGCTAACACTTCGGGGTCGGTCACAATGGCCGCCGCGCCTGCGGTGGTGAGGGGGTTGCTGGTTGAGGCGATGGGCGTGGGGCTAGGAATGGAGGTGCTGACGCGTACCACGACGGAGGTAGAAGTTAGGGTTGGAGTAGCAGGTAAAGGCGTTTCCGTGACGGTTGGCGCAGGGGTATCAGTGGGCGGCGGCAACGGCGTATCGGTGGGCAAGGGAGGAATTTCAGTCGGCGGCAACTCGGTTGAGACAATCACAGCCGCCGTTGGCGTATCAAGCGGTAAAGCAGCAGCGGCCTCTGGGGTGTTGGGTTGGGGTGCAACGGCTGCGGCCTCTGAGGTATTGGGCTGGGCTACAGGAACGGGCGCGATGGGGGTATCTACGGGCTGGGGCAACACGGCGACGACTTCGGGCGTATTAGCAGCTTGAGTCGCGACCAGTTCAGTTTGGTTTGAGCCAGTTAAACGTCCCGTAAACCACCAGCCACCCATCGCCAATAACGCTAAGGTGGAGAATAACATGGCGAGTAAATTGGCCCAACGTTGACGAAAAACCGCCTCTTCCCGTATTACGGGAAAAATAGTATTACGGGCTTCGCGGCTGGCACGATAGGCACTGGCAACAGACATAATGACCGCCCAAATGCTGCCAACAGCGATAATGAGTAAAATGGTGGTTAAATAATTCATTCTAAGACCTCAATTTGGGCGGGTTGTTCCACAATGATTTGCGGTGCGTCGCGATATAACGTAATTTTTCCCGTCACTTGAATCTGCTGACCGTTATAATAAGTTTCAGGCGAGACGGGGAAATTCGGCCAAGCATCCGCAAAAATGACCACCTTGAAGGTGGTGCGATAATCGGCGGCAAAATTAAGGTAAATGACTTTAGCCGATTTATAAGTATCAACGACTTCCCCTTGTACAGTGGCAATTTCACCCTCATGGGCGGCAGCCTCTGTCCATGGAATAACCAATTCAACCGTTCTGGCGACGACAGTGGGGGTGCTATCCGCCTCAATTGGCTGTGGCGGCGGAGCAAATAAAGTCGCGGCCACCTCTGTTGAAGTGATGGCGGGAGTCGCTTCGCAGATACATGGCGGCGGAGTGGGTTGCCCTAAAGTAAGAGCCACTTCCATTTGCGCGGGAGTCTTAACAATAACTTGGGGTCGGCCTTGATAGGCTTGAATCTCGCCATCAATGCGTACCCATTGTCCATAAAATAACTTTTCAGGCGGAGCAGGAAATTTGCCCGCATCGTCAGGGAAAATGACGACATGAAAGGCGGTTTTATTTTTAGCAAAGTTGAGAAAAACCGCATTACCTGAATTATAGGTCTCAATGACCGTACCTTCAACGGTCATGGTTTGGCCGATAAAATCCCCCGCCTCAGTAAAAGAGATAATATCATCGCGCGCCCCTTTGGGCCAGATGAGGTCTTCGGCAGCTTTATCCACCTTAACGGTGGGTGACGGCCAGGGCGTGTAGGTGGGGTAGGGCGTATAAGTGGGATAGGCGGTATAGGTTGGCGCGGGCGTGGGCGCGGGCAATTCGGCTTGACAGGCTACGCCACCCCAAGTTAATAAAACGAATAATAAGACCCATAGCTTTAACTTCATGTTCCGTTCCTCAATTGTGCCATAGTATACGCTGATTGGAAATTCTAGTCAATCAAAGGGGATTTAAGCCCTTATAACGTTTACTCCCTTCCAAGTGTCAAATGCAAGACTCGGCCTGAGAGGAGTTAGCACGCCCTCGTGTATCACGGGTTAGCACGAGGGCGTGTATCACTCCTCAGAACTATGGTTTCTTTCACTTGGAAGGGAGTAAAACGTTATAAAGGCTGCCCACACAGCAAGCAGTGCGACTCCACAAAATCAAATATCATCAAATGGAGCTAACGTTGGCGTGGCAAATGGGTCAATGGGTAGGGGTGTAGCCGTTGGGATTGGGGTCGGGGTTGGCGGAATGGGCGTGGGTGACGGGATGGGGGTGGCAGTGGGTGGCACGACGATGTCGGTGGGTGAAGGCACAATAGTTGGAAATGATTGCGTTGGGGTAGGCAAGAGGGTAGCGGTGGGGGTGCGGGTGGGGAAGGGGGTAACGGTTGGAAGAGTCCAGGTGGCGGTGGCTTGGATGGGTGTCAGGCTAAAGGTCGGTGTAAAAGTCACGCTGACAATCGGCATGACCGTGGGGTTGCCCCCAGAAATGCGATTACTTAACGTGAATAAAGCCAAGCAATAACATGGAATAGTGGCTAAAATAATGACCATTAAAAGGAGATAAACGTTTCGTTTATGGGTTGACATAAATTGGCACGGTCAGGAGTTGGAGTGCAAATCTTTAGATTTGGACTCCCAAAGTTCAATCTCCGCCTGGATTGGGGGGCGCGCTTTCCCAAAGTTTCAAAAATTCGAGTGATTGTTTGGAGGTATGGAGATAGGCAAAACGGGCTACTTGGCGACCTAAATCCAGTAGCCGTCCCTCTAACTCTTTATCCTGAATTTGTCCTGTTTGGTCAAACTGTTTCCAGGCGGTGGAGAGGCCGACTTGTTCGGGGATGACCCAGGCATGGAGGGCGCGGCCAACAGTGCGGAGGCCATTGAGGGCATTGAGCGCGCCCATGCCGCCGCCCGACACGCCCACTAAGCCTAACATTTTACCCTCAAATTCCTTAAAACCCATGAGGTCTAGGGCATTTTTCAACACGCCACTATAACTGCCATGATATTCAGGTGTGCCGAGAATAATTCCTTGTGCTTGCTGAATTTCTTGACGCAACCGCGCCACGTCAGGCGGATAGTGACGTTCATCTTTATTACCGTCACAAAAAGCCAATTGATACTCTTTTAGCTGGATAAGTTTCGTCTCTGCGCCCACCTCAGCCGCGCCACGCAAAGCAATTTTTAACATTAAGGCAGTATAACTATTCAGGCGCAAGCTGCCACAAATAGCCACCACATGCACTGGTTCTTTCATTGTCTGGGTCATGGTTTCACCTCTTGGGGCTAATCTTACTGTAGTTGTCAAATACCGTCAATTTAAGCAAGTGGGTTTTAGATTTGATACAGGAATGAAATAATAGACCCATTTCCAACTTTGTGTTAGAATAGAGACAAGTTCGGGAGATTTAGTCATCAGTCTAGTCATCAGGTGACTAGAGCGTATCCGTTTGAAACAAAAGGAGATTATTTTATGAACAAGAAATCAGTGATTGGTTTTATGTTTGTTACAATTATTTTCATCACTGGTTGTGGTAACAATTCCACCCCAACACCTACCCCAGAGCCACCTGTGATAAAAATAGCGTGGGTTGCTTGGCCAGGTGCATATCCCCTGATGTTGATTGAAGAGTTAGGCTTAGATGTTAAGCATGGGGTACGAGTTGATGCCATTTTTTACAAGGATGTTATTGGTATTGTCAATGATTTGGAAACAAGTAAAATTCAAGGCTCTATAACTTCTTTAGATGATGTTATCAAGCAAAATAACCGACATCCTAACTCAACAAAGATTTTATTTGTGGGTGATAAGACACAAGCCGATTTCGTGGTCGCGGCCCCTGACATCAAACGTATTGCGGATTTAAAGGGCAAACGGGTGGGGGTTCTCCTGGGTACAACTTTTGGTGAGTTGATGGTACAGCGGATGTTAGAAGATCATGGGCTGAGTGTTAAAGATGTGGAGTTGGTCAATATGGATGCGAGCGATGTTCCCGATGCTATACCCCAATTAATTGATGCGGGGGCAACTTGGGAGCCTCATCTAAGCAAAGCAAAAGCAAATGGACTTATTGAGCTTTATTCTGATGCTAATGACCTAACTTTGCCCTTAAGTTTGGTGTTAGCCCTGGAAACTAAAACTATCGAAGAACACCCCGAAGCGGTGCGTGGATTGGTGGCGGCTTGGTTTGAGGCGGTGGCCTTATGGCAAGCGGACCCTGAGAAATATGGCCCGCTGGTGGCTAAAGTTGTGGGGGGAACGGCTGAGGAAGCGGCTAATAGTCAGGCTGATTTTATTAGTTTAGAGCAGAATATCCAGCGATTTGCGGATGAGTCTCTAACTAAAGAAGCTCAAGTCGCCACTGATTTTTTGATTAGTACAGGTCAGTTAAATCGCGCCCCTGATATTAAGACGTTGTTTGATGGCTCATTTTTGCAACAAATTAAGGAGAATTAAGTATGCGCTACAAAATA
>JAIFLK010000053.1 GCA_020049115.1 Chloroflexota bacterium | reverse complement strand
ACAGTGGAGGAGAAATTACTGCAATCGGGCGAAATATTGGAGTCTACGGTGCTGAAAAGCCCGCATCATGGCAGCCACACTTCCTCTAGTGAACCATTTTTGCAGGCAGTGAAGCCCCGTATTGCCGTTATTTCGGTGGGGGCGGATAATACTTTTGGGCATCCGCGACCTGAAATTTTGGCGCGTTACGCCGAACATGATATTACGATTTTGCGAACCGATGAGCATGGCACGGTGGAGTTGGTGACAGATGGGCTGCGGTTGTGGCGGAATTAGAAATTTACTACAAGGCGGAGTGCAAACTTTTAGGTTTGCTCTTTTTTCGTTTGACCCCATCATTCGCCCCCGCGCTCGTTATGTTGGCGTGCAGCCGTTGTTAGGGTGATTAGGCTTTGTGGTCATGAACGCAAAACCCCCTCACGAGTTGATGAGACTGGTGAGGGGGGGATTAGCTAAAGGCGTTTTTACTTTATTACGCCCTATTTGGAGTCAAAGTGCAATGATTGGTTAGCTGGTTCGCCCAAGAATTCTGTTACCTCTCTCTAAAACATGATCAAATGTCATTATTGTTAGATTATGATAGCTGGAATTTAAAATTCTAAATGATTCTTGCTGTTTTTTATTCCAGTCGTTGGATCTACCAAATATTAAGGTAGATCTTGGTTTAATAGTTTTTACATTCCCAACCCTTTCTAGAAATTTGACACTATTTGCTTCTCTCTCTATTTCAAAAAGGTAATTTAGGGATTGTGTAATTGCTTTAATTAAATGAATGTGTGGAATATAATTTCCATGATCCTCTTTGGGGTGCCAAAATTGCAAATTCCCCTCAGGTCTTTTGATTTCAACTATATCTAAAAAGCCATCGTAACTTTCTAGCAGAAAATCAGCTATATGTTCTGTATCTATAGCTCTTTCATCTAGTACTTTGACGAAATCACTACCTAAAACCCAGCTATTTTTTTCAAACCAACTCTGCCATGTATTTTCTATTAGATTAGATCTAAGCATTTCATTAAATTTATCAATTGCCTTTGCTCTTCTAGCATGAACTAAGCCAATTTCCAACTCCTCGGGAATCACTTCGTTTTCCATAAGAAATTGAATCGTTTTTTTGTTATTATTAGCACTTAGCAATTGCTTTATTTGTTGAGCAACTGATATATCGTAAGGGTTATCTAATGGAAGATATGCTTTTGCTCCATCTTTAAAGGCTTCATAGTTATCTTGGATAAATTTAATTAAGTTCTGAAACTCTTCGCCATTTAATGTTAACTCACTTTTTGGCTTACCTCTTTCAGGTTCAAGTCCAAATAATGGTGCTGGTCCCACTTTTTTATATCTGCCAAGTTTTAAATGAATTTCATCAGGGCTGGTATCATGAGGAATTTTCCAAAATACCGCTTCTGTGACAACCGTTTTTTTGTCTTGTAATTTAGTGGATTTTCTATCTTTGATTTTTTCCATAATTCACTTTACCAAGCTAACGGTTAAGTTCATTAGCACAGAAGTTGCTCACTAAAGCTCAATAAACAACCAACTTTATGTTGTTTTCAAAATAAAATGATTTGTTGATTGAGTTTCGATCATATATATAATTACAGAACTTCGGTCATTATTTGGATTTAGTAGCTAATTGTTTTATGACATCAGCAGTAATTGCAAAGTTACCTGCTTGAGGCAAAACTCCATTTCTTCCAAACAAACTATCTAATACATCTGGATATTTATAGTCTAAGTTTTGTTTTCCAATTATATCGCCCCAAATCACATCACAAGTATTGCTTGGGCCACCCCCACTATATCCCCATGTATGTCCACCATAAGGGTGTCTAGGTAAATTTATCAAAATATCTTGTCCACTTCTTATAACCCCAATTCGTTGATAACGAAATGAATGGCAAAATATGTAGGTATCACTTTCACATTGAAAACTGTCACCGATAGTCAAAATCTTGATAGCCTCAGCTGCATGACTAGCTGCACTGACAACTCGATGTTGCCAATAATCTCCAGGGCGTGGATGAGGTATATAAGAACAATAATGTTCTTCAACCTCTAAAATATAGGCATATTGTTTATCTGTACATATTTCATGACCAAATCCTGTTTGGTTATCTAATGTGCTATAGCCACTTAATGTATATTCAATCAGTTTGAACTTATTACTCACGTTCTAATCTCCTATGAAAAGCAATCTTGCGTTACGTTTCAATGACTTATTGACCATGACCTACGATTGCAAAGCCAACAATGTTGACTACACCACATGCTTAATATACTACAACGTCATGATAAACGCAAAACCCCCTCATAGGTCTTTGAAACTTGCGAAGGGGTTGGCGGCTCTAACAGAGTCAGCATGTTTTTTTTATTAGGTTCAGTTTCAGTAACTTAATGTCACTAATCCCGCCACACACCGAAAATCTTTGGGGTTATGGGTCACTAAGGGAATATCATGATAGATGGCGGTGGCAGCTAACCAACAATCATGGTCATGAATCACGTAGCCATTGGCTTGGCAATCGGCCTGAATGGTGGCCCATTGATAACAAATCGCTTTATTCAAGGGTAGCATCACATAATCATCCAGGGCGTTCTCTAAACGACGAAACCGCTTTGTTCCCCACTGGTGTACTGTAGCCCATCGTAATAATTCTGCGATGTTAATCATGGAAACCGCCAGTGGCTGACTGTTTAACAAGGGTAAATATGGCTCAATCCGACTATCGTTTTTGAAACGATATGAAAACACATCTGTATCAATCAGTAACATGTTGTTCATCCAATAAGGCTTGTTTTAGGCTATTTTCTTTGGCCTTACGCTTGGCATAGTGGGCTAAAAAACTATCCATTTCCACAGACAGCCCGTCATCCTCCGCCTCAACCTTCTCCGTAATGGGTGGCGTTGATATAGGCGGAATGTAGCTCACCCGTAAATAACCAGGTGGCATGGAACGGGAAATCAACTCAATTAACATGGCCCGTTTTTCAGTAGACAACTTTAAGATAATATCTATCAGGGCTTGGAGTGTTTTATCAGCTGCGTTTTCAAGGGGAGATTTTAAGCGAGTAATGGTCTGGCGCAGGCTAACATTTTGGGTTGTTGTTTCTTTAACTAGAGTTGTCATAATTCACCATCCTTTCAAGAAGCGTTTATAGAGTGTAATGACTTATTAGCAGATGACCTACGATTGCAGAGCCAACAATACTGACCACACCACATGCTTAATATACCACAACACCATGATAAACGCAAAAGCCACTCATCAATCCATGAGGGAGTAATTATGGTTCGTTGTCAACTATAAAGGGACACGGATTTTTCTTAATAGGGGTTTAAAAATCCGCGTCTATCCGTGTGTATCCGCGTCCCAATGCCCTAACACAAATCAGCTTATTTGACAAATCAACGTTCCTGCAAGTATAATTACGTGTTACGGTTAGCACCCATTTTGTTTGAAACGTATTTTGCCGCGTCGTGGCGGTAGTTACCCTCATTATAAGCCACTCTGCTAACCTAGTCAGCCTCTCTATTCATTAAGGTAACAGATTTATACCAGCAACATGACCAACCTTAGACCCAACTTATTTTAGACGTGACCCATTGGGGTAACACGTCTTCTTACGTTTTACGGGTTGTTTATCAATGCACAAGGAGATTTTAGGTAATGTTTAATCAGCCAATTGGCAAGAAAAGTTATGCTCGCACGCCTGACATTTTGGAGTTGCCGCGCCTCATTGAAGTGCAGTTAGATTCGTTCAAATACTTCCGCGCGGAAGGTTTGGCGGAACTGTTTTCAGAAGTTTCCCCGATTATTAGCTTTAATAAAAATTTAGAATTGCATTTTCTCGGCAATCGCTTTGCCGAACCGAAGTACAATGAAAATGAATGTCGTGAACGGGATATTACATTTGCCAGCCCGTTATGGGTGAATGTCCGTTTGGTTAATCGGGAAACGGGCGAAATTCAAGACCAAGAAGTGTTCATGGGCGACTTCCCCTTAATGACTCGCAATGGTACATTTGTTATCAATGGGGCGGAACGGGTGGTCGTTTCGCAGCTTATTCGTTCCCCTGGGGTCTATTTTACCTCCGAGGAAGACCGCGTGACGGGGCGGGAAATGTCCTTTGCCAAACTTATCCCTAATCGCGGCGCATGGTTAGAATTTGAAACCTCGCGGCGTGATTTGCTGTCGGTGAAGGTTGACCGCAAACGTAAATTGCCCGCGACGGTTTTGTTACGTGCCATTAAAATTGCTGAGTTAGATGACGAAGAAATACGTAAATTAATGAAAGACCCTGGCTATGCGGCTGAGAATGGTTGGGGCAGTGATGAGTCGATTTTGAGCATGTTTGAGCATGTCGATACGCAGCCCGAACACGCCTATATCGCGGCCACGCTTGACCGTGACCCGACCAAAAATACCCATGAGGCATTGCTAGAGTTTTACAAACGCCTCCGCCCAGGCGACCCGCCCACGATTGATAATGCGGTGACATTCCTCACTTCCTTAATATTCTCCCCTCGGCGGTATGATTTGGGCAAGGTGGGGCGTTATAAAATAGACCGCCGCCTAGAGCGTCGCGAGCCTGTGCCAACCCGTATTTTGACGATTGACGATATGATACGAGTTGTTTCACGCATGATTCAAATCAATAACGGCGAGCGTTTCCCCGATGATATTGACCACTTAGGCAACCGCCGCGTGAAAACAGTGGGCGAATTGCTACAAAATCAACTCCGTATCGGTTTGTTGCGAATGGAACGGGTGGTGCGTGAGCGCATGTCCATTCGTGACCCTGAATCCATGTCGCCGATGTCGTTAATTAACATTCGTCCCGTTGTGGCCGCAACCCGCGAGTTCTTTGGTGGCAGTCAGTTATCGCAATTCATGGACCAAACCAATCCTCTGGCGGAATTGACCCATAAACGAACCTTAAGTGCTTTGGGGCCTGGCGGTTTACGCCGTGAGCGCGCGGGCTTTGATGTGCGCGACGTTCA
>JAIFLK010000158.1 GCA_020049115.1 Chloroflexota bacterium | reverse complement strand
ATCAACATTTCATGTTGGTGAACTCGCTGACGGTGGCGGAGAATGTGGCTTTAGGGCTAAAGTCATCCCGCGCCCCGCGCCTGGATTTGGATAAAGTGAGCCAACGGATTGAAGATCTATCGCATCATTACGGATTGCAAGTTGACCCGCAAGCGATTGTCTCAGAGTTGGCGGTGGGGCAGCAGCAACGGGTGGAAATTATTAAGGCGTTATATCGGGGCGCGGCCTTGTTGGTGTTAGATGAGCCAACGGCGGTGTTAACCCCGCAAGAGGTGGACGACCTATTTGTTATTTTGCGACAGATGACCCAAGATGGACATGCCTTAATTTTTATTTCCCATAAATTGCATGAAATTTTGGCCTTAACTGACCGTGTGACCGTATTACGAGATGGGCGCGTCGTGGGTTCACGGCTGACGCAGGAGATGAACAAAGAGACATTAGCCACGCTCATGGTGGGGCGCGAGGTGTTGCTCAATCGGGTGCGCCCACAGGCACAAGTGGCGGAGGTGCGGCTGAAATTGGCGCAAGTGAGTACCGCCCACAGTCACGGGGGCAGTATGTTGCGTGATATTAACTTAGAGGTGCGGAGTGGCGAAATTGTGGGCATTGCGGGGGTTTCGGGCAATGGGCAAAAGGCGGTGGCGGAGGTGTTGGCGGGGCTGTGGCCGCTGAGTCAGGGGCAAATTTGGCTGGATGGGCAGAATATTGCCCCTTTTTCGCCCGCCCAACGGATTGCGGCGGGGCTGTCGTACATTCCCGAAGAACGGATGCATGACGGCGTGATTAAGGAGTTTACGGTGGCGGAGAACTTGATTTTACAAGACCATGGCAATCCGCCCTATAGCAAAAATAAATTTCTGGATTTTGGCACGATTGCGCGCCATGCCCAAGAAATGATAACGTTATTTAATGTGAAAACGCCGAGTCAAGAAACCTTAATTAAAAATTTGTCAGGCGGGAATATCCAAAAATTAATTTTAGCGCGGGAGTTAGCTCGTAAGCCGCGTGTGTTGATTGCGGCGCAACCGACGCGGGGCGTTGATATTGGGGCAACGGAATATATTCATAATCAATTGTTACAGCAACGGGCGCAGGGATTAGCGACCTTGCTCATTTCGGAAGATTTAGATGAAATACGGGCGTTATCTGACCGCATTGTGGTAATGTTTGGCGGGGAAATTATGGGCATTGTGGATAATGACCGTACAACGGTGGCGGAGTTGGGGTTGATGATGGCGGGGGAGAGTCGGTAAATTAAATTAGGCTAATCACCCATAACAAGTTTAAGTTTTCCAAGCCCTCGCCCCATTATCTACGCGGCAAGGGCGTTTTTTATCACTATTCGTAATAAATCATATGGTTTGACTTGCACTCAAGGTTAGCCTATAATGTCGCTATGGCACGAGACATTATCCATAATCCAGTAAAAAATGCCCTCATCAAAGTGGGCTGGACTATAACGGCTGACCCGTTAACTATCCAATATGAAGAAATTAAGGTATTTGCCGATTTGGGGGCGGAACGAATGATTGAAGCGACGCGTGGCGAGGAAAAAATCGCGGTTGAAGTTAAAAGTTTTGTCAGTCGGTCATCTATCGCCGATTTTGAAAATGCCTTGGGGCAATATTTCTTATATTTGGGCCTACTCAGGTTAAAAAATTCCAATACTCGGTTATATCTTGCAGTCAGTCATGTAGCCTATAACACCCTATTTCAGGGCAAAGGTATCCAAGAATTAATCAACTATTTTCAAATTCCTTTGATTGTCGTTGATATTGTTACAGTAGAGGTGATAGCATGGAAAAGCTAACTCAATATCGTCAAATCATTAAACAAGTTTTACAACATTACATGGATATTATTAAGAAATGCCCTGACCCCAACCAAGAAACAGAAATTGTCCTAGATGAAGTGGGCGACCACTATTTAATGCACGATATTGGTTGGGCCGATACCAAACGTATCTGGAACACCAGTGCTTATGTACGGATTCGCAATGGTAAGTTTTACATTGAAATTGATTGGTTAGAACAAGGCATTGCCACAGATTTGCTGGAAAAGGGTGTGCCTAAAGAGGATATTGTGCTGGCGTTTCATCATCCCTCAGTGCGCCCCTGGACAGAATTTGCAGTGGCGTAGACGCGCATCCCTCAGTGCGCCCCTGGACAGAATTTGCAGTGGCGTAGACGCGCTAAACCTATTGGTAGAATTAGCTATTTTGTGATAGACTATGGGGGTAAGTTTGTAATTGATGGTCAAATTAGGTGCTAATGATTATCCCCAATGCTGAACAGGCGATTGTAGACATTCGCAAATTACGTAACTATTGCTTAGACCATACCCATGATGAAGGCAAACATAAAGCCCGACTTTTTAAGGCTAAATTGGGTATGACTGCTAATGAGGCTGATTTTTTAAAGCAACTATTGCTAAAAATAGTTAAAACGCATGAAGCGCAACTAGGACGACGTGATGAATGGGGGCAGCGTTATGTGCTTGAGTTTTTACTTGAATGGCAAGGCAAACAAGCGACCATTCGGACAGGTTGGATAATTGAACATGGGGCAACTATGCCAAAATTAACAACTTGTTATCCATTATGAGGAGGTAAACTGTGGCTCATTCGATTAAATTATTAGATGTTGTGGCATTATTAAGTGATTTACCCCAATATAATCTGTGGTATGGACAAGTGGGAACAGTGGTTGAAATTCTAGCAGGTGGACAAGCCTTTGAAGTAGAGTTTAGTGACCGTCAAGGACATACTTTTGAATCAATCGGCCTGCGCCGCCCTGAACAGCTGATGGTTTTACGTTATGAACCAATATTTACCCACTCATCTTCGTCAGCCCTTGTTCCGTCAGCGGCTTAGTTGGCGCGCCAAACCGATTTTGATGAAGTTTAAAACGCTATCAAGGCTAGATTCGGACATCTAAGCAATATGCAGCTTGGTAACTTGCACATTAGCCTCATTTCTGTATAATAATCCCTGACTTTGCGGGCATAGCTTAGTGGTAAAGTTCTAGCCTTCCAAGCTAGCTACATGGGTTCGAGCCCCATTGCCCGCTTGAGGGCCTGTAGCTCAGTGGTTAGAGCGGTCGGCTTAACGTCATCAATCTAAATCTAGTGGATATGATTGATGACCATGGGCTGCTTAAGGTGTAAACTTTAAGTGATACCTGTCAAATTCGGGGAAACCTGTAATGGCA
This sequence comes from Chloroflexota bacterium, assembly GCA_020049115.1. Taxonomy (GTDB): domain Bacteria; phylum Chloroflexota; class Anaerolineae; order 4572-78; family J111; genus JAIFLK01. The sequence goes on along the minus strand of JAIFLK010000158.1, from coordinate 4,621 downwards.
ATCCCGAGCCAAGCCTCAGATTGATTGAGGAAGGCGTAGAGACTAGATGGCAGGCACCCCACCGCTTAGGGCGAGGGTGAAGGGATAGTCCAGACCACAAACTTGAAAAGGGCAGTGAAAACTGTAGTGGTACGCATAACCGATTGGTCGTAGGTTCAAGTCCTACCAGGCCCACTAAAAAGCCCCCTAATTGTTAGGGGGCTTTTTGGTATTTGGACTTTCGCTTACGGAGTCCAAATCTTTAGATTTGGCAGCTAAATCGGTCAAATCTGAAGATTTGGACTCCATTTACGCCGCTTCCGCCAACCGTAGCCCTAGCACATGCCGCTTTTTGGCGAGGGGCAGGGTGAAGGTGAACACCGTTCCCTGGTCGGGGTGGCTTTGCACCCAGATGTGACCATGATGTTTTTCAATGACTGATTTGCAGAGGGCTAATCCTAAGCCCGTTTTGCTTTGTGGGTGGGTGGGGTTGCGCTTGAAGAATTTATCGAACATGACCCATTGGTCAAGCATGGAGAGTTGCGGCCCGCTGTCCTCAACTTTAACGATGACTTGCTCTGGTAATAGCTGAACTAATACGGCGACGCGCCCTTTGGCGGGGGCGTGGCTGAGGGCATTTTCAACCAATAATTGCATCACTTGCGCGAGGCGTGAGGCTTGCCCCCAAACGACCAGGCTTTGCTTGGGTTGATGATAGACTAATTGTTGCTCCTGTTGTTCGGCTTGTTCTTGGTAGCTACTGACAACTTGTAAGATAACTTTATCTAAATCCACCCAGCTATTTTCCGACTCAAATTCCGTTTCCACTGCTTGAATTTCTAACATATCGTCCACCACGGTCATCACTTGCTCCATGCTCTCCGTCATTTGATGGACTAATAGTTGTTGTTGCCCCCGTTCGAGTTTGTCATATCGCTTCAGAATTTGGGTGGCGTTTTTCAATATACTCAGCGGTGTGTCCAATTGATGGGATAACAAGGTGACAAATTCATTTTGTCGGGTCGTAATTTGTTTGATTTCGGTTAAATCTTGCATGGTGATGAGATGCTCCTGTGGGCTTAAAGGGGTTAACATTACTTTCAGGGTGCGTTCATCAGCCAATGTGATTTCGCGGTGTTGGTCAGGCGTGGCGGTGTTGAATAATTCCAGCCAATTGGCTTGAGGTAATAATTCTAATAACGGGCGTTGCTCCACAGGTTCGGCTTGCAGGTTAAACATGGCGCGAAACATGGGATTGGCAAAGCGAATTTGGTGAGTGGCCCCACGCGTAATGATGATAGCTTCGGTTAAATGTTGGAGAGTCATGGTTAATTGTTGCTCGGCTTGCTCAACTTGGCTCAAAGTTGTTTCATGTCCCTCCCATTGCGCGGCATAATCGGCTAACAATTCTAATAAGCGAATGTCATGTGGCTCAAAGGGGTGTGAACGGTGCCGATTGCTCACCCGTAATACGCCTCGCACCTGTTGTTGGCAGATGATTGGCACATATAAAACCGCTTGAAGCGGATAGGGAATATCGGTTTGATTGACGGTGGGGTGAGGTTGCATGAGTGGTTGACCATTCATAATAACCTCTTGGGCTAGGCTGTCGGCTAATTCAAAAGGGGTTTCAGCTAAATAACGTTTATCTACGCCCCAGGTCGCCATGGGGCGTAAGGTTTGGTTATGGGAGTTTAGCCACAACCCCATGCTTTCATCGGCTCTGGTCAAATAAGCGGCAGCTTCCACCAAACGCTCCCAAAATTTAGGTAATTTGGGTGCCGTTGCGGTCAATTTCCGTAGGCTACTTAATGTATGCAATTGTTGGCGGTAGCGATTGGCTTCTTGGCTGCTGGCCTGGAGTTCTTGTTTTAGTTGATTACAATTATTGAATAAACGTTTTTCAGGTAGGAGTCGCTCAAGCGCAATCAAGAGTTCATGGGCTAACAATGGTTTGAGTAAATAATCTTTAACCCCTAACCGTAATGCTTTAAGACTAATTGTTTCGGTATGCTGAATAGACATGAGAATTATCGGCACTTTAATGTCCTGCGATTGTAATGTTTGGAATATTTGTAACCCATTTGATTTAGCAATCTTATCATCTAATAGAATCAAATCAGGTGGCTGCTGTAAAGTTAAATTTACCCCTTCAAGACCGTCAATGGCTATCATGGGTTGATAGCCCCTGGGTTTCAAAATATTTTCCGCTACCCAGGTGCTATGTTGGGCCATACTATCCACAATTAAAATACGTTCATTTGCCATATCTCACATCCCATTTATTCGCCTACTAATTATTAAAGAACTGTACTCAGTCAGCTTAATGGCTGCTTTCGAGGGTAAGTCGCGACTGTTTTTTAGCGTGATTTCATTCTAACACAAGCTGGCTAAGCTATAAATAGGAATTTGGGGTATTACTGCCGTTTTTTAGGCGGATAGGTTGCTCAACTTGTGGCAAAGTGGTACTATTAAGTGGAGACTAGACCGATTAATGAGATTTAACTATTCTGAATGAGCCAGCCATATTTTTAGACTTCACAGGTTTTAAAAACCTGTGAAGTCTGCAAGCGAAAGTCATAGTAATGAGTTTCGCCCATTGTGTTTAGGCTCATTTAGGGTATAATTAAAAAAACTTTTACATAAGAGACGTTTCCATGACTACACCAACTATTATTATAATTGCCATTGTAATTGGCCTAGCCTTTGCTATCGTAGTGGGTGGCGCGGCTTTTTTCTTTTTACGTAATCGGGGGCAGAGCGTGCCTCCCCCCACAAAAAAGAAGCCTATTGTTAAGAAGCCTGTCGCCCCTGTAGCCGTAGAAGACGATGAGGATGATGAAGATGATTTTGAAGATGAGGATGAAGATGAGGACGATGATGAGGACGAAGTTCCACCTCCAACTAATACTAAACCTCTTCCTAATATCAAACCTGCTACCGTAGCCCCAACAGCCCCAAAAACCACAGCTACGCCAACAGTAGGCGCGTCGCCGCGGGCCTTAAATGATTTTGAGGCGAGTGGGGAGAAGATTAATATTTTGGTGGTAGATGATAACCCTGATACGCGCGATAATGTGACTCGCTTGCTTTATTTTGAGAAAGATATGGCGGTGATTGGACATGCCGTGAATGGACGAGATGGTATTACGAAAGCCATCGAATTAAAGCCACATATTGTCTTGATGGACATTAATATGCCTGACATGGATGGGATTACGGCAACGGGTGAAATGGCGGTGCAAGCCCCTTTTAGCCAAGTCATTATTATGTCAGTGCAGGCTGAACCGCATTACATGCGCCAAGCCATGGCGGCGGGGGCGCGCGATTTCCAACCTAAACCCTTTACGGCGGAAGAGTTGGTCAATTGTATTCATCGGGTTTATAAAATTAGTGTGCCGATTTATGAGCGATTTAAGGCCGCGGCTGAGTTTCAACAAACTCAAGCCGAAATCACCCAACAACAGGCTAAAAATACCGATAAAGATGATATTGCGGTCAGTAAGAAACCACCCATCATTGCAGTTTATAGCCCGAAAGGGGGCATTGGGACTTCAACGGTGGCCGTAAATTTGGCCGTGGCTTTTCAGCAAATTTATGGTGACACAGTTTTATTGGACGCGGATTTACAATTTGGGGACATTGCGGTGCATTTGAACACTAAAGCAAAACGTACGATTAGTGACGTAATTCAAGAGGGACAGGTTGAATTAGATATTTTGTCTGATTTGGTGTTGCCACATAATTCTGGCTTAAAGTTGCTGCTCGCGCCGCCTCAGCCTGAATATGCCGATGAAATTACAGTGGAAATCCTGGGTGAAGTCATTCAGTCGTTACAAAATATGTTTAAAATTGTGGTGGTAGACATGAACGCCCAACTGACGGAGCGCATGACCACCATTTTAGAGTTGGCTGATTATATTCTGGTGATTACCGCCCCAGAGTTACCTGCTATTAAAAATACGAAACTGTTTTTGGAATTAGCTGAAAAATTAGAGCTAGAATCCAAACGCATTGGCACCATTATCAATCGGGCGAGTATGCCAGGCGGGGTGAACGTGGAGCAAATTGAAACTGCCCTCAGTTTGAAGCAAACCTATCGTATTCCCTACGACCCTCGCTTAACGACAGCCACCCGTAAAGGCGTGGCGGTGGTGCAGCAAGACCCCACTGCGCCCTCTGCTAAAGCTATCATTGAAATTGCTCAACAGGTGGGGCAGAAGTTAAAGGTGAAATAAGGCGGGGAGGTGGTTTTATGACTATTCAAACAACCTATAGCCAGGCGCATGAAAACTTTGCGGCCTTGCTTGACCAGGTGACCTCAGACCGAGAAATTGTTATCATTAACCGTCATGGTTTTGAAGATGTGGCCCTTGTTACGGCTTCAGAACTTTCTAGCCTTTTGGAAACGGCTCATCTCTTACGTTCACCTAAAAATGCCCGACGGCTTTTGAAAGCTCTCCACCGCGCCCAAAGTAGTACTCAGTTTTGGGATAATCCTTATGATGATGAGGATTGGAATGAAGCCTGATTAAACTGTAATTTTATATTTATTAGGACTTACGCAAAACTGTTCATTTTGAGGAGTGACACACGCCCTCGTGTGTCACTGTTAGCACGAGGGCGTGCTAACTCCGCGATT
>JAIFLK010000303.1 GCA_020049115.1 Chloroflexota bacterium | reverse complement strand
TGAAACAACTTCCCCCCGCAGCCTTGCCGCTTGACCATGCCTTTCATGGCGGCCTCAAACTGGTCGGCTATCAGGCCGATAATACCGCCTCCGCCACCGACACGCTCTTTCATCCGCCTTCGGGTTGGCTGCATGTCACCCTTTATTGGGCGGCCACGCAACCCATAACCATGACTGCCACCCCCGTTGTGCAATTGGTCGGGGCAGCAGGCGTGTGGGGCGTGAGCCTAGAGCGTGCCACCGATGCCCTCAAACTTTACCCGCCGAGTCGCTGGTCGCAGGGTCAAATCATACGGCAAGATAGTGACGTTAACCTAAACCCCGCCACGCCAATGGGAGTTTATCAATTGGTGGTCAACGTAGCCGAGGAGCAGGTTGTTTTAGGCACGGTGGAGATAAGATAACCCTAACACAACCATCGTAAAAAGGGGCGAGTTTACCTAAACAAACTCGCCCCTTTGCCCAAAATGGGGCATGAGACTATAATGCAGCCTGCTGTGAAAATTGACTCAAATCGCCCTAAATCTAACGTTAGGGGGCCGCATGAAAACACGAATTTTAGCAATATTGGTTTATGCTTTACCCACCCTTTGTATGGCGGCTGTTTTGGCTTTTAACATCTTTCGCCCCATTCAAGTTATTCCCCGCATGAAACCAGGGCCAGGCTTCGGCTTAACCGACTTACAAAGTGGGTTGATAACCAACGAAACCATGCGAGGCAAAATTGTACTTTACAATTTTAGTTACACCCATTGCGCCACCGCCTGCGCGCCCCTGATGGATAAAATGCACCAAGTTTGGCAACGCTTGGCTGAAGTATCCCGTGGTGACATTCCGATAGAATTTGTCACCATTTCCATTGACCCTGAGCGCGACACTCCTGCCGCTCTCGCCACGTATGCCGCCCCCTATTTACCCACCACCCCCAATTCCGCCCCCTGGCATTTTCTCCGTGAGACTAATTTAGATAAATTAAAAATTACGGTCAGTCAGGGCTTTAACTTTCCATATAAAAAAGTGCCTGCTACAAACGCCGCCAACAACGACTATCAATTTAACTTTGTTCCCATGATAGTGCTGATTGATGGTTGGGGCGTGGTGCGGGCCGAATATCGCCAATTTGAAACTGACCGCCTCCGTTTTAGCGAAAACACCTCCGACATTGACCCTAACATTATCATTCGTGACCTTAATCTCGTCACCGCCGAGGCTCGAAATAGCACCGGCTTAACCAAGAGTGTCTATGAAGCCGCTCATCTCTTTGCTTGTTACCCACCGTAAGTATGCGCTTTTTGCCCTCATTACCCTGCTCATTTTCATGGGGTTGGTAGTTATGGCCTGGCCTTATCGCCCCTACACCTTCAAGGGCATGGTTATGCAATCAGCACAACTCGCACCCAATTTCACCTTAACGTCTGCCCAAACGGGTCAGCCAATTAGCCTCACCGATTTTCGGGGCAAAATTGTTTTGCTTTATTTCGGTTATACTTACTGTCCCGATGTTTGCCCCACCACACTGGCGGATGTAACCCAAACTCTTAAATTATTGGGGCAATCTAAAGAACAAGTCCAACTACTTTTAATTACAGTAGACCCCGAACGTGACACTCCGCCTGTCTTAGCCGATTACCTCACCCATTTTGACCCTAGTTTTATCGGCTTAGTTCCCCAGAACCCGAACGAAACCTTAACTGTTGCCACACAATATGGTATTTTTTACCAAAAACACGAGTATGGCTCTAAAACTGGGGGCTATCTCATGGATCACACCGCTACCTTAACTCTCATTGACCCTGCGGGTTACATCCGCGTCATCTACCCCTTCGGTAGCACCGCCAACGATATTGCGGCTGATTTAAGCTATGTCTTAGGCCGCTGGTCAGCCCCATTTTAACAATCTACCCCCCTTAGTCCCCCCGACATCAGGGGGAGATTTTGCCTCCCTCTCCTAATAGAGGAGAGGGTTGGGGTGAGGTATCCCCTCCCCACCTAGCCAGGTGACATTTTGTAGGGGCTGTAGGGGCAATGCCTTGTGCTTGCCCCCATTGTGGGCAGGGACAAGCCCTGCCCCTACGAAAATCATTAAATCGGTATAATGTCTAATATCTATCGTTGTATAGTAACAATCCAAATTTTTAGATTGCCAAGTTACAATACTAACAAATAATAAAGGGAGAAGCCAAGATATGGCCCAAAACGAATCGAAAGTTCCTAATGAGGTTAGTCATGAAGATTACCTCGCCGCCGCCCGTAGTGCGTTAGCGTTCTGCGTGGTGTTCATCCTAACGCTAATAGCGTTATGGGGTTATGTTTATTCATTACTATTAGAGAGAGGAATGACCCAATGACCACTCCAACAACCCATGACCACTGGATAGACCCTTACGAAAAAGCATGGATGGTAATTAGTGTTGTTGTATTAATCGGAATTATGATTGCCGTAACCGTGGCGGGCTTTGCCTTTGGCATCCAAGCCCCCTCCCCTTATCAACGGGTTGACCCCAATACCGTGACGCAATCAGGCCCCTTTAGTAAACCTGGTCTCACCGATTTAGGCGGCGGTCAATATGAAGTCTACATGATTGGCACGGCCTCTGGTTGGATTTGGGAGCCGAAAGAAATTCGTGTACCCGTTGGGTCACGCGTGACCTTCTATCTCACCAGCAAAGATGTACAACATGGCTTTATGCTATGGAACACTAACCTTAATATGATGGTGCTGCCTGGCCAAGTCTCCAAAGGCAGTGTCACCTTTGAAAAACCAGGCGAATATCCTTATGTCTGCCATGAATATTGTGGCATTGGTCATCAAACCATGTCTGGTAAAGTCATTGTCGAATAATTAACTTAGGAGGAAATTACTTACTTATGCCCGCTCGTGAAAAATTTGCCTTTGAACGAAAAATAACCAGTGTTCACATTGGTTTTGCCATGTTCGCCCTCTTTCTTGGTACGCTCTACGGCCCACTACAAGCCCTAGAACATGCTGGAGTTAATCTCTATTTTCTCGCTCCCTGGACACAAACTTACTACCAGGGCTTGACCCTCCATGGCGTTTTAAACGCCCTCATTTTTACCACCTTTTTTATCTGCGGTTTTCTGACCTACGTCACCGTCAACAGCCTAGACCGCCACACCCGCTTCCCCATTTTAGATATTGTGGGCGTTGTTTTAATGATTATCGGCCTAGTCATGGCCGCCATTCCCATTTTGCTGAACATGGCAACGGTACTTTACACCTTTTACCCCCCCCTCATGGCGCACCCCACCTTTTATATCGGTGCAACCCTGTTTGTGGTCGGTAGTTGGGTCGTAGGTTACAGTTTATTCTTCACCCTCTACGCCTGGTATCAAGAACACCCCAACCAGCGCGCCCCGCTGCCCGCCTTCATGGCCGTCATCACCATGGCCATGTGGCAAATCGCCACCCTCGGCCTCGCCATTGAAGAATTAGCCCTACTCATTCCCTGGTCACTCGGCCTCATTAGCGGCATTGACCCGCAACTTGCCCGTACCCTTTTCTGGTATACGGGACATCCCCTCGTCTATTTCTGGCTACTCCCCGCCTACCTTTCATGGTATGTCATGGTGCCAAAATTGGCGGGTGGTAAATTATTCAGCGACCCCATGGCACGTCTCTCTTTCGTTTTATTTCTGGTTCTCTCCACCCCCGTCGGTTTCCACCACCAAATCACTGACCCTGGCATTTCTGTCGGCTGGAAACTATTTCATGGTGCCTTAACATTAGGCGTAGCCTTCCCCAGCCTTCTCACGGCCTATAACCTGTGGGCTTCGCTACACATCGCCGGGCGCATGAATGGTGGCAAAGGCGCACTCACCTGGATTCTCAGCCTGCCCTGGGGCAAACCCGAATTAACCGCCCAACTCCTCGCCGCTATCATCTTCATCTTTGGTGGCATTGGTGGCGTTATTAACGCCTCTTACAATGTCAACTTAGTTGTCCACAACACCGCCTGGGTCTCAGGTCATTTCCACCTCACCGTGGGCAGTGCCGTCGCCTTAACCTTTGTGGGCATTGTCTACTGGCTATTGCCCCACTTAACAGGCCGCGCCCTATTCAGCCGCCACATTGCCCTAGCCCAAGCCTGGACCTGGTTCTTCGGCATGATTATCTTCTCCCGTGGCATGCACTTAATGGGTTTGTTAGGCGCGCCCCGCCGCACTGAACTCGGCGCAAGTATCAAATCTGCGGCCATGACCAACCCTGATTGGAATGTTCTCCTGTTAATGGTCGGTTTAGGCGGTACCATTCTCTTCATTTCTTACATTCTAATTTATGTCAATGTTATCGGCACAATATTTTTTGGCCGCAAACTTGCACCCAACGAAATTCCCACCATTCCCTTTGCCGACGCAGTCACCCACGCCGAACAAGGCCCCATGTTACTCTCCCAATGGAAACCCTGGTTAGCAGGTGCCGCCTTCTTGATTGTAGTTTCTTACGGGCCTGTCCTCATTGAAATGGTACGCACCATCGAATTGACCTCACCAGGCTTCAAACCCTGGTAGACCTAATCGGTTTTTAAGTTAACAGCAGTTGTTTTAAAAACTTGTAAGGTCTGGAATATATTAGAGTTTATTTGTAGGGGCAATGCCTTGTGCTTGCCCCCATTGTGGGCAGGGACAAGCCCTGCCCCTACGAAAATCATTAAATCGGTATAATGTCTATTGCAAAACAAATAGGCGAGAGTGCGAATATTTTTCGCCGTCTCGCCTATTTGTTTTTATAAAACATTATTACATGGAAACATCACCCAACCACAAACCCAACGTTCACCTCACCTGGCAAGACCTTCCCATTACCAACCAAACGGAAGCCCCACCCGCCATTGATTGGCCTATCCGCCGCCATATCGCCAGCCGCGTCTTCCGTTGGCTAGAAAGAATAGCCCTAGCCGTAGAAAATCCCATTAACAAACTGCTCATCTCCCCTCAACTTAACCCGTTCTATCACACGGGTACGATTGCCTTTTTTATGTTAGCCGTTGTTTTCGGCACAGGGCTTTACCTTATCATGTTCTATCAATATGGCGCAAAAGTTTCTTACGAATCAGTGGCGCACATGGAAGGCTTTTTCGTCTCCCGCACCGCCCGCGCCGTTCATCGTTATGCCTCTGGCGGCTTGGTCATCTTTACCCTGCTTCATGCCATTCGCATGTTCTTCACGGGACGATTTCATGGGGCGCGTTCGCTGGCTTGGGTCAGCGGCATCGCCTCTGTCGCCATGATTTGGTTGGCAGGCATTACAGGTTATTGGCTAGTGTGGGATAGCGGCGCGCAACTCATCAGCCAAGCCTTCCTCAACCTCCTGTCCCTGTTTCCCCCCCTCGCCCAATCCTTCTATCTCAGTGTATTAGATGTAGGAGCTAAAGATAAGCTCTGGCGATTCATGTTCCTTTTGGTTATATTACATGTTGGCTTATCGGTTTTGGTCGCCACTTTTTACTGGCTACACATTAAGCGGCTCAGTCGCCCCAAATTTTTCCCACCGCAACATTGGATGATTATCATGGGCGCATCACTTGTGATCATGTGTTTCACCTTTCCCCTGGGGATGCTACCCATTGCCGACTTTACTAAAATGCCAGGCGTTACCACCATTGATTTAATTTTCCTTTTTTATCTGCCCTCCGCCCTGACCGAATCCCCCACCATCTTATGGTCAGGGGTCGCCGCGCTCATCATCGCCTGGGGAGTCTCCGCCGCCATTCCCTGGCTACTGCCCACCAAAAAGCAGCCACCCATTGTCGTACATGCTGAACGCTGCATTGGTTGCGGCTTTTGCGCCGAGGATTGCCCCTATAACGTCCTCACCATGATCCCGCGTGAAGACGGCAGCCCTTACGAATCAGTCGCCGTAGCACAACCTGATTTATGCGTTTCATGTGGCATTTGCCTCGGCTCATGCCCCACCCTCGCCCTCACTCTCGGCAACCGCCCCGCCGAATTATTGTGGGAAGAGGTCAACGCTCACATTGCCACTGCCAAAGCCGCCCAACAGCCCCTCAAAATTATCTTTGCCTGTGAACGTCACTTCATGCAAGGCTTACAAAACTTTAAATCTAATAGCAGTGACCTAGTCACTATCCCTGTCATCTGCGCGGGTATGCTTCACCCAGATTTGCTAACCCATGCCATCCAAGCGGGAGCAGATGAAGTGCAAGTGGTGGGCTGCCCTGCCGATGATTGCACCAACCGTGAAGGCAATCTGTGGTTAGAGGAACGGCTGCAACGAAAACGTAATCCTAAACTACGCTCCGCTTATGCTCATGGGGCAATTTTTAGCACCTGGTTGCCCCCCGATGATTTTGCCGCCGCTGTCCCCCTCCATGCCGCGCCCACCGAAGAAGCAAGCCCCGCCACCGTGGGGAGATTTATGCCACAAGCAACGAAACAAAACTTTTTATTTCTCGCCATTTTCTTGGCGATTGGCTTAATTTTACAAATGGCCTTGACCTATGTTCCCTACCAATCCCAGCAAGATATTCATAACTTATTGCAACGCTTGGGGCTATTTTAAATGGTGCGCCCACATCCTGTTGGCTACATTCCAGCCGACAAGATGTGGGCGCACCATGACAGGAGTTTTCACCTACGCCAAATTGCCTAGTACCCATCCACACTTTTGACAGGATAGCCTTTTGAGGGCTATAATAGAATGATGACTAGTAAACTAAATTCAGGTCTCCAAAAGGTGAATCCACATGAACGATAACCAAATCAAACCAGGTGAACCCCTTAAAAAACCAACTAAAAAGCAGTGTAAAGCACCGAAAAACCGCTTATTTCTCCATTTATGGTGGATGACGTTGGTAGTTGGCTTAACCTACTTATTCGTTTTCCCGCAAGCAGATGCTGCCAGCCCCGCCATTGTCAAAAAAGCCAAAAATTCCAAACAAACGGCTGGCACCTCCACTCAAGGTTTATTTACGGCTTCCATTGCCAAACAAAATGCCTTCCCCCTCCCCACCAAACTCCCCAAACCCACCACCGCCGCCCAACCCACTGCCACTCAAGCAGCCACCCTTTCTCCCACCGATACGCCAACACCCATCATCGTTACCCATGTGATTGAAAAAGGAGAGATGTTACTCTCTATTGCCATGAATTATGGCACCGATGTTGATGCTATCATGGCCGCAAATAACATTGATGACCCCACATTATTACAAATCGGTCAAGAATTAATTATCCCCGTGACCCCAACGGCTACCCCTGCTGAACCCACCGCCACCGCCACACCCAAAGAATCACCCACACCCACCCCCACGCCTCGTATCCATGTGATTGCCAAAGGTGAAAGTCCCCTATACATTGCAAACAAATATGACGTTTCAACCGATGTCCTCATGCAAGTCAACGGGATTTTTGACCCCTCAAGCCTGCAAGTCGGACAAGAGTTAATTATCCCTAGCGGCGATGATATGGCTGATGCGGCCCTCAATCACCACACCACCCTCCATGCCATCAATCGCGGCGAGACCCTGTTAGGTCTCAGTGTGGCATATGGCTCAACCGTAGAGGACATTTTAGCCGCCAACCCCGCCCTTGACCCAACAACCTTACAAATTGGGCAACAACTCGTTATCCCCTTAACCCAACCTCGTAGTACCACTTATGTTTCGCAAAGTTACAGCAAAATTGAACCTGTCACCATTCCCGCCCTCTCTAGCCCAGGCATTATTGGCCTGCAACAACAAATGATTGCCGCCATCAATGCCTACCGCCAAGCCAATGGCTTATCAGCCTACGTGGTTGATGAAGGGCTAAATCAAGTGGCGATGGCCCGCGCCCAGGACATGGACACGCGCGGCTATTTCAGCCATTGGAATCCTGAAGGCAAAAATGCCAAAGCCCTCGTCCAAGAACAAGGGTTGGCTATGGAACAAGTCAGTGAAAATATTGAACGAAATATTCGCCCCGAAAGTGAAACCGTTGAACAATCCATCAATTGGTTTATGGGCGACGGCCCCCACCGTTATAACATTCTACACCCCAAATATACCCGTATTGGCGTAGGGGTATCGAATATGCAACAATTCCATACCTTTGTGCTAATCTTTGCTAATGAATAATGTCATTTTTATGGCACACTCTACGCCACCATTTATGGTGGATATTATCTAGCTTGGCGTTAATCGGGGGTATGGTAGTGGTTCAAAATACCACTACCATACCCCAAACTTTATCCGCGCCCCTCGCCACGGCAACGCCCATTTATTACCAACCCCTGATTAATCTATCGTCACCTGATTATAAACCCCTCATTGCCTTCAACCCACTCCTAGCTCCCACCAACACCCCCACCGCCCGACCCTTAAATCTGCCCGCGCCGACCGCTTCCCCCACCCCCACCGCCACGCCCACCCCCAATTATATCACTCACATTGTACGACCTGGCGAGGTTTTAGTTTCCATTGCCCTAGAGCATGGCATAACCGCTGAGGCCATTCTCCTAGCGAATCAACTCCACAGCACCGCCAGTTTAGCTGTCGGGCAAAAGTTACTCATTCCTGAAAAACCTCACGCCCACGAACTATACGAAGTAAAAAGGGGGGATACCATCCTCAGCGTCGCCGCCAGATTTGGCTCTAGTGTTGAGGCCATTACGAAAGCGAACCCCCAATTTACCCTCAAAACCATTCAGGTCGGCGACCAAGTCAAAATCCCCACCATCTTTTCCCTCGAACCAACCCCACAAACTGCCAGTTCAGCCATTGAACAATATTACGAGGTGCAACCAGGTGATGCCATTTTAACCATCGCCGATGAGTTTAATGTTTCGGCAGAACTACTACTAGCCATTAACAATATTACCAACCCGCAACAATTACGGGTAGGAACTAAATTACTCATTCCCTCTAATGATGGCCTCATGTTAGGTGTCCCCATTGTATTATATCAAGTGAAAGCCAACGAAACCTTACTCAGTATTGTCTCAAAATATGGCTCTAGCGTGCGTGATGTCTTATATACCAACCCCAGTTTATTGCCCGCCGCCCTCAAAAAAGGGGATTTAGTCGCCGTCCCCATCATCTTCCCTACCCTTCGCACCAAACCCAGCAGCAGCCAACCCACCCGCCAAGGCCCCCCGCCTCTCAATCAACCCCAGTTAGTGGCACAAATGATTGCCGCCCTCAACGCTGAACGTGAGCAAAACCACCTCCCGCCATTGTTAGAAGACGAAACCTTAAAATCAGTGGCGTTGGGTCATGCCCAAGACATGGTCATGCGCGACTTTTTTGGGCATGTCAACCCCGACGGTCAAACCCTCCGCCAACGGCTCATCGCGGGCAAATTTGGCAACCCCTACCATGTGGGCGAAAATATTCAGCGCAACAACCAACCCAGCGATAAAACCGTGCAAGTCGCCCTCAATTGGCTCATGAACAGCAAACTCCACCGCCAAAACATGCTCAATGCCGATTATCACCTCGTTGGCGTGAGCCTGGTGCAATCAGGCGAAATGTATACGATTGTGATGGATTTTTCGGAGTAGAATTAACCAGGAGTGCAAACCTTCAGGTTTGCCAGACAACAAACAAGCAAACCTAAAGGTTTGCACTCCAAAATAACTTTTTTCGCATGACCAAACCCAAAAGACCCTCTAGTTATTCTGATTA
>JAIFLK010000033.1 GCA_020049115.1 Chloroflexota bacterium | reverse complement strand
AGCAGCACCTTCACCCCCGCCACCGACACGGCCTATTGCCAAACCTTAACCGCCGAGTCCAGTGACTCTAGCCGTGAATTTGTCTCCTGTATCAACGGGCAAGCCGCTGCCCCCGTCACCTTTGGGCTAACTGAGGATAGCGTCACTATTGGCAACAATAGCACCGCGCCCATCAGCCTGACCACTACCATTGAGCAAGTCGGTCAAGAGGCGAAGACGGATACCATTACGCAAACTGTCAGCAGTGGCGACTCGGCAGTGGTCACGCTAACGCAACGTAAGGTTTATCTGCCGCTAATTGTGAAGTAAGCCACACAAACAACACGGAGTCCAAAGCCGTAGGCTTTGACCTAAACTACACAAAGCCTACGGCTTTGGACTCCATTGCTTTCATTGGTTAAAAATGTTAACTCGTTCTCCTTATACGCCACCGCACTTATTTTTAGACAATATGCCCTATTTCATTACAGGCGCAATTTACCAAAAACGACCTTTGTTAGCTCAAAGCAGGGTAAAGGAAACCTTGTTAGAGTTAATTCACGAAACACTGGCTAAATATCAATGGGAATTACATCATTGGGTCATCTTGGATAACCATTATCATTGGTTAGGCCAAAGTTACATAGGTAAAAATCTATCTAAAATTATCCAATACATTCACAGCCGTTCAGCCATGTTAATGAGTTCGTTGACCCAAGCCGAAAAGCCGATTTGGTGGAATTATTGGGATTATTGTCCTCGTAATGAAACGGATTATTTCACTCGGCTTAACTATTTGCTTAATAATCCCGTAAAACATGGATATGTTGACAATTTGCATGATTACACCTGGTCAACTTTTCCTAGTCTCTTTGCTGAAGTAGGGCGTGACGCATTAGTTCAACAATTTAAAACCTATCCCAATTATAAAAACCTCTCTTTAAGTGAGGCCAATAACGATGACTTTTAACAAACGGAGTTCACGGAGTCCAAAGCCGTAGGCTTTGTCCCTTTCAAAGCCTACGGCTTTGGACTCCGTTTGGTTGACCAAAAACAGCCCGTTATGTCAAAGTGACATAACGGGCTGTTTATTTTACACCCACCGTTTGTAATAAAAATCACTATTCTCATCATTATTCAAACGAGCAATCACCTCAAACATCCACTCATCTAAATGGGCATCATGGGCATCCAGGCGCGGGAAGGGGTTGTCGTCCCCTGCGAGGGCGCGGCCAATGCGCTCTAACATGCCCACCGCCAATTCAGGCACATCACGGTAGCGAATATGCTCTTTTTGCATGAGGGTTTCGTTGATACCCGCCATCATCAAACCGCCAGGAATGAAGGCGAGGGCGCGGGTTTTCATCATGGGGAAGAAAACATCAATCATCCGATTTGGGGTGTGATAGGCGGCGCGGGTGGCGGCTTGGATGGTGGCTTTCGGTAAATAAAGGCTGGTAGAGTATGCCCCTTGGCGGCCATATTCAGGATAGGCGGGGTCGCGGCTGATTTTGTCTAGGCTGCCGCGCCAATCGGCGAAGGCGGAGAGTTCTACCGAAATGCCCTGTTCAGCCAACACTTGGGGAAATTGCACCGCCATTTCGCCCATGACAAAGCGGGTTATTTCAATTTCTTTCTCGCTGAGGGGCGTTAATTGCCATTGAAACGCGCCCGTTTCATCGGCATCTTTAACAAACACGGTGGGCATGTTGGGTAATAAACCCGATAAGGCGGCGGCCACAGTATTAACATAAATCACGCGGTCAGCCTTAGCTTCCTGTAAAGCCTCCACCATTTGGGCGAGAGGTTTGCCCTCTAAGGCCATGCCGCTATTGAGCCAATGAAACCGATTGCCCCAGCCTGCGGCTTCCGCTTGGGCTTGCATGGCCTTGCCCGTTTCATAACCTAACGAGCGTGTTAAATCGCGGGCCACAATGGTCAGGCTGGCAGCTTGACCATGGCCTAATATTGTGGTAGCTAACGCGCCGCCTAAGCCTGGCCCCGTTGCGCCCGCTAACAATATATGTCGCCCTGCCAACCATGAGAGGTTCATGTCAGGCGCGGTTAGATATGATTGTTGGGCGGCCCAATTCGCGGTTAATACCTGTTGTGCGGCTTGGGGAAACGTTTCCATGTCCTCTTTGGTGGGGCGAGCCAGGGGGGGCGCGCCCTCACGAATGGGCAAGTGGGGCATGGGTTCGGTAAAGGGACTGCTGAGTTTATGGGTCATTAGGAATTAGGAATTAGGAATTAGGAATTAGGAATTAGACCCATGAGTTAATTTCTCATTTCTAATTTCTAATTCCTAATTCTGGTTTGTCAAGGTTTTGGTTAGCTTTGACGTAACATGTGCGGGCAAATTCTAACATGAATGGGCTTCAACGTCAATGCCCTAAGCCATTGGCTTAACTTCCTGGTTTATAGTACAATTGCCGTTTGTGTTTAGCATGATAAGGCTAGCCATTATAAGGTTCAAAACCTTATAATGACTCTAAATTATGCCGAATTATTTGCAGGTGGAGAAATTATGCCAAATTCTCACAGTTCAGTTACGCAAGCGGGGACCTCCATGGCCCCACAATTAGAAGTTATTCAGGGTGAAGGCGTGGGCCAATTTCATCGGGTCAAAATGACGACCCGTGTTGGGCGCGAGACTGATAATGATGTGGTCTTAACCGATACCAAAGCCTCACGCCATCATGCCGAAATTTCGCTTGAACGCGGTCAATGGGTGATACGCGATTTGGGCAGTTATAATCAAACAAAAGTGAATGATACCGCTATTAGTGAACCTGTGGCCTTAACGCATGGCGATACCATTAGCATTGGCGAAAGTTCATTTATCTTTCGGTTGCCGCAGTATGATAAATCGCCTGCCCCGCAGCAGTCTGTTGTTGGGGCAACACCACCGCAACGGAGTAACGCTATGTTTCCGTTAATTGTGGGGGCATTTTTGGTGTTATTAATTGCCGCGATTGCGGTGGTGTTTTATGCTACGTTTAGGCAGCCTGTTGCCGTGACCGAAAAGGGTTATGATACACCTGTGGCTGAGGCCACGCCCGTCAAGGCTGAGTCTCGCCCCGCCGAAGTTACTGTGACTGCGTTGCCTTTGTTTGAGCCAGCGAATTTATCCTTAGCTTATCAAGATGATTTTAGTGACTCTAAGAGTGGGTGGGATGATGCCTCTGATAAATATACGCGCAAGGTGTATGGTAACAACCGCTATCAAATTGAGGTGAATACGGCTAATTTGGTGGCTTGGGGTTTAGCCAATCGCGATGTGGCCGATTTTGAGGCGGAAGTGGAAGCGCGCTTAGAGGATGGTGGTAAGAATAATAGTTACGGTTTGATATTTCGTTTTCTTGATAAAGAAAATTTTTACCGTTTCGATATTTCCAATGATGGCTATTTCCTTTTAACCAAATTTATCCAGGGCAAGTGGATTACCTTGATTGATTGGACGGCCTCCGAGCAGGTGAAGCCTAATGAAGCCAATTTGTTAAAAGTGGCTGCTTTTGGTAATAACCTTTCCGTTTGGTCTAATAATCAATTATTAGCCTCAGTCACCGATGATTCCTTAACGCATGGTAATTTTGGTTTCTTCGCGGGTACTTTTGGCGATACGTATTTGTGGGTCAGTTTTGATAACTTGAAACTCTCTGTGCCAACAGGCCAAGAGAAAAATATCCCAATTATTCCCACTCCGACCAAAGTTTTTGGCCCATTAGCCAGCGCACCTACGGCTGCGCCTGTTATCCCGACCATGACCCCAACCTTGCCCTCAATGGCAGTGGTTACGGAAACGGCATTGGCAGCAATAGAGGCAACGGCTATGCCTGAAGCAACAGAGGCGATAACGTCAACCTCAACTCCAGCCGCAACCAATACTCTCACCTCAAGTGTCGTTTCGGCTTCAACCGCCATGAGCGCGACGGTGACGGAAACGGTGGTTCTCGCGCCCACACCTCTGCCTTTGCCTGCTTATGTCTCGCGCGACCAACCGTTAGCACGGGGACAAAAACTTGCTATTGGGCGAATAATTTTCCCCATGTTTGACCCCGCCAAAGGGATTTACAATATTTATATGGCGGATGCGGCTGATGGTGGTAATCAAACGTTATTACAAGCCAGTGCCAGCCAACCAGCGGTTAGTCCCGATGGACATGACTTTTCCTATCGCTCCTGGCAACCTGATAAACGGGGTTTATTTGCCCGTCCTTTCAAGGGAGGCGATGAGCCGTGGCATTTTGCTACGTTCATGGAGGATAGTCGTCCCGCCGTTTCGCCTAAAAGTAAAACGTTGCTTTATTACTCTAACGTGGGGGGACGTGAACCTGCGATATATTGGGTAACCAATGGGGTGGCAGAGGTCATGCGCCGTGATGGTTCGCCAATTCAGGGTGAAGGAGCGAAGTGGATTAATGAGAAAGAATTTGTTTATAAAAGTTGCATTGGTGGCACCTGTGGTATTATGCTAGGGGATACGGTGGGTGGCGGCGGGAAATTATTGACCGATAATGTTACTGACCGTAACCCTGAAACTTCACCTGATGGCTCAGTGATTCTTTTCATGTCGCAGCGGTCTGGCAATTGGGATATTTATCGTATGGATTTGGCGGGGCAAAATATCCAAGCCTTGACCGATGATAAAGCCGATGATGGCCTGCCCACATGGTCAGCCGATGGGAAGCACATTGCTTTTGCCAGCAATCGCGATGGTGAGTGGAGCATTTGGGAGATGGACCCTGATGGTAAAAGCCAACGCCGTCTCTTTGCCTTAGAAAATTCAATCGATGGAGTCATTCAACATGACCCCAACAATAGTCGGGGCTGGACGGATGAAAATATTGTGTGGTTGGATGAGAGTAAGTAGAACATTGTTCTTTTAATTATTATAATAGCGATTCGCGGGACTTTTCGGATTTATCCGTTTGTCCTATAAATCCGTGCTATTAACGTAATGCGTAATAACTATACTCAGTATTTCAAGATTTGTCACCCTCACCCCCGCCCTCTCCCAAAGGGCGAGGGAGTCTCTTGTCTCCCCTCTCCCAAAGGGCGAGGGA
>JAIFLK010000124.1 GCA_020049115.1 Chloroflexota bacterium | reverse complement strand
AAGCCCCAGATTGGTTTTATGTTCCTAATGTTCCGCCCATGTTAGATGGGGCTTGTCGCCGTTCTTACGTGATGTGGCAAGAACATGTGCCGCCATTGATTGCGCTGGAATTTGTTTCAGGGAATGGGAGTGAGGAACGGGATAAAACGCCCTATCAAGGTAAATTTTGGATTTATGAACAAGCGATTCGGATAGCCTATTATGGGATTTATGAGGTGAAAAAGGCGAGTATCGAGATGTATCAATGGGTTGCAGGCCGTTATGAATTGATGCAGCCTAACGTATACGGTCAATATGACATTCCTGAGTTGGACGCGGCAATCGGCATTTGGCGTGGGGAATATAATCATGTTACCTTGCCCTGGATGCGTTGGTGGGACAGGCAAGGGAATTTGTTGCCAACCAGTGAGGAACAATTACAAACCCGCGATGAACAGTTACAAATCGAACGCCAAGCTAAGGAATTAGCTAATCAGCGAGCTGAACAAGAACGCCTGGCGAAAGAATTAGCTAATCAATGGGCTGAACAAGAATGCCAAGCTAAGGAACAAGAACGTCAGGCCAAAGAATTAGCGCAACAAGAGTTGGCTGAGTTACACGCGAAGTTGCGTGAGTTAGGTATTGCCATTTAATTGCGGAGTTCAAATCTTTAGATTTGTTCAAGTCAAATCTAAAGATTTGAACTCCATGTTGTAGCCTCACGTAGTATAAGGCTGTTCCAAGAAAATAAACCTCCCACAAAGGTAGTAGGGAGTCCGCAATCATTTGCGGACTCCTCAAGATTTGGGACGATTTAAATCTTGGAACGGCCTAAACCAGAGTCAGAAGAACTTGATGAAGAGAATGTTGAGTTGAATGAGCAGGTTGGGGCGAAAGAACGAAATGGGGTGAACCAAAAATAGGTCAGGCGTGTGCCTGACCTATTTTTGGTTCAGAGAATATTACAATTGAGTTGTAATTTGGTTTAATAACGTTGGACGAATATGTAAGGTAGATAATTGAGGTATCTGTTGTAAAATAGCTTTGACTTCCGTAGCTGTTTTTTGTTGGGAACGTATGGCGCGTAATAAAACACCAATAGAACCATGAACTTGATAACCTAACGTGGTCGCGGCCAAGCGCGCGGCAGAATCATCGGTTAATAGAATGGCTTGTGGATATTGCTTCATTAAGGATAAGGCGGCTTGTTCACCTATAGCTAATCCTAGCGTTTGCGCTAAGGTTACAAAATTTATCTCAGTGGAAATGGGTACAGAAATTTGATGTAATATCACGGCTGATTGACTTAAAGCTTTAGGGCGATGTTGCTGTACTTCTAACCAAACTTGGTGTGGAACTAAAATTTGTTGAAATTGTGTTAATAAATCTAAACAAGCCAATTCGTCTAAATGAATGAGTGGGCCTGCATCACAAACCACAACAATGGATGGTTTAATCAACGCCATGCAACCCCCATTGAATATCTTCTTGGATAAACTGCTCTAACAATTCAGCCTGATGTAATTCCAAATAACGGCGCAACGCCTCTAGTAATAAATCGTCGTTATTACGAAACCAACCTGCTTGAATTAAGCGTTGCATTTCTTGCCATAACCGCAGGGGAATTTGCAGTTGCAAAGGCATAACTTGGGTCGAAGGGGCTATGACCATGAGCGAAACTCCTTTTATAAAGTAAAGTAAGATTATAAATCAGGCTTGGGCGCATGTCAAAAAAAAACGAGGTCAGGCGCGTGGCTGACCTCGTTTTGATGCAATACTTAATTTGACTTACAGGTGGCTTGATTTATAATACCTCTTAATTTTATGCTCAAGGCTACCATTTTGATGACCGCAGTCCCATGAAGGTAATTTATAATGCTAAAAACAATTGACACCACAACTCTCAAAGCCCAAGAAGTGCTAGATTTATTGCCATTCCTTACCTTAGCTGACCAACGTTGGTTGGCTAAACAATTAAACCAATTAACTAATGGACATGATGAGCAACCTTTACCGTCACATGCAACCCTAGAGGAAGCCATTCAACTTTATCTGACTGACCAATGTAGTGTGGCTAAGGCCGCTGACCTAGCGGGGATTACTCGGTGGGAGTTACAAGATATTTTGTATGAACGAGGAACACCCGTTGAGATTTATGGACATCATACAGCGGAGGAGATTGATGTATTAGCCGAAAAATTGGAACGTGAGGGTGTATTATGCTCATCATTAGCGATACCAATATCTTAAGTTCCTTTGCGGCGGCCGACTCATTGTTTTTATTGGCGAGACTATTTCCAAATAACAAAATTTTTATTCCGCCTGTTGTAGAGGCTGAACTTGTGGCAGGGGTTGCCCATGGAAAAAGTTATTTAGCAACCGTTTTACAAGCAATTAAATTTAATGAGATTGAAATTTTAACTCTGTCTTTACCAGAAAAGTTACTGAGTCAAACCCTACCTAACCGTCTGAATCCTGGTGAATGTGAAGCCATTGCTTTAGCTCAAAAACGTCAGGGGCGTTTATTGAGCAATGACCAACGGGCCGTGCGTTATTGTAACCAACAGCAGATTGAAGTTTTAGATTTAACCGATTTACTGCGTTTATTGTGGTTGCAACGAGTCCTCTCCCCCAACGAAGTGAAACAACTGATTACCCGCATGGAGCAGGTTGAAAAACTCAGCTTAACCCCCCAACAACGCGTCATTATCTTCGCGCCGCGTCGGGTTAAATGATGACAGTTAATGGTAAAAAAAAGAGGTCAGGCGCGTGGCTGACCTCTTTTTGATTCATGGGGCTTATGACATACTAAAGACCATAGCTTGATTTAAAAGGTTACTATTTCCTTACTACCAAAGGCAAATAGACCGACTTGGCGGGAAGGATAGTTTCTATCTTATATTCAGATTTGACTCGAACAAATCTAAAGATTTGGACTCCCATCATTCGTTTCATTCACTCATTTGCTCTAGCCCTGTTTTGGCCTCTGTCTTACTATGTGCTACAATCATAGTTAAGGAGATACCTTGATGACAAATATAGCAAACTTACAACTAACCCCACAAGGGGTCTTAATTCCATACGAATGGGTCTATGAATGGTTAACTCAGGGGTTAGAGTTAGTCAAAAATGCCGATAATCTGGTCATTCGCCCTCGACTGACCCCGTTAAGTGAGCGAGAGCAAATATCAGAGGTTTTGAAAAGCGCGGGCTTGTTAGCTCCGCCACCACCGCTACCTCCCGACTTCATTCCCTTATCGCCTGAAGAAAAGACTGAATTATCTCGTAAGTTGAGTATGGGTCGCCCTTTATCCGAAATCATCATTGAGGATAGAATATTATGAACCGTTACTATGTAGATAGTGCGGCGCAAACCGAAGGTTTGGTGGTGGATAACCCTAATCTACACCCATAAATTGACCAGGCGGAGTCCAAATCTTTAGATTTGTTAGAGTCAAATCTAAAGATTTGAACTCCTCATTTCTATGTGCTACAATGACGGTCAGGAGATAAATTTATGCCAGGTAATTTACCTTTTGATATATCCCCCTTAATTCCCCTCTGTCGTCAATACGATGTTGCCAAATTGAGTCTCTTTGGTTCAGTCGCGCGCGGTGAGGCCACCGCTGAAAGTGATATAGATTTATTAATCTATTTCTATAAACGTAAAACTCTGTTAGCCACTATCAGACTGCAACGGGAAATGTCAGCCATTCTCCAACGCCGCGTGGATTTGCTGACGGAAGCGGCCATTAGCCCTTATCTCCGCGAACGTATCCTTAAAGAAGCTCAGGTGATTTATGAAGCCGCGTGATGAGGCCATTTATTTACACCATGTGTTAGACGCGATTGCTAAAATCGAAGAATATCTAACGAATTACGACGAAAACGATTTTCATAAAACTTCATTGGTACAAGATGGCGTTATCCGACAACTCATGATTATTGGTGAGGCAATTAAACAACTCTCCCCTGACTTTAGGCAACAACATCCTCAGGTTCCTTGGAAAGACATCGCAGGTATGCGAGACAAGTTGGTGCATGATTATTTGGGCGTAGACTTAGATGAAGTTTGGCTAACAACTCAAGATGACCTACCCAATCTCAAGTCAGATGTAACAAACATGTTAGATGAATAATGGCTATCATTTTTGCCAATAGGAGTTTCGCTTACGGAGTCCAAATCTTTAGATTTGTCCGAGTCAAATCTAAAGATTTGGACTCCGTTTGTTACTGTATCCGCAGCCGCGCCCACCGCCGCCAGGCAATTTCTAGCGGCCAGAGTAATAATGCGACAGCCAAGAGATAAGGCCATAACGCTATTGGTTTAGGGCGATTCAACGGCAAATTATCATGGGTTGATTTTAACCGTAACGCTTGGCCTAGCGTAAAAGTCTGTCCATGCGACATGTCGGCAATGGTTTGTAACAACTGTTGCCCCGCCCCTTCAGGCAAAATGGCAAACTCGGCGGGATATGGCATGACAAACCCAAGCATGGCTGTTTGGCTAATTTTCTCACTCGCTTGCATTTGCATTACGCTGAGTTGATACGCCCCCGCCTCCGCCAAACGCACCGCTTGTTGATACCGCCCTGGTGCAACCTGTAATAAATTGATAGCCGTCTCGCGACCACTAGGGCTAGTAAGTATCGCCTTCGTTTGCGCTAAATCAACCGTCTCCCCCGTCACCGTCACGCCATTGGCAATGAACGTGGTCACGCCGTCACTGTTCACCTCCGCCTGCAATTGCAATAAACCTAAATCTGGCGCGGGCAACGTATAGCCGACCACCTGCCCCCAAAATTTCGCGCCCTCATGCCAATTGACCCAAGCCCCCGCCCATTCCTGCCCCAAATCGGAACTCCACTCCGCCACTCGCCCCAAGCCGTAGCCCCAAACGCTTAACAATGGGTCACCTGGCCCCGTTTGCAGGGCAATCTCCGCCAACGGTTTAGGAGTCAAGGCCAAATAGCCCGTCAATTTTGGTGATGGTTGATTTTTGCCCCCACTGAACAAATCGCGCAAAATTGGGTGTGGGCGATAAACGGTGGCCTCAAAATCTTCATTCTCTTGCA
>JAIFLK010000133.1 GCA_020049115.1 Chloroflexota bacterium | reverse complement strand
AGCCCTCTCCCAAAGGGCGAGGGAGTCTCTTGTCTCCCCTCTCCCAAAGGGCGAGGGAGTCTCTTGTCTCCCCTCTCCCAAAGGGCGAGGGAGTCTCTTGTCTCCCCTCTCCCAAAGGGAGAGGGGCGGGGGTGAGGGAAATTTAGTTGTTGAACCAAAATCTTGATATACTGATACTCAGCACGGTCAGAAATCGGAGTGCAAACCTTTAGGTTTGCCTATTTTTGGTACGGCAAACCTAAAGGTTTGCACTCCAAAAAGCGCAATTTCTGCCCGTTAGCAGTATAAATGAACAATGGGTATGTTGGATAGATTTATGGCTAATTATTTCAAAATAAATTTACGGGGTAGCTTTATCGTGGTGATGACACTGACCGTTTTAACCGCGTATAGTTATCTCCAAACGCCGTCTAGTTTGGCTTTTCAGGTGACAGAGACCCCTACCGCCAGCCCAACAGCTTTGGGTTTTAGTGGGGTTTTAACGGCTACGCCCACCGTTCAATTATTAACCGTTACCACTTTAGACCTTAAGGAATATAGCATCAACGCGAATGGGCAACTGATTCGTAATACGCCCACGCCGAGTTGGCATCCTACGCCTCTGCCGCGCGCCGTGCTTGTACCCACAGAGACCCTGCGTTTGGCGGAGTTGCCTCTGTCTCATTTATGGTTTGGGCGGGCTTTCCCTGACCGAGGGGCGTGGGGCAGTTTTAGTTATCCCTATGGCACTAATTCTTTGGGCAACTATTTATGGCATTTTGGCATTGATGTGCAAGCCAGTTTTGGTAATGTCATTCATGCCATTGGGGATGGGGTGGTGGTTCATGCAGGGCCTGATGATGTGGCGCATCAACTTGGCCCATGGCCTGATTTCTATGGGCGAGCCGTTGTGATTCAACATACGGATGCCTGGAGTGGGCAGCCCGTTTATACCTTGTTTGGGCATGTGTCTGCGGCCTTAGTGCAAGTGGGTCAAACGGTCAAGCTAGGCGACCCGATTGCTAAAGTGGGTAAAGAGGGTGTCGCTACGGGGCCACATTTGCATATTGAGGTGCGCGTGGGCAGTAATACTTATGCCTACACCCGTAATCCTGATGTTTGGATAAAGCCTGACCTCGGCTTTGGCGTGGTTGCGGGGCGGGTGATGGACGCGCAAGGCTATTTTGTGCCAGTGCAGTTGGTAAAGCTATATGACGCGCATGACCGCCGCCATTATCGCCGCGAAGCCTTTAGTTATCCTAACAATATCGTTAATTATGATGACCTATATCAAGAAAATTTTGCGTTTGCTGATGTACCAGTGGGTGACTATATCGTGGAGGCGACGTATGATGGTCGCACCATGACTGCCTCAGTAACGATAAGTGACCAACAGGCTACCTCAGTGGTTTTGCAATCCACTCAGGTAATTTCTGTGCCTCAAGTGGAGGCCACCCACATGGCGACAGCAACGGTGCAACCTTAAGTTTGGTTAGAAGATTAACATAAAAATTCTGGTTATTTATCGTAGGAGTAAAAAATAGCAATGGTAAATCTGTTTCAATTTAATCAAATTAGTCGGAAAATTATTCAGGTGGCTCTTGGTAGCTTCATCACCCTGCTCATGTTCAGTGGTTGTGCTTTACCCGCGCCCACCATCCCGCGCCTCATTCATACCTTACAGTTGAGTGATTCCGCTTTACATTTAGCCTTCTCTGCCGATGGCAACCCATTGGCGTTGGCCTTTAAGGATGGGACAATTCAGATTTGGGATGTTAATAGTAATAGCTTAATGAACACGTTAGAAGCCCATACCCAAGAGGTGACGGATTTAGCCTTTTCGCCCAATGGGGAGCAACTTATTTCGGGGTCGTTAGATAAAACAGCTAAAATTTGGCAAGTGAGTGAC
Source organism: Chloroflexota bacterium (assembly GCA_020049115.1). Lineage (GTDB taxonomy): Bacteria > Chloroflexota > Anaerolineae > 4572-78 > J111 > JAIFLK01. Next base: position 7,011 of record JAIFLK010000133.1, on the reverse strand, counting down.
GGTAAATTACTTCACACTTTAGAGGGGCATGAAGATGTGGTGAGTAGTGTGGCTTTCTCAACCAATAATGAATTTGTGGCTACGGGTTCATGGGATGCGAAGGTCCGAGTCTGGTCGGCTGATAGTGGCAAGTTGGTTACAACCCTAGACCATTATCCTAATCAGGTGAATGATGTGGCATTTTCTTTAGAGGGGAATGTCTTGGCTTCCGCGGCAGGCATGTCACTTTACTTATGGGAATTGCCGAGTGGTAAGCAATTGGGCAAAGCAGAGGGGCATGAAGGCGTAGTGAATGATGTTTCATTTTCAAGCGACGGGCAGCAAATTATTACGACGGGTTCGGATAATACCATTCGCACTTGGCAAGCCAAAGATGGCACCGCCATGACCACTATCAAAAGCCCTGGTCTGCCATATCAAGCAGATTTGAACCCGCAAAATACCGTTTTAGCGGTCAACATGGGGGGGAGTATCCAATTTTGGCAGGTGAGTAATGGCGAATTATTAAGACCATTAGCCACTGCGGGTAATGAGGCTTATGGTTTCACCCCTGATAAAAGTAAACTTGCTACCTCAGTGGTTAATGATAAAACCATTGAGATATGGCAAATGCCACCGATTTTCCTGAATCAATAAAATTTACCTCACCCCAACCCTCTCCTATTTTAGGAGAGGGAGTTGTTTTTGTCTCCCCTCTCCTATTTTAGGAGAGGGGGCGGGGGTGAGGTGTTTGTAATAAAAAAGAGCGAGGCAATCTACGATTGCCTCGCTCTTTTTTATTTCGGCTTCACTTTAGGTAAGGTAATACCCGTTTGCCCTTGATATTTCCCTTTGCGGTCAGCGTAAGAAACTCGGCAAAACTCATCTGCTTGGAAGAACAACACCTGGGCAATGCCTTCATTGGCATAAACTCGTGCCGGGAGTGGCGTGGTGTTGGAAATTTCAATGGTGATATGCCCCTCCCATTCAGGTTCTAACACCGTGGGTGGCGAGACAATGCCACAACGAGCGTAGGTTGATTTGACGGTCATTAAGCCCACCACATTACGCGGGATTCGCATGTATTCAATGGTGCGCGCCAAAACAAAGGAGTTTGGCGGGGCCACGATGTATCGGCTTTTGCCATCACTTTGCAAGGTGCCTTCAATGAAGGAGTTGGCATCAAAGGCTTTTGGGTCAATGACTACAGCATTAACATTAGTAAAAATTTTAAACTCATCGGCCGCGGTCACATCATAGCCATAACTTGAGAGGCCGAATGAGACCAGACCTTGCTTCATTTGTTCGGCAATGAATGGCTCAATCATGCCATGTTCTAGTGCCATGTGTTCAATCCAACTATCAGGTTTAATTGTCATTTACGTAACCAATTGATGGTCATGGTTTGAATCGCGCCATCCTCATGGCAATCTCTACTGGTGTTCCAGCGCACGGTTTTGGAGGAGACCCCTGCCCCGCCACTGATTTTGGCCTCAAATAAAACTGAGCCGACTTCATGCAAGGGGCCAACTGAAACCACATATTGCCCCTGAGCGTCACTTTTACCCAAATAGGGCCCTTTATATTTATCTTTATCCCCTTTCACTTCAATCACCACAAACTGAATCGGCGTATTGCCGTCAGCTTCTGTCACTTTACCCGTAATGCTAATGCTTTCACAATTTTGCGTTCCCGTTTCACTTCCCGCCTCATAGCTGCCCTTGGCCGTGCCAGGGTCGGCAGGTGCGGGGGTGGGTAAAGGAGAATTGATAACCACCGCGGCTGTTGCAGTTGGCATGGGAGGGGCTGTGGGTGGTCGTGCCGCGGATTGAGGCGGACGCGTTGGCAAAGGTGTATCGGTAGGGGCGGTGGTGGGCAGTGGCGTATCAGTGGGTATGGGGGTGTTAGTGGGTGGTTCGGTGGCGGTAGGGGTGAGGGTCTTCGTTGGGATAGGCGTGTCTGTTGTGGTCGGGACAGGAGTGGCAGTAGGCGGCAACGGCGTTAGGGTAAACGTGGGCATAGCCGTCCGAGTAGGGCGCGGGGTGGGGGCTTTGGCGATGGGGGTGTTGGTAACACAAGCTAAAGTCGCCAGGACTATCAGTAATAAAACGATGGCAAGGTGAGGCGCGCGTATCAAAAAATCAGGGAGAGAATAAGCGGGTAAGCGGATAAATTCATGACCTTGAACCTCACAGGTCTTCAAGACCTGTGAGGTTTAATTAACAAAAGTCATGGGAATCTATCCGCTTACTCGTTTATTAACTTCATTTAGACCTTGCGGCCTTTGAAATAATCACTGCTATAATACATTTCAATGGAACGTTCCACTTCTTTTTTAGCGGTGGCGGCATCTTCCCAACCCAATGGCTTGGCGCGCTTGCCTTCTAAGTCTTTGTAGACCTCAAAAAAGTGGGACACTTCTTTTAAGAAATGTTTCGGCACGTCGGTCAAATCTTGATAGTCATCAAAAATAGGGTCATGACTTGGCACGGCCAAAATTTTGTAATCAGGCACATCATTATCCAACATTTTGAACAGACCAATCGGGCGGGCTTCAATGACGCAGCCAGGGAATGTGGGTTCATTGACCATCACTAACACATCCAACGCGTCGCCATCGTCATAAAGCGTACGAGGAATAAAACCGTAATCACCAGGGTAGTGTAACGATGAAAATAACACGCGGTCTAATTTAATGATCCCCAACTCTTTCCCATATTCAAATTTGTTACGTGAGCCTTTGGGAATTTCTACGACGACATAAACAATCTCGGGGATGTTTGGCCCTGGGGCTAATTCACGCCATAAGTTAATCATGTTTCCTCCAACGTTCATTGCTTAACTGAAATCTCTCGCAGCTAAGACCTAATTTATCATTATTTAATAACTGTGAATCTAACATAGAAATTCAACCACGTCAATCTAATGGGGTATCTCATTGCAAATCACTGTGCTTAGTGTTATACTGCGTTCATTAATTAGCAGGAACAAGGCATTTATCAGACTTAAACTATGCCTTTTATTGTTTAGCTCGTACACCTGGGCTTTAAATAACCCAACAGTTCAAAATCACACCTATAAGGTCTTGAAGACCTTGCAGGTGAAGTGACGCTAAGTAGGTGAGCAAAAATTCTGCGGCATTATACCGATTTAATGATTTTCGTAGGGGCAGGGCTTGTCCTCGTAGGGGCAGGGCTTGTCCCTGCCCAAAACGGGGCAAGCACAAGGCATTGCCCCTACGAAATGCCGCAAATTTTTTGCTTGGGTACTTACATCGACCTGCAAGGTCTTCAAGACCTTGTAGGTAAACTACTCACTTATTTATGCCAAGCTGTACGAGTTTGATAAATGCCTCGCTCCATTAAAAATTATTCAACCTTAGCCTGGAGAAGCTATGCCTCACGATGTATACAAATTGCGTCCTAGAAAAAGAACGAAAATAGTCGCCACCCTCGGCCCAGCCAGCGATAAAGAAGATGTTTTGCGCGAAATGGTCTTGGCAGGTCTCAATGTTGTCCGCATTAATTTCTCGCACAGTGACCCTGAATATTTAATCCCTTTAGTTCAGTTGATTCGCAAGGTGAGCGAGGACATGAATTTCCCTCTGGGCATTTTAGGCGACTTGCGCGGCCCGCGCATGCGCGTGGGCGACATGGAAAATGGTTCCATTGAACTGACTCAGGGTAAGAAAGTTCGCTTGACCGCCGAAAAGGTCATGGGGACACCTGAAGCTATTCCGATTAGTTTTACGGATTTAGCCCGTAATGTGTGGCCAGGGACAGTTATCATTTTAGATGATGGTAATATTGAGTTACTGGTTGACTCCTTAGACCGTAATGAGGATATTATTTGTCGCATTACCAGAGGAGGCATGCTTACTAGCAAACGGGGGATTAACCTGCCTGGAACGAAAGTAGACTTACCTTCTATCAGTAGCAAAGATTTTGCCGATGTGGATTTTGCCATTGAACATCATTTTGATTTCCTCGCCCTTTCTTTTGTGCAATCGGCCGATGATGTGCGGCTGTTGAATGCGTATTTGGCGGCCAAACAAGCCAAAATCCCTGTGATTGCCAAAATTGAGAAAAAGAGCGCGTTGGATGATATTGAAGCCATTGTAAAAGAAGCGTATGGGGTCATGGTGGCGCGAGGTGATTTAGCCTTGGAGATGAGTATTCGGGAAATTCCCATTGCCCAAAAACGAATTATTGCGGTCTGTCGCCAAGCCGCTGTCCCCGTCATTACCGCCACGCAAATGCTCGAATCCATGACCACCAGCCACAAACCCACTCGCGCTGAGGCTACTGACGTAGCTAATGCGGTGCTAGACGGCACGGATGCCCTCATGTTATCAGGTGAAACGGCCATTGGTAAATACCCCGTTGAGGTTATCCGCACCATGTCGGCCATTGCGGGACGCGCCGAGCGCGCCTGGATGGACGGCGAGTTGCCCCCGCCCGCCCCGATTGACCCTGGCGAGACCATTGCCTCCAATGTGGCTAACGTGAGCCACATGTTAGCGAAATCCCTTGATGCCAAAGTTATTACGACTTATACCACCTCTGGCGCAACTGCCCGTCGGGTTGCCAGCCACCGCCCACATGTCTCCATTTTTGCCTTCACCTCCGAAGTAGCTACGCAACGTAGCTTAACCCTTACGCACCTCCGAAGTAGCTACGCAACGTAGCTTAACCCTTACGTGGGGCGTACGGAGTATTCCCACAAAACGCATTAATGATAACGATGAAATGGTCAAATATGCGTTGGGGCAGGCGTTAGAAAGTGGTTTGGCGCAACCTAATGATATTGCCATCATGGTAGGGAGTGCGCGCCCCCATGGGGTCAAAGGGCGCACCAATTCCGTCCGCGTGGAGCGCATTCCGGAGCCAGCATATGATGAGTAGTCGGAGAATCAGTTGTGCTTAAAGCAGGGTTTATTGGGGCCATTGTTGGTTTTATTTACATTACGAGTCTAAATTTGCTGTCCCCTTTATGCACGTTGTGTTTAACGCCCCTCTTAGGCTTAGGGGTGGGCTATCTTACGGGTTGGTTTGATAAACCGCAAAGTGGGCAGGATAGCTTAAGCCGAGGCATGATGGCTGGTATGATAACGGGCTTTGCGGTTGTCTGTGGGCAAATGATTGCCGCGGTGACAAATATCATTATTTTGTCTCATTTGGACGACTTACCGCAATTAATGGCTCAATTTGGCATCTCAGGGACTATACCCAATGAGGCTGATTATTGGCAGACAATGATGTGGGTCAATGGTTTTTGTGGCCTGTTAAATTTAGGGGTCATTGTTAGCCTCTCGGCTATCGGCAGTTTGATATGGTTTTATCGTAATAATAAGAAGAACGAGGCCAGAACTTCCTCGTAGCCATAACGGAGTCCAAATCTTTAGATTTGATGGTCAAATCTAAAGATTTGGACTCCGTCAGCATAGAGATATTATATGGACAAAATAGATGCTGCCCGTTACGGCAAGGGCTTGATTGAACTAGAAGGCCAATCTGCTGACCAGGTTAAACAAGCCATACAAAAAGTCAGCCGCATTACGGCGGAAGAGAATAACACCCTTGCTTTTGAGGGAACACGGATTATTGCGGGGCATGGCTTTGCCCAGCGCGTCAATTGTTTCGATGTGTATCAATGCCCCAACGGCTATTTGCTCCACACCTACATGGATAACGCCCCTAATTGGGCGGTGGCGGGTAAAACCGTCAAAGAGATATTGCGTGCTGCCCCTGACCAAACGGTGGCTAAACGCGCGCATGGTCTCATGGTGCAAAAAGGTTTGGCCTCCACCCACGACCATTAATGGGTGGGTGAGGTTGGTAAACGAAGAGTCCCTTGAATGGTTGGCCTTGTGGCAATTTTTTAAGGGATTTTTTTTGTTTACTCGGTTATTGAAATGCTGGATTAACCAGCCATTAAAAAGAGCGAAATTAGAAATATTATTTTAGGTGGGGGGCAAAATCTTTTAAGTCCAGAGCGTAGATTTGATGCTATTATCTTTAATTCACCAGGATTATTCGAATGAGATGCGTTGATTTATTTGCGGGTTGTGGAGGCTTATCTTTAGGTTTCATAAAAGCTGGCTTCGAAGTGGTGGCTGCCTTTGATGATTGGAATCCTGCTATTGAGCTGTATAAGGAAAATTTTTCACACCCAATTTTTAAACAAGATTTAACGAACGAAACAGAATCTATTGAAAAAATAAAAGAATTTGCTCCTGATTTAATAATGGGCGGCCCGCCATGCCAAGATTTTTCTAGTGCAGGCAAGCGCGATGTGACCCAGGGGCGCGCTGATTTGACGTATCATTTTGCCAACATTGTTTGTGAAATAAGACCTGAATGGTTTGTTATGGAGAATGTGGAGCAAATTAAAAAAAGTCATATTCTGACAGATGTTATTGCTCAGTTCTCAAATGCGGGTTATGGCATAACTTCTGTAATTCTTGATGCTTCTTTTTGTGGTGTGCCTCAGTCAAGAAAACGATTTTTTTTGATAGGCCACCTGAATGACAAACATAATCAATTGACAGGTATCCTTAAAAAAAACCTCTCAGAAAAACCCATAACTATCCGTGACTATTTAGGAGATAAATTTGGCATTAATTTTTATTATAGACGTCCCCGAAACTATTGTAGAACGGTTTTTAGTATTGATGAACCAAGTCCTACGGTACGTGGCGTTAATCGGCCTATACCAAAAGGATATAAACTTAACACTTGCGACCCCGAAAATGTTGAGCTTGATAAAATAAGACCATTAACTACCCTTGAGCGCAGTTATATTCAGACTTTTCCTACGGATTTTAAATTTTCAGGCACTAAAACCAACATGGAACAGATGATAGGAAATGCCGTTCCCGTAAATCTTGCGTTGTATGTTGCAAATGCGATTAAGGTAGGACTTACGCAAAAATCGCGGAGTTATACTGCGTTTCAAATCAAAATGACACTTTTTGGGACAGGAGTCCGCAATTATTTGCGGGCTGTCCGCAAAGGATTGCGGACTCCTCAT
>JAIFLK010000135.1:4791-24711 GCA_020049115.1 Chloroflexota bacterium | reverse complement strand
AATCTGGAGTCCGCAATTCTTTGCGGGCTGTCCGCAAATGATTGCGGACTCCTATGCCAAAAGTGTAGTTTTCATTTGAAACGCAGTATAATATTAAACCTTTCACTTGTAACAAATTAAACAAGTAAGTCGCTGGTTCTTGCGGTGTTAACGGGACAAAACGAAAGTAGATAATGGCTATTGGCGGTGGCAATCGCCGCTTAAATACCAAATCGCCATAATCACGGTCAAAGGTAAGAATGTAACATTGTTCGCGCCGCGCCCAAGCCAAAACTTCATCATCTTTACTGGCAGGTGCAGTTTCTATGACGGCAATCACTTCATGACCTGCTTGACGCATTAAGCGAATCGCGAGGAGGGGAATATTTTCATTGGCTAAAAATCGCATTATGCTACTCCTGCCGCAACGGGCATAGCATAAATATGTTCTTCGCGCATGGTTTCGCTGGCAAAAGCGAAAACCGCCCGCAACATCTCTAGTGTTAAGGTGGGGTCTGAATGAATGTAAGGTTGCCAATTCATGGTTAAGTTGAGGACTCAGCTTGGCGCGGCCTGGTAGCCGCGTAAAGTCGGGTCTAATGTATTATGTTAGGGATGATAACAGAAATTATGCCATATTTCAGCTTAATCAACGAATTAACCTCGCCCATTTTTTGCCAACCACCCAAATTTGTTTATCATGCAGAAAGGTCTAAACACGATGGAAACTGGAACTTACATTTTATTACTTTACTTACCTGAAAATGAAACGCTGACCATTGGCAAACTTGGCACGTTTGAATTTACGCTGGGTTGGTATGCGTATATTGGCAGTGCGTTTGGCGCGGGTGGCTTAATGGGGCGGCTGAAACATCATCTTAAGCCCGTTGAGAAACCCCATTGGCACATTGATTATTTGCGCCAAGCGGCGACGCTGGTGGAAATTTGGCTGTCGCCTGACACCGTGCCGCATGAGGAGGATTGGGTGGAGGTGGTTTTAGCCATTCCTGGCGCGCTCATGTCGGTGGATGGTTTTGGCGCATCAGACTCGGAGGCGGAGAGCCACCTCTTTTATTTTGAGGTGCGCCCATCATTGGAAGATTTTTGGGTAGCCTTGCGCCCTCACTTCCCCGACGCGAAAGTCGTGCGGGCATTGGTTCAGCCGCCGCAGGACATTAGCGATAACGAAACAATTTGAAAAGGAGTTTACCATGTCTAAAAGTAAACAAAAAGGGCAAAAAGCCAAAATCAACCTGCCGCCAATTACTTTTTTACGGATTCGGTTAGATGATTGGCTGGCTCAACCACAGTTAGAAGAACAAGATGAAATAACCTTAAAAACGGGTTTAGCCAATATTGTTTCGCCATTTAAAGCCGCGCAATATTTACCTATCTTACTTAAAGCCTATCAAGCGGCCCCACCTGAGATACAACAGCAGCTGCAAAATCTATTACCTGCGTGGCTGACAGAATGGGATAGTATTACGATTTTGCTAGAATGGGTGGAGCAAGGCAAAGTTGAGGGGGCTGACCGTCAAGTGGCAATGCAATGGTTAGCGGCGGAGGGGCTTAAAGTGAATGCCTTGCAAGTTATTTCACCGTTTTCCTTTGCTGACGCCTATTTTCATGAAAATGGCTCACAAGGAATGTTGATTATTGCCTGCTATGACAGTCCGAAAAAGCAAAAGATTTATTTTATGCAATTTCTGATTGATTATAATCCTCCCTGGGAGGGGGGCATCAAAGATGCCTTTAGCCGACATGGTTCAATGGATAAATTTAACCAAAAATGGGTTCGTGAAGTAAATAGTGTAATGCCCTTAACTCAGATTACGGCGGAAGGGGCCGCTAAAATTCTCATGGAATGTTTGGAAAGCAATCGGGAAGAAAACATCCGTTTGCCGCGTGATTTCATTGCCATGCGCGACTTATTTTGGCAATGTTTTCCAACCTTACCCCAAATAGCCCAATTTACCCCCGCAGATTTTGATGACCTTTGTCACCTAAAACAAATCCCCGAACAGCTAAGACAATTTGAACAACATGTGGGCGCATGGACGCGGATGCCTGACGGTGAGAAGGTATTTTTGGCGGGTGGCAAAAATGTTTGGGATGACGATTTTTAAGATTAGCACTTACGCCAAAAGGCAAAATACCCCCCCTCAGTCCCCCCGACATCAGGGGGAGATTTTACGCCCTCTCCTTTATCCCCGTATGGGGGATAGGTAGGAGAGGGCGGGGGTGCGGTGTTGGCGTAAGTGCTAATTAACAAAAAATCCACGAATTATCGTGGATTCGGATATTTAAAAAATAACGGGCTGCCTGTATAAAATAGGCAGCCCGTTTTAGTTCATACTAAGTTAAGCCAGCACAGTAACATCTTCTGCTTGAGGGCCTTTTTTACCTTCTGTGACGGTAAACTCAACTTTTTGACCTTCTTCTAAAGAGCGATAACCGCTCCCGCTAATAGCACTGTAATGGACAAAAACATCTTTGCCGCCACTGCGCTCAATAAAGCGCACTGTAATGGACAAAAACATCTTTGCCGCCACTGCGCTCAATAAAGCCAAACCCTTTGGCTGAGTTAAACCATTTAATCACACCTGTAACACGTCCTGCCATGACTTATAAATCTCCTCTTTGCTAAAAACTGAACATTAAATATTCTAGTGAATTGTAGACTATGTGGCTACATTAAACTAGATAACTTGTAACAATGACCTCATTCTAACATAGTTATGATGAATTGTCAAGTTAAAAATTGGGTTCTATTACTCTACCTAAGTTCATCTTACTTAAAAAGCCAGAATTTCGTTAGCTAATCTAATTTTATCGGCAGCCTGGTGCATCATAGTGGCGGTAACTAATACTTCCCACCCCAACTCGTGCAAGGGCAAAGCATAAACCGCATCGGCCTCATCAATAACCCAAACCGTCACTACCTCTGCTAAATAGCGCGCCACACCGACGGGCGAGACATCCAGGTTTAATTCTCGCATCATTTTCGCGGCTGGCCCCTTAATGGCCTGCCCACCGACAATGGGCGAGACCCCAATTTTGGGGGCGCGGCTGGCTTGAATAAGACTGCGTAATTTTGGCACGGCCAGAATCGGCGCAATACTGAGCATGGGGTTGCTAGGGCAGAAAATTATCAGATTGGCTTGCTCAATCGCCGCGACCACTTCGGGGGTTAATTCAGCCGATTCTGCTCCAGCAAAACGCAACCCAGTAACAATCGGTTGGGCGCGTTGCTCCACAAAATAGTGCTGAAAGGCTAACTCGCCGTCATCGGTTTGTACCATTGTACGAATGGGTTGATTGCTCATGGGTAATATAGCGCAACGAATAGCAAGGCGTTGGCAGAGGTCTTGTGTTACCCACTGTAATGAATGGCCTTGCCGCAAGCCCAGGGTTCGTAATAGATGAGTCGCCATGTCTTGGTCACCGAGATTAAACCAGCTTGGCCCGCTGTAACGGGTGAGCGCGCTCATCATGCCCCAGCTTTCAGCGCGCACGCCCCAGCCCGTTTGCGGGTTGGCTAAGTCGGCTAGGGTATACATGACGGTATCTAAATCTGGTGAAATGTGTAAGCCGAGGTGTTCAAAATCATCGCCCGTATTAACGATGAGAGTTAGATTTTCGGGCGGGACGGTGTGATATAAACCGTAGGCCAATTTTGCCCCGCCCACACCACCTGCAAAGGCCACAATTTTATCAGAAGAGTGCATAGAAATTCCTAAAGATTGATTTAAGCCGCGATTTTACACCCACCTGGGCATGAAGGACAAATTAAGACTTGGTTTGCAAAAACCTTAGCCAGTAGGTATGATAAATGTCATTCCAATATTCGCCTCTTTTACAAAAAGGAGTGCAAACCTTCAGGTTTGCCTTACTATAAATGAGCAAACCTGAAGGTTTACACTCCAAAACACCCTGTTATATTTAACTTTAAGGAGAAACGCATGCACCCTGACCGTGATAAATTAGGCCCTTTTACAACCCCATTGAGTGCGCGGGGTATTCCTGTTTGGTTTGTTTACCTCATTTCGTTAGTGGGGATGATTTACTTATTAAACCCTGGCGCGGGATTTATTGAGCTTATTCCCGATAATCTCCCCTTTATCGGCAATTTAGATGAAGGCGTGGCGGCCATGTTGTTGTGGTATGGCTTAGTGGAGTTTTTTGAGGGCAGTACGTTTAGAAATTAGAAATGAGAAGTGAGAGGTAAGAAGTAAGAAAGCCACTTTAATTGAATAAAGTGGCTTTCTTACTTCTCATTTCTTACTTCTCACTTCTAATTCACCAACCCCCAGCGTTCCCGCACGCGGTTTTCAACGGGAGAAAAAACCAGACGGTCAATACAAACGCCAAAGCTGATGATGACCACCATGACGGCCATGACGAGGGCGGCATCATTCAAATCGCGGCCTGTTTGCAGGAGGTTGCCTAAACTTAAGCTATAATACAACAATTCTGCGGCCATGAGTGACCGCCAGGCAAATGACCAGCCTTGTTTGAGACCACTGATAATGGTGGGCAGGGCGGCGGGAAGCATGACTTGGGTGTAAATGGCGAGGCCACTCGCGCCTAGATTGCGGGCCGCCTTGAGATATTGTGGCGGAATATTACGCACACCGCCCTCCACGCCCAAAATGATGGAAAACAAGGCCCCCATGACCACCACAAAGACAATGGCACGCTCATTCAGGCCAAACCAAATAATCGCCAATGGCAACCAACAAACACTCGGCAAGGCTTGCAACCCCATGACGAGTGACCCCAACGTGTCATTCAAAAATTTATTTTGGCCGAGTAACAGGCCAAATACCAAGCCCACCACCACTGAAATGGAGTATCCAATAAAGATATGTTGCATGCTGACCCAGGCCGCTTTAATAAACAGCCCGTCCATAATGCCCTGTTGTAAGGTGATTAAAACGATGCTAGGGCCAGGTAAAACATAGCTCGGCCACATGCCTGACCGCGCCACCCCTTCCCAAAAAAGCAATAATCCTGAATAAAACACCATGCGGCTACCCCAACTTTGCCATTTAATAGTTGACTGAGGGGCGTAACTTTCAGGTAAGGTTGCGACATTAGCTGTCATAAGGGTTCATCTCCTTCCGCCATAATTTGTTGTAACACCGCCATAATTTCGGCCGTCTTTTCCACTAACGCCACATTTTCCAGGGAGCGCGGACGGGGCAAATCCACCTTAAATTCCGCCACAATGCGCCCTGGGCGAGGTGAAAAAACCATGACTCTATCGCCTAGCGCGACGGCTTCACGGACATTATGCGTGACAAAAATAACGGTTTTGCGGGTGCTGGCCCACAAATGTTCTAATTCATGGTGTAAACGGTCACGGGTCATGGCATCCAAAGCCGCAAAGGGTTCATCCATAAGCAACATGGCGGGGTTGATGGCGAAGGCGCGGGCAATGGCGACCCGTTGCCGCATGCCGCCTGAAAGTTGATGAATATTATGGTGTTCAAAGCCAATTAAATTCATCCGTTCTAGCCACTTGTGGGCAATTTCCGCCCGTTCCTCTTTAGATTTGCCTATTTGCCGTAAGCCAAATTCAATATTACCCTGCACATCTAGCCACGGAAAGAGTGCGCCGTCTTGAAATAGTAAGACGCGGTCAGTGTTCGTCCCCTGAATGGGCTGTTGACCAAATTTAATTTGGCCTGAACTGGGTTGCTCTAAACCCGCAATTAAACTGAGCAAGGTGGATTTGCCGCAGCCACTCGGCCCTAAAAAACAAACAAATTCACCCGTTGAAACGGCCAAAGTGGTGGGGGCTAAAGCATGAACCACTTTGCCCTGCTGACTAACGAAGGTTTTACTAATCCCTTCAATTTTTAATGAAGCATCCTGCGGGGGTGAAACCGTTGTCATTGTTGTCGTTCGTAACCATCCCATAAATTTATTAACACTTAAAGATTGTGATACACTCATAAAGCCTCCCGTTGACTTCTTTGTCAAAAAGGGTATTTTGGAGTGCAACGCTTTAGTTTTGCTCGTTTGTGGTGGCGCAAAGCTAAAGCGTTGCACTCCTTTTTACCATAAGGTCGTTGATATTAAAGTAGGTGAGCATAAATTCTGCGGCAGCCTTATAAAGGCTAAAATTAGTCCGCAAACCTTTTGCTTGGGTACTTAAAGTTAATTTACGGTAAAAACGTAATAGGCTCTAAATTTTTCTCTTGCAAAACCTCATTCAAGAAAGTGAGGTCATAAATGTTTGTTAAGTCAGGTTTGGTATCACCCAAAAAGCCAAAACTAAAGGCATCATCGGCTGATTTGAACAACGTGGCGGGCAGTGGGTCGTAAGTCACGTCTACATTTTTAAAGGCTTCATCAAGTACCTTTGTGGGCAAAGCCTTCGTGGTGATACGCTCAATTTCACTGTTAACAATCTGCTTGGCTTCATCTGGATTGGCCTTGATAAATTGGACGGTGTCTACATGGGCGGTTAAGAATTTCTTGACCAAATCAGGATGCTCTTGGATAAATTTGGTACTAGCAATGATATTAGTCGTTACAAATTGACCTTGCGGCCACAAGGTGCGCTCATCAAGGAAAAGCTGCCCATTGGCCTCTTGAATGAGACGTGTCCCCCAGGGTTCTGGCACCCACGCCCCGTCAATCCCACCTGATTTGAAGAGGGTCAAAATATCAGGGTTTTGGGTGGGAATAATTTGCACCGTGCCACCTTTATCGGCGGTTTCCAAACCATTACTTTCTATGTAGAAACGTAAGGCCACATCTTGCGTGTTCCCCAATTGCGGCGAGGCCAATTTCTTGCCTGCTAAATCCTTAGCTTCCTTAATATTCGCTTCGGGACGAACCACAAAGAGCGCGCCTGCACTGGCTGAACCTGCGATAATCCGTAGGGCTTCGCCCTTGCTTTTGACATAACCGTTGATGGCAGGATTCGGCCCGATATAACCTAAATCCACTTCACCCGCAAAGAGTGCCTCAATCAACGCTGGCCCTGCATTAAAGGTTTTGGCATCAATTGTCACATTTGCGCCGAGAGCTTTTTGGAATGTACCTTGAGATGTGCCAACTAACGCGGGGGCATGGGTCAAGTTGGGGAAATAGGCTAACCTCACGGTCACGGCTTCATTGGATGAACTGGCGGGGGCGGTAGTCGCCTCAGTTTTCGCTTCGGTTTTGGTTTCAGCGGGAGGTTGACTGTTACATGCGGCAACCAAGACAAATAAAGTTACAACAATAAAACGAACTAAATGAGTTTTCATACAGTTCTCCTATGTTAAAAAATTGATGGGTATGGGCTTTTGTTTGCGGAGTCCAAATCTTTAGATTTGACGGTCAAATCTAAAGATTTGGACTCCCATTCAATTAAGCCGTAAATAACGGCGGTTTGATGATGAGAATGGGGCGGTTAGCGTGGAGTTGTTGTCCATCTAATTGGTGGAGTACCTCAATGACAAATTGACCATGTGCCTCCGCCGCAATCACGATGAGGTCATAATCTCCTTGAGCCACCTCCGCCGCCACTTGGTCAACCCATTCACCTTGCCTAAATTTAAGGTAAACTGTGCGGGTTTCTACCTCAAATTGGTGCAAACAGCGTTTCAAGTGCTGATTCGCGGCCTCATCAGACCACGGCTGATAGGAAGATTCGGCTAATAAAAGTAAGGTGGCAGTGGCTTGGTTGGCTTGGATAAGCGGCGCAACTAATTGTAAGGTGTGTTCATCTGAGGCATAGCCCCGTAAAACCACCAAGATTCGTTGTAAGCGAGTGTAATGACCACGTGCCAGTAGTAAAGGAATCGGTGAAGATTGAATGAGATGGTTTAAAGCTATGGGATTGGTTGGGGCTTGGAGTCCCAAAAGTTGGTAATGGCCTGAGTGGGCGCGTCGTAATACGATGTCTAGTTTGAGTTGAGAAGCAGTCAGGGTGGTTACAGGTAAATTCAATCGCCTACCAAACTGCGACAGGAGGTCAGTAATGGCCGCAGCCTCAGATGTTGAATTAGCCCAAGCCAAAATGAGTGGTTGATGCGGTATCTCAGTGGGGTATAATCGCTCAATTGCCGCCGAAATCGATTCCGCCGAGCTACAAACAGGAATAATTTCCGCTTCCAACAGGCCGCCGAGAACATCCACTGCCCGTTCATTATTAGGGTTGGACATGACCACGCTCACTTGCCCATTTTCTCGCCCCAATGGGAGAGCTAAATAATAAGTGGCAAGGGCGTAAGGAACACGGCCGATAAGTTCAGGGTCAGCTTTAATCTGGTTGGGCTTGAGGTCAAAATAGAGGGTCATATATCCATCACCTGTTGAGATTATCATACCAAGCAACGGTAACAGGCGTGGTTATGGCGCGGTAACAACATGGTAACACGGAACGCGAAGGGGTGAACGCGAAGGGAGCGAAATAACTGCGAAAAGCGCGAAAAAGGGTGAACGCGAAGGACGCGAAAAAAGGACGCGAAAAGCGCGAAAAAAGACGAAAAAAAGCGAAAATCTTCGCGTCCTTCGTTTTTATTTCGCGCCCTTCGCGTTCGCCGTTCACCCTTTCGCACTCTTCGCGTTAATGAAAGCGTAACCAACACCAGGAATAGTTTCAATATATATCGGTTGGGTTGGGTCGGGTTCAATTTTGGTGCGGAGGCGATAAACAAGTTGCTTGAGCATGGTGCGGTCCCCCCCTTCAACGCCCCACACGGTATCAATCAGGCCATCAGTTGATAAGACCTGGCCCGCATTGAGCATGAGGGCTTCGAGGAGGCGCACTTCTAATGGGGTTAAGCGGATAGCCGCTTGGCCTAAGCATTGCGCCTCATTACGAGAACGGTCAAGTTGCAAAGTACCCACCATTAATTCGCTGCTAGGGGTAAGAGTAGCCCCTACGCGACGCAAAACGGCACGGATGCGCGCCACCAGTTGGCTGGGGCTAAAGGGCTTCACCATGTAATCATCAGCCCCCAACTCCAACCCTTGCACAATCGCCTCATCACTGCTGCGAACACTTAACATGATGATAGGTGTATCAGCTTGAGCGCGGATACGTTTACAAACGGCCAGCCCATCCAATTTAGGTAAATTAAGGTCTAGGACAACCAAATCGGGCAGATGTTGCTCCCACATGGTGAGGGCAGCCAGACCATCATGAGCCGTAATAATATCAAAACCCGCCCGTCTGAGGGTGAATGAAATTACATCTGAGAGGGCGAGGTCATCTTCTACGATAAGAATTTTCATGATAAATCTCCCATAATAATGTTGCTCTGTTCATTTGTAGTATCAATCAGCCCTTATAAGGCTTAAAGCCTTATAAGGGCTATACTCAGTATTTCAAGATTTGAGTGCAACTACTAAATCACCCTCACCCCCCGCCCCTCTCCCAATGGGAGAGGGGAGACAAGATACGCCCTCGCCCATTGGGAGAAGGCTGGGGTGAGGGGGCTAAATCTTGATATACTGATACTAAAAACTAAATGAACAATCCACTACAACGGCAGCTCAAACCAAAATAACGCCCCACCGCCAGGTCTATCGGCCACCCCTACCTGACCGCCATGCGCCTCCACAATCGTCTTCACCACATACAGCCCCAACCCCACCCCATACTGCTCCCCGTTAGGATTATGTAAGCGCACAAAACGGCGAAATAATTGCCCCTGCTCTGCCATTGGAATCCCCGACCCCTGGTCAGCCACGGAAATACGTACCCACCTCTGTTTACCCCCCCCCGCCCCCCCGACATCAGGGGGGAGTTGCACTTGATTCCCCCCTGACATCGGGGGGGCTAGGGGGGGTAACTGTTCCTCCACCCACACATTAATCTCACTCCCCAATGGACTATACTTACTCGCATTAGACAACAAATTCACCAACACTTGCACCAACCGCGTCGGGTCAGCCATGAGGTTAAGCTCAGTTAACGACAATGACTCAGCAATGGTTAAGGTTTGGCGACGACGCTCTAATAATGGCTGAATGATATGGATGGCTTCGGTTAATATTTGATGCAATTGCGTTGGACGCGGGCGGATAGTGAATCGCCCCGCTTCAATACTGCTAGTCTCCAGCAAATTATCTATTAAGGTTTGTAAGCTAATCAGGCTAAGGTGGGTTGGCTTCAATAATTCCCGCATTTCCACCGCCGAGAGGTCTTCAGCTTCATCTAACAAGAGTTCAAGCGAAGCATTGAGCGCGCTCAAGGGCGTGCGAAATTCATGGGTAATGTTCGCCAGAAAATCGCTCAACAACCGATGCACTGCCTCCTCTTCGCTAATATCCCGAAAGACAATCGCCACCCCTCTCTCTCCGCCCTTGACCGCCGATGGCAACAAGTGAGCGCCCGTAATCGCTAAAATAACGGCCTGTTCCCCCTCCAATTTCAAAGTAACTTTCCGCCGTCGGCCTGGCGGCGGAATAAGTTGGCTAAATAACTCAGGCGTATCTAGCAAAATAAATAGTTCATCCCCCAAACGCCCCATGACCTCCACCGCCGACCAACCTGTAATGCGCTCGGCCCCATGGCTAAAAAAAGTAATACGGCCGTTAGCATCAAGCGTTACAATTCCTTCCACAATCGCCCGCAGCAGGTTTTCACTCCATTCCTTTTCCGCCCGCAACTCATTTAAGTTGTGTTTCAATTTTGTACGGGCTAACTCAATCGTTTGGGCTAACAACAAAACCTCACGCAAATGTGTTTTAACCTTAACGGGTGTATCAAGTTGCCCCTGGCTAAAATGAGCCGCCGCGTCCTCTAGCCGAGCCAACGGGCGACTAATTTGATGCGCCAACCCAATCCCAATGACCGAACTAAGCGTAATAATAGTAACCATCACCGCTATCAGCCACCCACTCAGTTGTTGTTGCGTCATGGCAATCTGGGAAACATCCAACGCCACTAACATCGCCAAATCAGGCGACTCCAGCGGCGTTAAAGTCGCATAATAGGGTATATCCGCCAAGTTAAAGCATAGGTTTCCATTATCAGAGGTGATATCTGGGTTAAAGGGTTGCTTAAAATTAGTAGCTACGATGACCTTTTGCCAAAATAGCGTTTGTTGTAAGCCCGTTTGTTCCCCTAATTGTTGCGTGAAATAATTATCAAGGGCCGCGCCAACCACCACCTTATAAGATAAGTCAACGATGTCATGACGGGCTAAAAGCCACACATGCGGTGGAGTGAGTTGTGAATCGACAAAAATCGGGCTAACCAATGTCGCTTGACAGATGGCCGAGGGCATCGGCTGCCCCACCTCCGCCACAATGTCCCCCGTTAGGGTGCAAATGAGCAGCCCATCCAGCCGTGTGCCGAGTTGCAAAGTATGAAGATACGCCAACAAATGGCTTTGGTCAGATTGTTCTAATAATCTCGCCAGGGTAGGCCGTTGGGCGGTTAACGTGGCCAGGCTGGCTAACTGGCTTTTCTTGGCCGCGTAGAGGGCTTGCGTAATTTGGCTCGTTTGCCGTACCTGTAGCCAGGCTTGCTCATTGAGTTGATGTCGTAATAAAATGATGGCGGGCGCGCCAACGGCCAGAGCGGTCAATAACACCAGCCCAATTAAACTAACAGTAATGCGCGTGGACAGGTTACTCCACACCTTAAACCAAGCAAGTTTCATGGTCACTCCATTTCGTCGCGCGGCTCAGGAGTGCAAACCTTTAGGTTTGCCCCACAATAAACAAGCAAACCTAAAGGTTTGCACTCCAATTTATCCGCCTGTCCCACCAATCCGCGCTATCGCCTCATGGTACTCAAATTATCCCCCCTTGTCCACTACCTACCAATCCGCGCTATTAGTTTGACACAACCTACCCTCCGTCCTAAAATACGCCGTGAGTATTTTTACCGCCACTAAATACTCAAACCAGCCAATCAGCGTATCAGCTAGTCAGCGTTCAGCTAGTCAGCGTTTAGCGAGTCAGTTTCATGTCATGGCTGACCGACTGACCGACTGACCACCTGACCGACTTTATTAAGGAGTTATCACCATGAGTAAAACAAATCCCTTTGGGGCGCGCGCTACCTTTAACACAGGCAGCGGCGAGGCTTATATTTATCGGTTAGACCACTTGGAAAAAGCAGGCTTAGGGCAAATTTCCCGCCTGCCTTTCTCCATGAAAGTTTTGTTAGAGGCCGTATTACGTGAAGTAGACGGCTATATTGTCAACGAGGCCGATGTCCATAAATTGGCCTCATGGAATCCGCTAGAACCCATTGCGGAAGAAATTCCCTTCAAGCCCGCCCGCGTAATATTACAAGATTTTACGGGTGTGCCATGCGTCGTTGACCTCGCCGCCATGCGTTCCGCCATGCACCGTTTAGGCGGCGACCCGCAAAAAATTAACCCGATTGTCCCCGTCAATCTCGTCATTGACCACTCCGTCCAAGTAGATTATTTTGGGCAGGCGATGGCCTTAGAACTGAACTCCGACATGGAATTTGAGCGCAATATTGAGCGTTACAAATTCTTGCGCTGGGGGCAAAAAGCCTTCAACAACTTTAGCGTTGTCCCCCCCGCCAGTGGCATTGTTCACCAAGTCAATTTGGAATACATTGCGCGCGGCGTGTGGACGCGCCCCGAAGATGGTAAAATGGTCGCCTATCCCGACAGCCTCGTCGGGACGGACAGCCACACCACCATGATTAACGGCTTGGGCGTGGTTGGTTGGGGCGTGGGCGGCATTGAAGCCGAAGCCGTCATGTTAGGTCAGCCGATTTACATGCTCATTCCGCAAGTGGTTGGCTTCCGCTTAATGGGTAAACTCCGCGAGGGCGTAACCGCCACTGACCTTACGCTTACTGTCGTGCAAATGTTACGACAGAAGGGCGTAGTGGATAAATTTGTGGAGTTCTACGGTACTGGTCTCAGCCAAATGACCTTGCCCGACAGAGGCACGATTGCCAACATGGCCCCTGAATATGGCGCAACCATGGGCTTTTTCCCCGTAGATGCCGAGTCGCTCAACTATCTGCGCCGCACAGGTCGCCCCGCCGAGTTAGTGGAATTAGTAGAACGTTACAGTAAAGAACAGGGGCTGTTCCGCACCGACGACACCCCCGACCCGATTTTCACCGACACGCTAGAGTTAGATTTAGCCTCCGTCGTGCCGAGTTTAGCTGGCCCCAAACGCCCCCAAGACCGCATCGCCTTAACGGACATGAAACAAGCCTTCCAAATGGCCTTAAGCAGTCCCGTGGGCGCGAAAGGTTACGGCCTGAAAGATGAGGCTTTAACCCATGTTGGCAAAATCCGCGCCAATGGCAACCCCGCCAGTGAAATTAAACATGGCGCAGTCGTTTTAGCGGCCATCACCTCCTGCACCAATACCAGCAACCCTTCCGTAATGTTGGGCGCGGGGATTTTAGCCAAAAAAGCGGTTGAGAAAGGGCTAAAAGTTGCCAGCCATGTGAAAACAAGTTTAGCTCCAGGCTCCAAAGTCGTAACGGAATATCTCAATGAGGCGGGTCTTACGCCTTATTTAGACCAACTCGGCTTCCAAACCGTTGGCTACGGCTGCACCACCTGCATCGGCAATAGCGGCCCGTTACCTGAACAGGTGGTTGAGGCCATTACGACAGGTGACTTAGTTGTTTCAGGTGTATTAAGCGGCAACCGTAACTTTGAGGGGCGGATTCACCCCTATATTAAGGCAAATTACTTAGCTTCACCGCCGTTAGTCGTGGCCTATGCCCTGGCGGGAACAGTGGATATTGACTTATATAACGACCCAATCGGCACAGGCAGTGATGGGCAAGCCGTTTATCTGAAAGATATTTGGCCGACCCAAGCCGAAGTCGCGGCAGAGTATGATAAAGCCCTTAACCCTATTACATTCAATAAAGAATATAACGGGATTGAGCATAGTAATCCCCGTTGGAACGCCATTCCCACCGCCGAGGGCGCGTTATATGAATGGAATGAGTGGTCAACTTACATTCAAGAGCCACCTTTCTTCATGGATTTAGTGCCTGAAGTCAAGCCGATTGTGCCGATTATCGGAGCGAAAGTGTTGGTCAAAGTGGCTGATTCCGTCACCACCGACCACATTTCCCCTGCGGGGTCAATCCCCAAAGAGATGCCTGCGGGCTTATATCTGCAAGAACATGATGTTGCCCCCCATGAATTTAACTCCTTTGGGGCGCGGCGTGGCAATGACCGCGTGATGACGCGGGGAACGTTTGCTAACATTCGCTTACGTAATCAAATGGCCCCTGGCACCGAGGGCGGCTGGACAACCTACTTGCCCACCAACACCGTCATGCCGATTTATGACGCGAGTCTAAAATATAAAGAAGTCGGCACTCCCTTACTGGTTATTGCGGGCAAAGAATATGGCACGGGTTCAAGCCGTGACTGGGCCGCCAAAGGCACCATGTTACTCGGCGCAAAGGCCGTTCTTGCCGAGAGCTTTGAGCGCATCCACCGCAGCAATTTGGTGGGCATGGGCGTGTTACCGTTGCAATTTAAGGACGGCGAAACGCCCCAAACACTAGGGCTAACGGGTCAGGAAAGTTACACCATTCACATTGATGACCAACTCAAGCCGCGCCAAGATGTAGAAGTTACCGTAACCTCTGCCGATGGCACTAGCCGCACCATCACCATGACCTGCCGCGTGGATACTCCCGTTGAGGTAGATTACTACCGCAACGGCGGCATTTTGCAGACGGTGTTGCGTAATTTCTTGAAGGGTTAGAACTCAGCGATTATAAGGCTTAAAGCCTTATAATCGCTAAATTGAAATGAAAGGAGTCCGCAATTTTTTGCGGACTCCTTTTTAGGTAAAATATAGAATCATTAAGTTATAAGGAGTAAGAGCGTATGTCAGATATGAATGAAGTTGATTACTTTGAAGAAGATGATGGTACAGGTATTGAGATTGAAGAAATTGAAGATGAGGTGGGACTAAGTGAGCCTTTTAATCCTGCACTTATTCGAGTTTCTACCAAATATATGACCATTGATTTATTGTTATCAAGAATAGATAATGATGAACTAATATTATCACCTGATTTTCAACGTAATGTTGTTTGGCATGAAGGCGCACAAAGTAGATTGATTGAATCGACTCTGATTCGTTTGCCTTTACCTGCCTTTTACATGGATGCTACCAATGATAATAAGTGGTTAGTGGTAGACGGGCTTCAAAGGCTCACTTCTTTGAAGCGGTTCGTTTTGACTAAGGAACTCAAATTAAGTGGATTAGAGTTTTTAGAGTCACAGTATAATGGGAAGACATATAATGAGTTACCTCCTGCACTTCAACGGCGTATTAAAGAAACTCAAGTCACCGTTTATTTAGTTGAAAAAGGGACGCCACCAAGTGTTAAGTTTAATATTTTTAAAAGAATTAATACTGGGGGATTACCTCTATCACTTCAAGAAATTCGTCATGCGCTTAATCAAGGTCATGTAACAACCTATCTAGTAGACCTTGCTGAATCTGACGAATTTAGACGGTCAACAGATAATGGAATACATAGCAAACGTATGGTTGACCGTGAGATTGTGCTTCGTTTCTTAGCCTTTGCCATCACTCCTTATACCCAATATAAAATCCCTAATCTGGATTTGTTTCTGAATGAAAAAATGGCTGAAATTAATGCCATGACTGAACCACAACGAGCAGAATTAAAACGACGGTTTTTGAGGGCAATGAACGCCGCTTATTATATTTTTGAGAATGATGCCTTTCGTAAAAGATATAGTAAGGAAGATAGAAGGCTTTATATCAATAAAGCTTTATTTGAAACATGGTCAGTTAATCTTGATAAATTGACTGACCAACAACTGAACGTTTTAATACAACGTAAAGAAAACTTAAAAGATGGGTTTATTGATTTAATGAACCAACAAGAATTTGAGAGGGCTATCTCTCAAGCTACAGGTAATGTAACTAAAGTTAAATATCGTTTTGAGGCCATTGCTCAATTGATAGGCCAAGTGTTAAAACCAATAGAAATACAAGAAGGGGAAATAAAATGAACATTATTAAATCTTTGCATTTACACAATTTCAAATGTTTTGAAGACCAAACAATCGCCTTCGCTCCCTTAACCATGTTAGCGGGTCTGAACGGACAAGGTAAATCATCAGTGTTGCAATCATTGTTGTTATTACGGCAATCTTATCAACAGGGATTGTTGCGTCCTACTACCCAAACCGATGAATTTAGCTCTAGGTTAGCTCTCAAGGGGGATTTAGTCCAACTAGGTACAGGCAAAGATATTTATTTTGAAGGGGGGCAAGATGAGTTAATTGATATTGAGGTTACATGGCAAAGTAATGATAAATTATCATTATCTTTTAAATATGAAACTGATGATGATACACTTAAACTGGCTCAATCACAGCCATTTACCATGCATTTACAAACTGCGCTTTTCCATCATGATTTTCAATATCTGCAAGCCGAACGATTGGGTCCAAGACCGTTTTTTGAAATGTCCAATTTTCAAGTGGGTGAAAAAAGACAACTTGGCACACGGGGCGAATATACAACTCATTTTCTGTCAGTTTATGGCAATGAAAAAATTACGAATGAAATCATGGCACATCGTAACGCCATTTCATTAAATCTCATTCATCAGGTTGAAGCGTGGCTAAGTGAAATGAGTTCACGCAATACACGCCTTGAACTTACCCCACTGCCTGGGATAGATTTGATAAGTTTGAATTATTCATTTGTAACAGAACAGCAAGTGAGCCAACCCTATCGTTCAGTCAATGTTGGCTTTGGTTTTACGTATAGTTTACCCATTTTAGTGGCTATTCTATCAGCCAAACCTGGCGCATTGCTGTTATTAGAAAATCCCGAAGCCCATTTACACCCCAAAGGGCAAGCCGTTTTAGCCGAACTCATGGTACGCGCCGCCAAGTGTGGCGTTCAAATCGTGGTGGAAACGCATAGTGACCATTTGATTAATCGCCTGCGTCGGCTAGTGGCGGAAGATTTGAGTAACGAATTAGCGGGTTTAATTAATATTCTGTTCGTTCAACAATCTGACGACCAGCGAAGTTCATACATTGAGCCACTCCGCCTTAATGATGAAGGACAAATTGAGAATTGGCCGCCTAACTTTTTGATTGAAACGGCGGAAGACGCGAGAGCCATTGTTAAAGCGGGGATTGCTAAACGACGACAAATGAAAGGAACGAATACCCCATGAAATTTCTCGTGATGGCTGATTTAGAAATGTTAGTTTTGGATAAACAATCATTTAACAGTTATGCCACCGATTTTTATGAACGTGTCTTAAACATTACGGGAACTTGTGAGACTTGGGTTATTGATTACGGTAACGCAAAATGGTTGTTCTCTGATGAACTCCTTGATTTATTGTGGTCTGTTTATCCATGGAACGCTAAAATTAATGAACTTACAGATTTGTTGATTATTTTTTCAACCTGGCTGGGCAGACTCAAGAAAGAAATTGTCACCTCTCAGGATTTAGATACATTGCAACTTGAACCCAATATCCATGCGGCCTATGCTACAAAAGATTACCCTGATTTGGATAAGGAATGGCGTAATGTTTTAGCTCGTAATGTTGATTTCAACCCCAATCAAACGGTTATTTTTTCCTTTGGTGAAAAGCCTACCCAAGTTGTCTTACAAGATAGTCAAAGTGACTATTTGCAAACATTTGCGTTAATAAAAAATGAGGCTGATTGGCAGGAAATCTTAAAAGAACATGACCCCTGGCTCAAAAACAATCTCCCCCAATTTGGTGATTGCCCCTACCAACCACCCCAAAATTACGGTCATAAATTTCCCACCAAACTTCATGGAAGTAATAAAGTTTTCATAGACCACAAAGACCGACTGTGGTTATGGGATACACAGGAAAACCATTGGGATGTGCAGATTCCTCCGTATGGCCGAGATAATTATTTTAGAGTTTGGCCTGATGGCAGGTTAGTGGATAAAGATAAATAAAGATAGAGGCCAACATGCTCAAATTTCCCTACGGTAATGCCAATTTTTACAACATAATAACCGAAAATTACTTTTATATTGACCGCACCGATAGGATTCGCAATATAGAGGCGCGGAGTCGGGCGTTGTTATTTTTGCGCCCGCGCCGCTTTGGGAAGAGTTTGCTGTTGTCCATGCTAGAGAATTATTACGATGTGCGCCGCGCGGCGGAATTTGAGTCGTTATTTGGGCAACTTGCCATTGGGCAAAAGCCCACGCCTAAACATAACCAATATTTCGTATTGAAATGGGATTTTTCAGGTATTTCTACGCAAGGGGATTTGGAGTTTATTAAGCAACAAGTTAATAATCATATTAATGGCTGTATTGAACAATTTAAGGTTCGTTATCAAGATTGGTTAACGTATGATATTGCGCTTGACCCGACAAATGGCTTGCGTTCGTTTGTGTCAGTTTTAGCGGCGATGCAGACCACGCCCCATCTGTTATATTTGTTCATAGATGAATATGACAATTTTGCCAATGAGATTCTCATGGGAGGGCAAGCGCAAGGGCAAAAACGATACGAGGATTTAGTGCAAGGGGAAGGATTCTTAAAAACGTTATTTAAGGTCATTAAGGCGGAATTAGCGGGGCAAGGTTTAGACCGCGTCTTTATTACGGGAGTTTCGCCTGTGGTGATGAGTGATATTACAAGTGGTTTCAATATCGCGGAGAATATTTACCTTGAGCCTGAATTTAATGATATGTGTGGCTTTCGGGAAGATGAAATTGCTACCATATTACAACAAATTGAGCAAAGTTGTGGCTTTACGGCTGACCAAACCCGAAAAGCCTTAGAAACCATGCGAACATTTTATAATGGTTACAGTTTTACCTACGACCAACCGCCGTTAATTTATAATCCGACACTCGCGTTATATTTTCTGAAACATTTACAAGCCTCGTGCCAATATCCGCGTGAAATGTTGGATAGCAATTTGGCGATGGATAGGCATAAGATAACTTACATTTCTCGTTTGCCGCAGGGTGAACAGGTTATTTCAGCCGCTTTAGATGAGGCATACCCGTTGACCTCTGCCAAATTAGCCGACCGTTTTGGGGTGGAGGATATGTTATATGGGGCGAAAAATCGGCAATTTATGGTGTCGCTGCTTTATTTCTTTGGCGTGCTAACTCTAACTGAAAATTACACTGATTGGGGCGAGTTGGTGTTTAAGATTCCTAATTTGGTCATTAAGGGGCTGTATGTCGAGCGTATTCATGACATGTTATTACCAACGGGGCTAGACCAAGACCAAGCCTACAACACCGCACGCCATTTTTATGGGAGTGGTGATATGGCCGCGTTATGTGAATTTATTGAACAGAAATATTACACTATTTTTGATAATCGTGATTATCGTTGGACGAATGAATTGACCATTAAAACGGTCTTTATGACGGTGTTATTTAATGACACGTTTTATATCATGGATTCCGAAACACCCTTAAAACGAGATTACAGTGATTTTATCATGTTGGTGCGTTCTAACATGCGGCGATTTAAGTTGCTGGATTTTTTAATTGAGTTCAAATATATTCCGTTAAAAGAAATTGGCTTGAGTGGCGAGCAGGTGCGCGCCATGAATTATGACGAGTTGGCGGAACAGCCCTTAGTTAAGGCCAAATTAGCCGAAGCGCAGGCCAAAACCCCCGCTTATCGCCAAACATTGGAAACTACCTATTCTGAAAAATTACGTTTACATTGCTATGCAGTGGTTTCAGTGGGCTATGACCGTTTGGTGTGGTGGGAACTATAAGCCATAGCTGCCTTTTGTCCCCTAACCCATGTTGCGTGTACAATGAGTTACTTCATTTGATTTGGAGTCTAAATCTTTAGATTTGATTATCAAATCTAAAGATTTAGACTCCAAAAATTCAGTTTATGCCCCATTTTAACCTGCACCGTTATCTATTGCTTGGCCTGATTTTATTGGCTTTAGCCACGCCCGTCAGCGC
>JAIFLK010000135.1:0-4747 GCA_020049115.1 Chloroflexota bacterium | reverse complement strand
AACCAATGGACAGCCGTCCATGTAATGCTTGAGAATACGGGCGCGGCGATCATGGGCGAATTACGGTTGCGTGACAGCAATCCGACCTTTAATACTCCTGCCACCCTTTATCATTATCCCGTTGATTTGCCCAATTCATCGCGCAAACAGTTCACCCTCTACCTGCCCCTGCGTGGCGACCAACGCCTGAGTTTGCAATTGGTGGATAATAATGAGCAAGAATTACTCAACCAGACCGTCAAAATAGAACCCCTCGCCGAGACGCAAACCGTTCTTATTGGTGTGGTTGCCAGTGATTTATCGCTATTGGGTCGCCTCGCGATGGCTAATAAACAGACCGGGGAACGGGTCGCCGTCGCCCATCTAGCCGTTGCCGATTTGCCGACCATGCCGCAAGCCTGGCGAGCCTTAGATGTAATGGTTTTTAATGATGTAGACACCCGCCAACTAACACCCGCCCAACAAGCCGCGTTAAGCTATTGGCTCAGTCAAGGTGGCAAGCTCATTGTGGGCGGCGGGCCAACCGCAGCCTCCACTATCGCGGGCTTACAAAATATTCTACCGTTTCAAACCGTCCAATCCGTCACCTTGCCACACCCTTTAACGGAATTGCAAAATATGGCTTCAAGCCCCTTGCCTGACCGCGGCCCCTATCCTCTCGCCGTGCCAGATGGTTTTAGCGGTGAAGTCATGCTCAGTGAGCAAGGGCAACCCTTAATTATTCAGCAAGCGGTGGGGCAAGGGCAACTTTATTACATTACATTAGGGTTGAGCCTCGCCCCACTTGACCAAATTTTACCGCAAATTCTGCCCCAAATTATCGGCACATTACAGCCGCAATCCTCCATTTTACTCGCCCGTCTTAATCAACAAGATGTCCTTCGCAGTTTAACCGTTCTCGCCAATCAAGGGTTGCCGAATCCCGCCTTAATTTGTCTTTATCTATGTTTATATGTGTTCTTCATTGGGCCATTAAATTACGCTATATTGCGTCTACTTAAACGGGGCGAATTAGCTTGGCTGACCATGCCCGCCATGGTTTTTCTCTGTACGAGCGTGATTTATATTACAGGGTTTCAATTGCGCGGCGTTCAGCCCGTATTATCGCAAGTTAAGATTATCCAAACCAGTCCCAATAGCCCCGCCGCCGAAACCACCACCTTTATTGGCGTTTATTCGCCGAGTCGGGCGGATTATACCTTGAAATTACCTGAAACTAGCTTAATTGAAGGGTTGCCCGACTCGCTTGGCCTAACCAATGAGTTAGCCGTCAAGTTGGATGGCAACACCGAAATTAGCAATCTGCGAGGCGATATTGGCGGGATGCCCGCCTTCATTGCCCACAGCCAAACCGTTGCGCCCTCATTTCAGGCCACGCTAAAATATAACCAACAGCAACAAAAACTCATGGGCGAAGTGAGTAATAAAACAAAACAAAACTTGACTCAAGCCAGTGTGGTGTTAGTTCAAACGAAGGAAACCATAGAAACTGATTTTAATAATTCACCTAGCGCGTCCATTGAGGTCAGTCACTACGTCATTGAGCTAAATAATTTCGCCGTTGGCACGCAACCCATAGACCAGTTGATTGAGTCCCATCTCATAGGCCAAACTTTTTATACCGCCGCTTATAAAAGCAGCGACCCCACGTTAGTCAGCCAAGATTTAATTTTGCGCGGGTTATTTCAAAACCGTACGTTTTGGTCTTACGACTCGCAATATCAAGCCTTTCAAAATCAGCCCACCTGGTCAGCTTATTTAGTCGGTTGGCTTAATGAACCGCCCACCGCCGAATTAACCAGCCACACTCATGCCCAAATGAACCAAACCTTACTTATAATGAATATTCCGCTAGAAATGGAGTAATTTATGCCCGCGATTATTGAAGTTGAAAATTTAACAAAAAGTTATGGCCGCCGCACCGCCGTAGATAACATTTCCTTTAGCATTGAATCGGGGTCGCTCTTTGGCTTTGTTGGCCCAAACGGGGCGGGCAAAACCTCCACCATTCGGGTGCTGACCACCTTACTCCAACCGACCAAAGGCCGCGCCCTCGTGGACGGTCATTCGGTCATGGATAACCCGCGCGCCGTGCGGCAAATTTTGGGTTACATGCCCGATTTTTTTGGCGTTTATAACGATATGACCGTTTGGGAATATCTGGATTTTTTCAGTGCCTGCTATGAAGTCCCCTTTGATAAGCGCATTGTCCTCATAAACGATTTGTTAGCGTTAGTGGATTTAGCTCATCGGCGAGATGATTTTGTGGATTCTCTTTCACGCGGCATGAAGCAACGCCTCTCGTTAGCGCGCGCCCTCGTCCATGACCCCAAAGTGTTAATTTTAGATGAACCCGCTGCGGGCCTAGACCCGCGCGCCCGCGTAGAGTTCCGCGAATTGTTGGTGGAGTTAAAACGACTTGGCAAAACCATCTTTTTTTCCTCCCATATTCTGTCCGATATTGCCGAAATTTGTAATGAAGTCGGCATTATCGAATCGGGTAAAATCGTCACAGTCGGTCATATTGAGACCATCAAACGGCAACTCCAACAAAATCATCACCTCCGCATCCGCGTGATTGGCGATACCGTAGAACAGACTAAATCCATTTTAGCCACCGTCGAGGGCATCCATGAATTAGAAGTAGAGGCTCTGCCTGAAGGGGATTGGGATATTATGACGGAATTTAACGGGGATAAAATTGCCGTCAATGCCTTGCTGAAACAACTCATGGCCGCCAACATTCCCGTCCTCTCCTTCGCCACTGAAACGGACAGTTTGGAAGATGTCTTTATGAAATTAACGGAAGGGGTGGTCTCATGATATTACAACGACTCACAAATCCCGTCATTATCAACGAAATGCGAACCCGCATGCGCGGCCGCCGAGCTTACGTTATCCTAACATTGTATTTACTCGTCCTCAGTTGTAGCGCAGGCACACTTTATAGCAGCATTTACACCGACAGTCAGGGCAGTCAATACGATATGTATGACCTCAGCACGCCCAATTTACAGGACGGGCCAACAACGGGCAAAGCCATTTTTGCGGGGACAATTTTCTTTTTGCTCATTTTAGTCAGCCATCTCGCCCCCGCCTTCACCGCCGCCTCCATATCAGGCGAACGGGAACGCCAAACGTATGAGGTTCTGATTGTTACGCCGCTAAAGGCGCAACAGATTATTTGGGGCAAATTGGGCGCGGTCTTTCTCTTTTTATTATTGCTTATTCTTACATCTCTGCCTGTGCAAAGTCTCGCCTTCCTTTTTGGGGGCGTAGAACTGACCGAACTGATGATTGCGGCCATGATGCTCATGGTTACAACTCTAGCCTTTGGCGCGCTAGGGCTATATATTTCCAGCCTCAATCGTACCGCCATCATCTCCATTGTCGCCACTTATAGTATTTTATTACCCTTTATTTACGGTCTGCCGTTCTTAGTCTTAACAGGTTGGAGTTTCACCCTGCCCTTTGCCGCTTTGTTAGGCAGCCAACAATTTGAAACTTTGGTCACAATTTATGGCATTTTCATGGCCTACGTCAGCGGCTTTTTACTCAGCATTAACCCCTTTAGCGCGGCCATTTTAACCCTCGTCGCGGCGACCAACGGGCAAGGTTATTTCTTCTTCACCCAATCTATTAACAATAATATTTCCATTCCTCTCGTTTCGCCCTGGATTATTTATGTCATATTTTACATTTTTGTTACCTGGGGCTTAATCCGCCTGACCATGCGGCAGTTAAATCATATTAGTAATTATTAGATAAATCATGGAGTGCAAACCTTCAGGTTTGCCTATTTATAATGTAGCAAACCTGAAGGTTTGCACTCCATAACCTCATGCGGGAGAGATTGATGAAGGAGTTTCAATAATGAAAGGCTCTATCGAAGAAATTGTGGCGGAGTTTGGTTATTCCTACACGTTACAAGTGATAACGCTACCCGAATCAACCCGCCATAATAAAGCCCCGATTGAAGCCTTAAAAGAAACATATTACAAAATTTTGCCGCAAATTACGCTAACCTCAGAAATGGCGAAACGTGAATTTTTAATTGCCCCGCTTATTTTTGAATTGGCGAAAGAAACTGACTCCAAAATTTATATCGAATATCCCCTGGATATTGATGACAAGTTGAGTGGCTTATTGGATTATTTGATTCGGGCGCGGCAAGAGTTATTGGTGATTGAGGCGAAAAAGGGGGATATTGATAAGGGGTTTAATCAATTGGCGGCGGAGTTAATCGCCTTAGATAAATATGAAGATAACAGTCAGCCGTTGCTCTACGGGGCAATTACGATAGGTGACATGTGGCGGTTTGGGATTTTAGACCGCCAAAAAAAGTTGCTCATCAAAGATATTCATAGTTATCGCGTGCCTGAAGATATGGCGCAGGTGTTTGGTATTTTAT
Organism: Chloroflexota bacterium; assembly: GCA_020049115.1. GTDB lineage: Bacteria > Chloroflexota > Anaerolineae > 4572-78 > J111 > JAIFLK01. Next base: position 336 of record JAIFLK010000135.1, on the reverse strand, counting down.
TGGGAATTGTGACACGTTCTAACTTGGTTGAATAAATAAAGTTAAAGTCCTGTAATGATAACGTACTAATTTGTTAAAATGGTGAGGGTGGGTTGGGGGATACGGAGTCCAAAGCCGTAGGCTTTGTCCCACTACTCACAGCCTACGGCTTTGGACCCCATGGGGCTATCCCCTGAAAATTTACAGGTGGAAATTATTTGCTCTGTGACGAATTGCACGGTCAATATCTTGAGCGGACTGGCTGGTTATACCGTTCTATAAAACTTACTCATTTATGACACCAGGCCATAAATGATGTTTACTTCCTGCTTCACCGACAGACACCTGCCAAACTGC
>JAIFLK010000038.1 GCA_020049115.1 Chloroflexota bacterium | reverse complement strand
CCTGGGGCGGAGGCGTGGCTACGGGAACTCCATGCGAAGGCGGAGTTTCACCATATTCTCGGCTCAGTGCATCCGCAAATGACGGAGTATAAAAATAGCTACTATAAAGGCAATGTGTTAGAGTTTAACCGCACTTATTACGAACACCTTGCACTGGCGGCTGAATCGGGCTTATTTGATACCCTGTCTCATCCTGACATTGTTAAAATTGTGTTCCCGCAGCAATGGGATTTAACGCCACTCATGGATGACATTCGCCGTAGCCTTGACCGCATTGCCAAAACGGGCGTGGCCATGGAATTGAATACGTCGGGTTTACAAAAAAACATTCGCGAGATGAACCCCGCGCCCGCTATTTTGCGGGAGATGTATGAACGTAACATTCCTGTTATGGTCAATTCTGACGCGCATGAGGCCAAACGCGTGGCGGCTGATTTTGAGCAGGCGTTTGATTTACTGCGAGAGGTGGGCTACCATGAAACGAATTATTTCTTACATCGCCAACGCCATACGCTTGATATTGTTACGGCCAAGCAATCGTTGCGCCCCGCTTAAATTTGGTTTACACCAAAAGTGAAACAGCCTTCGGTGTTTCGCAATGGCTCAAGCCGTTCCACTTAAATTCCACCTGTAAATTTTCAGGGGATAGCGATGGAGTCCAAAGCCTACGGCTTTGGACTCCGTATCTCCCAATTATTTATAGGTGGCTTAAATTTGCGTCCTTATCTTGATTGACTATGCTTTAAATAATAAAGTTTATGCCGATTAAAAAATTGTTGAGATTTGGTAGGGGCAATGCCTTGTGTTTGCCCCCTTTGGGGCAGGGACAAGCCCTGCCCCTACCAAAATTATTAAATCAGTATAATGTCTAGTAACTATGAAACCATTTTACTTGCTGACAGACCTAGAATCTATCCCGTTGCGGATTCAAACCCTCGGCAGTTTTCGCGTCTGGCGAGATGGCGTAGAAATTGAAGCCATCACTTGGAGTCGTGAGAAAGCGGTTCACCTGTTTCAATATTTCGTGACCATGCGTGGCCAGCATTTCCATAAAGAACAGATTATTGACCAACTGTGGCCTGATTTGGACATGAAAGCGAGTGACCGTGATTTTAAAGTCGCCCTGCATGCCATCAATAAGGCGCTGGAGCCTGAACGTGCGCCACGCGTCGAAACTCGCTTTATACAGCGTAATGATTTAACCTACGGCTTGAACTTAACCGATGAGGTTTGGATAGACGCGGATGTTTTTGAGCAGCATGTCATCGCGGGCAACCAAGTGGTTAATAGTGACACGGCTGCCACCATTCAACATTATCAAGCTGCCGTCGGGCTGTATGCTGGCAATTATCTACCTGAACGCCGTTATGAAGATTGGACGAGTGCCGAACGGGAACGCTTGCAAATATTAGTCATGAATATGATGACGAAATTGGCTGATTTATTGGTGGAGCAAAATCCCCTAGAAAGTCTCCGCTTAACTCAACGGGTCTTAATGCTTGACCCCGTGTGGGAAGATGCCTACCGTACCCAAATGCGCGCTTACATGGCGCAAGGCAATCGCCCGCTGGCTTTGCGCGCCTATCAACAATGCCTTGAAAAATTAGCCGAAGAATTTGGCGTAGAACCACTCCCCGAAACACAAGAATTACATCAAGCTATTCGCCATGTAGGTAATCCCAAATAAAACACCCTTTTACCATGCGCTCGCTAATTGTAATTTAACAAAAAGCTACACCATTGTAATGTGGCGTAGCTTTTTTGCGCTACATATCACAAATCATTCCAACAAAAACCTTGACACCGCTGCCAAACTATAGGAAATATTACCATGGATACGCCTAAAGCTACTATTTTTTTAATTGATGATAATTTAATTAATTTACAGCTTTTAAAAATAGTTTTACTCAATGCGGGCTATAGAGTTGTGGCGATGACAAGTGGTAAATTAGCTTTATTAAGCGCGCAATCAGACCTCCCTGATTTAATTTTATTGGATGTAATGATGCCTGATATGGATGGTTATGAGGTTTGTCAACAGTTTAAGGCGAATGAGGCAACAAAAAACACGCCGATTATTTTTATGAGTGCTTTAAATGAAACGGGGGATAAAGTTCGCGGGTTTCAAGTCGGCGCGGTGGATTTTATTACGAAACCCTTTCAATTTCAGGAGCTTTTAGTCCGAGTTGAAACCCATTTAGCTCTACAACAGGCCCAAAAAAAATTAGCGGAGCAAAATGAAAAACTAGCCTATGAGATTGCGGAACGTAAGCGAATTGAAGTTATTTTACAACAATCTAATCACGAATTGGCGCAACGGGTCAGTGAATTAGCCATTATCAATCATATTGCTGACTTGGTGACTCGGCTGACCGATATAGAAACCATTTTCCAAACGGTTATTCAACAAATTACCCATTTTGTGCAGGCCAGCCATGCGAGTGCTAATTTGTTAGACTCGACCAAAACCAATCTTAAAATTATGGCAGTTTATAGTATTGATAAAAACTCGCCTAATTTTAAGGACACCTTCATTCCCCTAGCCACCAACTTAGCTGACCGCCAAGCCGTTGAATCCCGCCAAACTGTTTTAGTTAATCGAAACCAAACAGACATGTTAGATGAAGCCTCCCGCGCTTTATTACAAAAACAAGGCGTTTATTGGATGTTACTCGTGCCGTTATTGGCTCATGATGAAGTTATTGGCACAATTACTTTCAAAACAACGGCGATTAATCACAAATTTAGTCAAACTGACATTACTTTTATTGAAACAATTGCCAACCAAATGGCGGGCGCGATTGAGATGGCTCGGTTGTTTACTGAGGCGCGTCAAGCCAAAGAAATTGTTGAAATCGCGAATGTTACTTTACAACAAGCAAACCTAATGTTAGCCCAATTAGCCAATATAGATGGGCTAACTCAAGTGGCTAACCGACACCGTTTTGACGAATATTTAGCCCAAACCTGGCAGGACTTAAGCCTAAGCCACAGCCCATTGGCTTTAATTTTAGCTGATGTAGACCACTTTAAGTTATATAACGACCATTATGGTCATCCCACCGGCGACTATTGTTTGCAACAAGTGGCTAAAACTATCCAACAATCGGCCACCCGACCGCATGATTTAGTCGCGCGCTACGGGGGTGAGGAATTTGTGATTGTTTTGCCTCAAACCGACTTAGAGGGCGCGCTGACCGTGGCCGAAACTATCCAATTGAATATTCGACAATTGCAAATGCGTCATGTAGCTTCACCCACTCATGATTATGTTACCTTAAGCATGGGCATTGCTATCACTTTTCCCCAACCCAGTGACTCACTAGACACCTTATTAGCCCGCGCTGACCGGGCTTTATACCAAGCGAAAGCTCAAGGACGTAATCTAATTGTTATTGCTGCTTATCCCTTTGGTTAGGGCGTAAAACAAAGGATTCAGTTCACATGCCATTTCCTAAAGCCAAAATAATCATCTTAGATGACGAACCTCTTATGTTACAGATGTTGACTAAGTTGTTATCGGCTCAAGGCTATCAAACTTATCCCACGTTAGATAGTCAACAAGCATTATTAATTATAAAAAACGAATCGTTTGATTTAATTTTAATGGATATTCTCATGCCAAAAATAAATGGCTTTGAATTTTATGAGCAGATAAAAGAGCAACTTGAAGCTGAGAATATTCCGATAATTTTCATTAGTGCCTTGCAAGGGGCGGCGAATAAAGTGCAGGCTTTTAAGATGGGCGCGGCAGATTATATTACGAAACCATTTCGTTCGGAGGAGTTACTAGCCCGCATCCAAACCCATTTACAGTCACGCCAAATTCAGCAGCAACTCCAAGCACAAAATCAGCTATTAGAAAATGAAATTAAAAAACGTAAGAAAGCTAAAAAAGCCAGGAAACGCGCAGAACGTTTTATGGCGGGGGCGTTGGATGCGTTGGCAGCACACATTGCTATTTTAGATAATAACGGGACTATTATTGCGGTTAATGCCGCTTGGCGTAATTTTGCCGATAAAAAGGGTTTGATGAGTGTCAATTACGCGATTGGGGCTAATTATTTAGAGGTTTGTGAATTAGCCAGCGGAGATTATATTACAGATGCTTTCGCTGTGGCTCAAGGGATTCGCAGCGTCATTCTCAAAACAAAGAAAGCGTTTTATCTTGAATATCCCTGCCATAACCCAGAAACACAACGTTGGTTTGCGGTTCGGGTGACTTATTTTGAGGATGATAAGGCCATATTTGCGGTGGTGGCGCATGAAAATATTACGAAACGCCGATTAGCGGAAGAAGCCTTAAAGCAAACCAATGAATTACTTTTTCAATTAGCCACCATGGACGGGTTAACCCAAATTGCTAACCGCCGTCAGTTTGATACCGACCTAAACCGAGAATGGCAACAAGCCTTAGGTGAGCAACGCCATTTTAGCCTCATTTTAGCGGATATTGATTATTTCAAAAATTATAATGATTACTATGGACATCAAATGGGTGACGATTGTTTACAGCAAGTGGCTCAAAGCATACAACTAACCTTAATAAATAGTAGGGGGTTGGTGGCACGTTATGGGGGTGAGGAGTTTGCCATTATTTTGCCCCAGACCACCCTCGCCCAAGCCAAACATCAAGCCGAAATTATCCAACAAAATATCGCGGCCTTAAATATCCCCCATGCGAAATCAGAGGTAAGTTCAATTATTACCTTAAGTTTAGGCATAGCGACCACCCTGCCCCACCTGGAATACTCGGCTGAACAATTGCTCAATCAAGCCGACCAAGCGTTATATGAAGCCAAAGCCGCTGGGCGCAATCAAATTGTTATGCGGGAGATTTAAGATAAATGTTATACTACGCCAAGCCATGGATTAACCTTTTCAGGAGTGCAAAAGTTTTACTTTTGCCTGTCAAAATAAAATTTTGACACTCCAGTTTATACCCTCGCGCAGTATAAAATCAACCTCAGCCGAGGGTGGAACAGGATTAGGTTCATGTACATGGTTAATAGTCACTATACTCAGTATATCAAGATTTGTAGGGGCGTACCCTTTATCAAGATTTGTAGGGGCGTACCCTTGTGGTCGCCCTGGTGGGTAGGGACAAGCCCTACCCCTACGACAAAATCTTGATATACTGATACTCCATTTCGTTTGAGACTTACACTTTCATTGTAACAATCTGGAGTCCGCAATTCTTTGCGGGCTGTCCGCAAATGATTGCGGACTCATATGCCAAAAGTGTAACTTTCATTTGATACGCAGTATAGTACCGCTAGGCGTAAATAAGTTTCAAGCCATTATAAGGTTTTGAACCTTATAATGGCTGGGCGAACTATGCACTTATTTACGCCCAAGTGTACTAGTCATTTCTCACTTCTTACTTTCTTATTCTCTTAGCCAACCACCGTTCCACGCGGCCCTGGCGGTCAAGGGTATGGAGATAGCCCAGAATAATTTCAATGAGTGTTTCTCGTAATGTGTCTACAGGCCCAGGCAAAGAGTCGCTCATAATTCTTTGCAACTCATTGAAAAATAGCATCTCCTCAGCCAACTCACTCAAGGGTTGCCAAACTTGGGGATGTACGGGTATAACAGAAACATGAGCTAAAACTTCATTAAAATAACGTTGGGTGCGCGGGGCATGATAAAGGTGTGTGACCGCAAAAATATGCGTCAACTCATATATACGGCTTAATACTCGTACCAGTCGCACCTCTAACAGAGTACAATTGGTTTTCTGGCGTAAGATAAGATAATCCCCTGGAATCATGAATTGGTTGGTTAATAAGGTTTTAACCACTTCCGCATCGGCCAAACCATTCACTTTATCTGCCGCCACAAACATAATGTAAGGTTTAGGATAGGGCGAGCGATACCACAACGCCGCCGCCATCGCCACTCTACCTAATAATTGTTTATTTTCTTTTTTAGTGCCTTGACGCTTCCCCATAATCAAAATGGCAGTCGGTTCACCAGGCCATAAATAGTCATCATACTCTTCGTCCTCAAACATACGTCCAGATGTCCTTGCGGAGTCCAAAGCCGTAGGCTTTGAATGGTGGGGCAAAGCCTATGGCTTTGGACTCCAAAGTTCATAGAGAAACTATTATACCATATCCCCTGTAACTTGACAGCCTGGGAGTTATGGCATACCATTACCACTCCATTTAATTTATCCACGAGGCTATGATATGAGCAGCAAAAAAATCGCTATTTTAACAGGTGGAGGCGAAGTTCCTGGTTTGAATGTTTGCCTCAAAAGTTTGGTTTATCGGCTGATAGATGAAAATTTCGACCCTATCGGCGTACGTAAAGGATGGGAAGGCTTCATTGGTTATAATTATCAAGACCCTACCACCTACGGCAGTAATTTCATTGAATTAAGCAAAGCCCTTATTCGTCCCATTGACCGTTCCTCTGGCTCATTTCTCCATTCCTCCCGCCTCAACCCCAAAGAGTTTCCCACCAAACGACTCCCCGCTTTCCTAACCAAAGGCGATACTCCCACCCAAGACCTCACCGCGCACATTAAAAACGTGATTGAACGGTTAGGTTTCCATGCCATCATTGTCATTGGCGACCAAAAAACGCTGGAATACGCCGCCCATTTGAGCGCGCATGATGTCCCCATCATTGCTATCCCCAAAACCATTCATAATAATATCTACGGCACTGACTACACGATAGGTTATACCACCGGGTTAGCGAGAGGTGTGGCCTTCATTCATGAGCTACGCGCCCTCGCGGGTTCACGCGAACAAATCATGGTGGTCGAAACATTTCGCATCAATTCAGGGCTAAGTTCCCTCATGTTAGCCCTACTCGCGGGCGTTGACCGCGCCGTCATCCCCGAAGTGCATTATGACCCTGAAAAATTAGCCCGCTTACTCCTGCAAGATAAAGAGCGCAATCCCAGTAATTACGCCGTAGTTACGGTGTGTGACGGTAGCCAAATTATTGAAGACAAAATTTTAGAATATACGCCTAGCCTTTCACTCCGCAGCAAATCCCGCGTCTTACGTGATATGACCGCCTCGAAAGCCGTGCAATTAGTTACAGATGATGACTTTTTATTGGAAGAGGTAGTGGAAACAGGCAGCAGTTTAGCAGGCAGCGGCATGGTGGTGGCTGAGTTATTAACTCGTCTGACTAATAGTGACGTATTCCTACAATCTCTCACTTACTTACTTCGCACAGGTTTCCCCGACGGGCAAGATTTGTTAGGCGCAACCAATTTTGCCCTCTTAGCAGTGCGCCTCCTCAAAGCCCAACAATTTGGTCAGATGACGGCCTATCACCATTATGAATTAACCCAGGTAGATTTGAATTTAGCCACCCAACCAAAACAAGTCAACCTGGCTGAAATGTACGATATAGAAAACTATTTACCCAAAATCAATCTCATGTGGGCTGCCCAAGAATAAGCGTTCAGCGTTCAGCTAGTCCAATCGACCAGTCAATCAGCTTAAACAGATGACTAGCTGATTGACTGACTAGCTGACACGCTGACTAGCTGACTAGCTGATAAACTAACTCATGCCAAAACACGAATATAAAAATGTGGTCGAAATTAAAGATGTAGTCAAAAGTTTCAAAGTGGGTGATGGCGAAGTCACCATTTTGAAAGGGGTTTCCTTTGAGGTCAAAGATGGCGAATTTGTCTCCATTGTCGGGCCGTCGGGCAATGGCAAATCAACGCTGCTTAACATGATTACGGGCATAGACCGCCCCTCTTCGGGTGAGGTGGTGGTGACGGGAAAGCCCGTTCATCAAATGAGCGAGAATCAATTGGCCGCCTGGCGAGGCGAACATGTGGGCATTATCTTCCAATTTTTCCAAATGTTGCCCGCCCTGAGCCTCATTCAAAATGTCATTTTGCCCATGGATTTCGCGGGCAAATATACCACCAAAGAACGTCGCGAGCGCGCCATGCATCTGTTAGAAATCGTTAGTCTCAGCGACCAAGCCCATAAACTCCCTAGCATGGTCTCAGGCGGCCAGCAACAACGCGCCGCCATCGCCCGCGCCCTCGCCAACGACCCACCCCTCCTCGTCGCCGACGAACCCACAGGCAACCTCGACTCCCGCACCGCCATGGAGGTCTTTGACCTCTTCAGCAAACTCGTCAGTCAGGGCAAATCTATGATCATGGTAACACATGATAAGGAACTCGCCAAGCGCGTTCCCCGCGTGGTCGAGATTACGAATGGCAAAATTACCCGCGATGAATACATCGTATTAAGAGTAAATCTCTTGATTGAACAAATCATCACCTTAAATGGACAGGAAATTAACTGTAGCTATGACCAAGAAGCCGACATGTTAGAAATTATCTTTCAATCAGGCGGGGGTTTGGGCGTTGATTTAACACCTAACATTGTATTACGTTATCAACGCGATAGCCAACAAGCTCTGAGTTTAATTTTTACTGATGTCGCAACATTAACCTGTGCTACGCCTTTTGGCCCACCTAGTTTTCAACTAACGACCTTAAAACAATTCCCTGCCCCCATGCAACAAATCATTTTGCAACTTCTCCAAACAGCCCCCGTGAATCACTTTCTCAAGTTATCAGGGTTATGGAGTACGCCCAACGCCCCCCAACCCATTACCTACCTTGAACCATCTACCACTAGATTACTAACCCAAGCTATTGCAATGGCTTAACTTTATGCGCCCCGCGTCTCATTCAACTCTAACAATCGCCCCAAAATCTCCTCCTCATCCATGTCCGCAGGCCAACCGTAGGCCGCGAACACCGCTTGGTCTAACTGTTGATGCAGATAAGCCAATTGTTCAATCTCCGCCAACGTAATCACCGTTTCCGCCCGCACCCGCCCCAATTGTAACAAATGACCAATTTCACTCAGCCACCGTTTCGGGTCATGGTGTTTTGGTTTGACCTCTTGTTGATAATATTCCAACGCATTATA
>JAIFLK010000338.1 GCA_020049115.1 Chloroflexota bacterium | reverse complement strand
GAATCACCAATCTGCCCTGGTCGGCCTCAGTGCGGACTAATTCCACTTTTGTGCCAAAGGTAGCCTCAAAGCGTGACACGAGATTACGGTCTTGGGGAGTGATTTGGGCGGAGGGTGATTTTTTAGTCGGGGTTGAGTTACCGAGATATTGCCGCACGCGGTGTTCTGTTTGGCGCACGGTGAGTTGCTCAGTTTGAATGGCTTGTAATACTTCTAATTGGTCAGGTTGATTTTTGAGGCCGAGTAAAGCGCGGGCATGGCCTTCAGAAATTTGGTTTGACATGAGAGCATCTTTCACTTCGGGCGGCAATTGGAGTAATCGTAAGATATTGGTAACGGTAGTGCGACTTTTGCCCACCTGCTCGGCCACCGATTTTTTGCCCACCTGCTCGGCCACCGATTCTTGCGTTAAATGAAATTCATGAATGAGTTGTTGATAGGCCACCGCCTCTTCCAACGGGTTCAAATCCGCCCGTTGAATATTCTCTATCAAGGCCAACTCTAACATGCTTTGGGGCGTGGCCTCTTTCACCACTACGGGGACAGTTTCTAGCCCCGCGATTTGGCTGGCCCGCCACCGCCGTTCTCCCGCAATGAGTTGGTAATGCGAGTCGTCAATTTTAGTAACAATAAGCGGTTGAATTAAGCCATGTTTCAAAATGGAGTCAGCTAATTCTTGTAATTTTACTTGATCCATGACCTGACGAGGTTGGTAAGGGTTCGGAATAATATGGTCAAGGGCAACTTCAATTAGCCCTGTTTCAAGGGCTGATGAGGTTGATTTAGATATGAGTGCGGCCAATCCCTGGCCCAAACCACGTTTTTTGGTCATAGTGTTATTTTTTGCAACGAATTACATAAATTAAACTTTAGTCAGGAATCCGAAATTCTTTGCGGACAGCCCACAAATGATTGCGGACTCCTTCTCATTTCTTACTTCTTACCGCTGCAACAACTCATCTACCGCCGCTTGATAGGCTAAACAACCTGATGAAGTGGGTGCATAAGCCAAAATATCTTCACCATGGCTAGGAGCTTCACTCAAGCGAACATTTCTAGGAATAACGGCTTGAAAAGTTAATTCAGGGAAATGGGCGCGCACTTCTTTAACGACATCAGTGGCTAAATTGGTGCGACTATCAAACATGGTCATCAAAACACCCGTTAACTTTAGCTCTGGGTTCAGGTTTTCGCGCACCAGATTGAGCGTGTTCATGAGTTGACTCAGCCCTTCTAAGGCTAAATATTCCGTTTGTACGGGAATAATCACCCCTGCGGAGGCGGTTAACGCATTGATAGTGAGCAAACCCAAACTCGGTGGCGTGTCAATAAAGATAAAATCATATTGCCCTATAATAGCTTGGAGAGCCTTTTTTAAGGTTAGCTCACGGGCTAAAAATTGCACCATTTCTACCTCTGCCGCTGCTAAATCGGTGGTCGTTGGCACCAGGTCAAGGTTATCGCGGCGAGTGCGGGTGATGGCTTTGGTCAAAGGTTGTTTATTAACCAACACATCATACAGGGAATAGCCATTGGCGGCCATGTTCACCCCTAAACTAGAGGTGGCATTGGCTTGCGGGTCAGCATCAATAATTAAAACCCGTTTTTGCCGCGCCGCAATGAGGGCGGCTAAACTGATGACAGTGGTGGTTTTACCGACCCCACCTTTTTGGTTGGCGACGCTATAAATCATGGTTACAGACTCGGCGGAGTCCAAATTTTTAGATTTGCTCATGACTCAAATCTAAAGATTTGGACTCCAGACGTATGAAACAAAGCCCACCCAAATCTGGGTGGGCTAGAACCAACGACGGGGTTAATTTTTTTTTAGACCAACAGACCTGCAAGGTTTTCAAAACCTTGTAGGTCTATTTAGGGATAATGGTCACGCGGCGAGTTTCATCACCGCCAATACTTTTGGTGGTCACGGCAGGATGATTACGCAAAGTTAAGTGAACAATACGCCGTTCATACGGGGACATTGGCTCTAACATGACGCGCCGTTTGGTGGTGACGGCTTGTTTTGCCATACGTTCCGCTAACTGTTGCAAGGTACGGCGACGACGCACACGATAAGACTCCACGTCCACCAAAATGGGGCTATGGCCTTCAGCATGTTTGTTAACCCCAAGACGTACCATGTACTCCAAGGCGCGCAAGGTAGCGTTATGTCGGCCAATCAGAATCCCTAAATCACGCCCGGTTATATCTAAGACAACGGGTGAGGGGGAGTCTTCCTCATCGGCAAAATCAGTGCCAATGCGGGCCGTTACTTGGGCTTTAATGCCCATTTGGTTCAATAAGTCTTGTAAAAAAGCGGCCCCTTGGCTTTGTAATTCATCAAGTGAAAGTGATATGGGCGGCTCAGTTTGAGGAGACTCAGAAGTTTTAGTTGTTATTGGCTCAGGGTTAACGGGTAATATCGGAGCAACCATTACGGGGGCAGCAACGGGTTCAATTACTCGACGGGTCAAACGTACTTGAGCATCTTCCGCCCCAATACCAAAAACGCCGCGTCGCCCTTCTTTGATAATTTCTATCTCAACTTGCTCACGAGTTAGTCCGAGTTGAGCTAACCCTTGCTCAATCGCTTTATCCACCGTTTTAGCGTTTATGCTTAGACTTTCTCTTTGTTGCATCAGAAGTACCTTCTTTTGAATTGTTATTAGTTGAAGTTGACCAGTCCGACTTTTTTAAGCTAGGGGCTTCTACCGTGCCACCCCCAACCGTCGCCACCGCAGGCGTTTGCAGGTTGGTTTGGGTAAAGTGTTGTTGTGCCATCATCAATAAGTTATTGACAAACCAATAGAGCGTTAACCCTGAAGGCACAACCAGCGCAAAGTAACCAAACATTAAGGGCATGAAGCGCATCATGGATTGCATTTGGGCTTGTTGCGGGTCAGTTGAAGGCGGAGTCATCATCTCTTGCATGTACATTTGGGAAACAACTAACAATATAGGTAATACCATGTAAGCTAAGGCTGGCCCCCAACCAATATGCGGCGGTAACGGCCATAGCCAACCAATACTTCCTTCATTATAGCTCACTGGTCCCGCTAAACTGGGAATCCAGAAAAAGCCTTCCGTTAACAAATCTTCCAATGAGAGTTGAATTAAGGCCCAATAAAGGGAAATCCAAACGGGCATCTGGATCAACATGGGCAAACAGCCACCTAATGGATTGACTCCTGCTTCGCTATACATCTTCATTTGAGCCGCAGCTAAGGCTTCACGGTCATCTTTATATTTATCTTGCAGGGCTTTCATTTTTGGCTGTAGCTGTTGCATGGCTTTAGCCGATTTAATTTGCTGCATGTTCAGCGGGAACGTGGCTAGCCGAATGATGACCGTAAACAAAATGATGGAAAAACCGTAAGCATAAGGAATATGGGCTTTAACTAAAAAACCCTCCAAATACATTAATGCAATCGTAATAACATTAACGATGGGCCTTAAAAAAGACCAGGTAATCCCATGATAAGCGACTTGAGTGATTAGGCTTTTCTCGGCTTTAAGCGTACCACCACTGAATGTAACGGTAGCCACATTAACAATCGTTTCCCCCGTAGATGACAAGGAGGGGGGAATAACAGAGTAACTAATCTCAACATGCTGACCTGCGGGAATTGTGCCAGCCCAAGAAATGGTATTGTTAGCATGACTCACTGACCCCATTGAGGCGGAGATTGTTTGGGTTTTTAGGATAAAAGGGGCGGGAATGGGGTTACTGAGAGTGGGTTCAATAATCGCGGCACTACTGTTGGTAATTACCAGGGTATAACTTAATATTTCCCCAATATTAGCAATTTCATTATGGCTATTAATGTCTAATGTTACCCCATTTTGGGAGGCTTGGGTTAAACCATGCCTTTCAGGTGAGGCCGCCGTTGCCGTTGACTGAAAAGCAATAACAAACATTCCGAGGGCAAAAATTAAAAAAGGCCAAAATTTAAAAGACGGCATAGAGGTTAATCAATCTATCATGAACAATGAGTAATGAATAATGTTTCATGGCTCATTACCCACCGTTCATCTTTACGGCACCGGGTCAAATCCCCCGGGGTTAAAAGGGTGGCAACGGCTAATACGCTTAACGGTCAACCACCCGCCTTTCAATAGACCATATTTTTCAATGGCCTGATAACCATAATGTGAACATGTCGGCTGAAAACGACATGACGGTGGCAGCAAAGGTGAAATAACTTTTTGATAAAAGCGAATGAGCAGTAAAGCAGGGTATTTCATGGAAAATTAGGAATTAGGAATTAGGAATTATAAAAGCTAATTCGTAATTCCTAATTTTTAATTCCTAATTAGTTTGGCTCGTTTCAATAAACCCACCACCGTTTTTTCCACCTCAGCATAAGCGGCTTTAGTAATGGGCTTGCGAGCAATCAGCACTAAATCAAAGCCCTCTTTAATGGTAGGGAGACGCAAGCGCGTGGCTTCACGCATCCGCCGCTTAATTTTATTTCGATGTACCGCTTTGCCCAGCCGCCGATTGACCACGTAACCAAAACGGCTATGAGTCAGGTCATTGCGTAGAAATGCCAGCACCAGAAGGGGGCTGGCATAAAACTGACCATCACGCCGTACTATCTGAAAATCCTCACTACGGCGTAGGCGATAAATTTGGTTCATTTTCAGTATCCACCCCGGATCGAATGGGGCAAAAAAGCAGACATTAAGCGGCAGGGCATGAGGCACTTGAAAGACAAAACTGTGTCTCCCCTACGGATAACTGGACTGTAGGGGCGGGGCAATCAAAAGTCGATTGCCGTCGCCCCACTCAAGAGAGTCAAAATGAGAACAGCACTTGCCACTCAGTCGGCATTCCAGTTGGTATGTTTAGGATGAAGACGTTGGACAGCTAATACTTTGCGGCCTCTCGACCGACGCGCTTGCAAAACTCGGCGGCCATTGGCGGTCTCCATACGGGCGCGGAAACCGTGAACACGGGCGCGGCGACGGCGTTTGGGTTGGTATGTTCTTTTTGGCATAATTTATAACCTCAACTTAATTCAATGTTTAATAGACAAGCCATTATACTAGTATCGTAACCAATTGGCAAAATTTAACCTACTCCCAATGGCTTATCGGCCCATGCTGCCCATAATTACTTGCCAGGAGAGCTAAATCTAAAATATTAACATTGCCATCTAAATTCAAGTCAAAGGGAGCGTCAGTTGTTTCATAGTAACTCGCCATGAGTGACAAGTCAAAAATGTTAATCTGGTCATCCGCCACCAAATCGCCCGCTAACAGCGTCATTGTCCCCATATCCCCTCGCGTGGGGTCAACTTTTTGGGCTGAGAGATAGCCTGTGTGGATAATTTGTAAGCAAGGGTAAGTTATAGTGGCTGATGGCGTGAGCGTAAAATAGCCATAACTATCAGTTTGGGTTATTACAATTTGGGTTTGGGTGAGGGAAATTGTGCCACATGGTTGGTTGCTCAATATAACGGTACTGTTACTATAACTCGCCTGCCCCTGTAACTTTACCTGTCCATAAATTTCATTGGTGAGGAGGGAACGATACCGTTGATGCGCTTTAATGAAGACCGACGGCTCCAACCACCCTCTATCTGGTGGGCGTTCATTGGTCTGCTTAAAATCGCCGACAGGCCAATAGCCTGGCCCCGGTGGGTAGTTGCGGTGGCGGGTGAGGGCGGAGTGCGCTCCATTGATAACATCCGCCACAAAAAATTTCCGAATTTCAAAATGGAGGTGCGAGTTGCCAGGCCAGTTATAAATTGTCCCAAGTTGCTGCCCCCGCGTCACGCTTTGGCCTTGATTGACCAAATGTGACCCCATGTGTCCATACATGGAGTAATAAATTTGATTGTCGGGTAATAAATGCTCCAAAATCACCACATCCCCAGGGTAATTCGCTGCCGCCGCATATTTAACCACGCCATCCGCGACCGCATAAACAGGCTCGCCTGCCGTTGTGCCACCCCGTTGATACCAATCCTCCGCCGCATGATAACTATTGTAACGTGGGTCGGCAAAGAAATGATTGAAGGCTTGCATTAAGCCCCATGACGTGGTCACGGGGTCGCCCAATGGATAGCCAAACTCAGTGGTGACAGTGGTCGCGGCAATGGTAACGGGTTCATCTAAGGTGTAGCCGTCCCAAGTGGCTTGGCTCAATTGCAAGGAGTTTAGGATGTCTAGTAATATTTGGTCATATTTTGGGCGATATCTTAGCGGGTCAATCAAAAAACCCAAATTTACACTCCACATGTACACCCGTTGCGGCGCAGCGATTAGCACCACGTAATCTGTCGTCATGGAAGGTAAACCATAAACGGTCATGGCCGCGCTGATTTGTGGATTACTCAGCGTTAAGGGGACGAGATTTAATTGAATCGGTTCGGTGGACATGGTTTGCGCCAATAATAATTGGGCTATTTCATCTAAGGAACGGTTATCTTGATTAGCGAACATTTTCACCGAAATGCCCGCCATCGCGGGGCCGTCAATGGTTTGGCTCATATCGGTTGGGTTGAGCAAATCTATCAAACCGTCATTTTCCGAGATGACCCAACCGTCAGGATAAGTTAAGGTCAGGCCAAAACGAGCATTAGTTAAGACTTGGGCGCGGGGCATGGCGGCGTGGGCAGGCCACACCTTCACGGCAATGATGATTAAGTATAATAACAGGTATTTCACATCACATCGTCCCATCATCTCCATAGTATAACCGCTAATGGCGGAAAAATAAAGCGTAGATAAGAGGCATGTTACCTTCCCATTGACATGAAACCTAATTTGGCGTATATTATCCCCATTCATTAATTGGATGGAGATAGCAAATGCACCACCTACCCCCGCTCAGTAACCCATTACCACAGCATGATATAGCGCGTGAGGTCTTAAATTGGAATGAAGTGGATATGCTGATTGACCATCTGCTGCCGCAATTTCAGGGGGAGTTTGATGGCATTCTCATCATCACCCGTGGCGGACTAGTGCCAGGCGGCATGTTAAGCCACGCTATGGGCATTAAACATGTGCTGACGGCTTCCGTTTATTTTCCCAACGAGGTCAACCAAAAATTGGCCTGGCCAACCTTTATTCAATTTCCACCTGACACATTATTAACCAATCGGCGGCTGTTGGTGGTAGATGATATTTGGGCAAATGGACGAGCTTTGGTCGTGGTGCAGGGGCGTTTGGCGGCAGTTGGCTGTGAATTTCAAACGGCGGTCTTACATTATCGTCACAAATCAAACCTATTTCCAGGGCTAGGCCCAACCTATTATGGGGCAATTACGGAACGCTACATTGTTTACCCCTGGGAAGTGGGCTTGCCCGCGTTCATTCGCGGGGCATTTCCAACGATTTAATTGCAAACAGGAGTGTCAAATTACAATTTTGACCGCGAAAATAAAATTTTCGCACTCCTCCAGACGTTGACGATAAGGCAAAGGTGCTTTCTTAGCCAAGAAAGTACCTTTTTTATTTGTTATGAATCTTTAACCAAACCTTGATTTGACCTTAACGATTTTATGGTACAATGGAGTCCAAATCTTTAGATTTGACTGCCAAATCTAACAAATCTAAAGATTTGGACTCCGCCTAACGAGGAGACAATCCATTATGCTCACCGCACAATCTAACCGTGATTTTACTCTTGCTCGGCAACGTGCTTTCATTGAAGATTGGCTCACTTATTTGCGCGGGCGGTCAAATGCTTTGCTTTCGTTTGACGAAGTGCAACAAAATTTACATTTGAAAGATTCGGCCTACAAAGGCTTACAAGATATTGAAGTAGAGAAAATTGTCGGTAGCACGGGACGCTATCGTGATTTTACCCGCACCTTTTTACCCAAAAGTAGCCAAACCGAAGACCGTTGGCGCAGCTTACATGCCATGTCCGAGCAAATGGGGTTTCCACCCATTGAAGTTTATAAAGTGGGTGAAGTTTATTTTGTCAGAGATGGCAATCATCGCGTGTCAGTGGCGCGTACTAGCAACGTAAAAACGATTGAAGCGTATGTGATTGAATATAATAGTGTGATAACAGTAGATAAAGAAGATGACATGGACGCGCTGCTGCTCAAAATTGAGCAGGTGGATTTTTTTGCCGAAACTCAACTTGATAAAATTCGCCCCGACCAAAATATTCAATTTACGGAAGTAGGACGGTACCAAGAAGTTAAGAAACATATCGCTTTCCATAAATATCTCAAAGAACGAGAGTGCGGCTGTGAGATTTCTGCCGCCGATGCAGTGGCAAGTTGGTATGATAATGTTTATTTACCGTTAGTCAAAGTAATTCAGGAACAGGAAATTCTCAAAGATTTCCCTAACCGTACGGAAGCGGATTTATATGGTTGGCTCGTCTTACATCGAACTGAATTAGAAGAGCAAGCAGACGCATTAAGTCATATTTCGAATGAGCGTATTTTAGCTGATTTTACCGAAAAAAAGGCGGGCAATTTATTCACGCGGCTCAAACGATTTTTAGGCCAACGGCTGCAACGGGAGAATTTACCGTTAGAAATAGAGCAAGCCCACTTTCTAGCCGAAACCCACTTAGAGCAACTCCGCCCTGAGCAACAGGTGGTTTTTACTGAATTGGGCAGTTATCAAACGGTACGGGAGCATATTGCGTTTCACAAATATCTTAAGGAAACAGAACAAAATCGGGGCATGACCTATGAGGAGGCCATCATGAGTTGGTATGATCATGTTTACCTGCCCCTGATTCAGCTGATTCGCCAACGTGACTTGCTCATCCACTTTCCCAAACGAACTGAGGCGGATTTATATTTATGGTTGGTGGCTCACCGCGCTGGTTTGGAGAGTAAAATTGCAGGTTTGGGTCACATCCCTAATGAAGTGTTAGTGGAGGATTTAAAAGCCCAAGCCACGCCCACGATTTTGGGTTGGCTGACCCGTTTTTTCTACCAAGATTCGTTACCTTCGCAAGCCACGCTGCTTAAAATTGAGCAGTTAGATTTTTTCCGCACCACTGAATTAGATAAATTACGCCCTGAACAAAATATTAGTTTCAGTGAATTGGGTGGCTATCGCTTAATTAAGGAACAAATTCAGTTTCATAAATTTGTCAAAGAGACGGAAAATCAACGCGAATGGAGTTACCCCGAAGCCGTCATGAGTTGGTATGACACCGTTTATCAACCCCTCATTGAACTCATGCGCCAATATCGGCTACAAGCTGACTCGCCTCAATTTACTGAAGCGGAATTATACATTTGGTTAGTGGTGCGCCGTGCCAGCCATGAACAAGATAGCTCTGACGAAGCCCTTATTGAGCAAATCAAGGCCGAACAAGGATCTACCTTCATGTTAATGTCCTCCAGCCAAATGTTATTACAATCTGCTTAAAGCGACAATATTGTGTTTGTGTAGATTACATTTTTAACATAATTTTCTTACCCCAACACGAATTAAAAAGAGTCAGCAGAAAATTTTTTGCTGACTCTTTTTTTTACTTCGTTATTTTACTTGGATGCTAGTTCAACCTCTATAATTCCTCGCCCAATCCATTCAATCACTGAAATAGTAACAGCATTGCCTAAGCTAGTAAAGCGACTACCGTCCACCCATCGGGGAAAATTTGTAGTTTCTCGTATTCTAAAGGGGTCATGCGTCGTACATACAACATCAGAACTTCCTCGTGAATCAAGGGTCCAAGTTTCTCCATCACATCTATATCCTTTTCCTTGCGGGCCAGCTTTATGATTTCTTCCAATTGCGGCATTTTGGATAGAATAGAGATTTGCTTCTGGATTGCTGTTTCCAAATCCTTGGGTAATGGCTTCTTCCTGTCCTCGGCTCGTTTTAAGAGTGATTGCAATTCGTCTATTGTCAAAAAGTACCTCAGCGGCGTTTCTTGACTGATAACTTGCGACAATGTAGACTCGACGGCGACGTTGGGGTGTTCCGAAAAATTTCGAGTCGAGTACTCGCCATGCCACACCATACCCGAGTTCATCCAATGCATGGATGATGAGGCTAAAATCTGCCCCTTTTTGACTGTTGAGGAGTCCTGGTACATTTTCCATAACGACCCACTTGGGGAGTCGTTGTTGGATGAGTTCTTTAAACTTAAAAAAGAGTCCACTATATTTTCCATCAAGTCCTTGTCGTTTCCCATTATTTGCGAGGGATAAATCTTGGCAAGGGAATCCACCACACCACAACTCACTGTCGGGAATATTTATTACGTCAAGTGTATTTATATCCCCATGACGTGGAACGTTCGGCCAATGTTTTTGTAAAACTTGTTGACTGAACTTGTTTTTTTCACATTGAAAAACTATATTCATCCCAATATTTTGAAATCCGAGGTCAAAACCACCAATACCAGAAAAAAACGAGGCAACTCTCATCATTAAACTATTGCCTCACGATAGTTGATAATGTGTTCAATTTCTTGAAAGATAGGATGTTTTTCAAATAAAACCATCTTATCTTTTAAAAAGAAAATTATTCTTAATCGGTCAAATACAATACTTTCAAGAATTTTACGAAGTATCGCCCATTCCCCATGGGAGTCTCGGAAACAAAAAGGGATAAAAACCATGTTATTAGGTTCTTCGGCAATAAACTCTAATTTTGGTCGCCAGTTCATTGTATGTGATGAGATTTGTTTATTTACCCAATCATCTGTACAGGCACATTGTCCAAACACGGAAATAAGACCGCTGTTTTTATCCCCAGTAGGCAACCAAGCGACTATATCTAATCCTCCATCACCTACATCATTTTTGGAAAAATCTTTTTCACTTATTCTATTACTAATATACACACGAATATCTTTCGCTAATTGATTAATTTTTGTCCACATATTGCCAGCATATCGTTTATCGTCATCTTTACCTGTACCGAAAATATGGACTTCAGCAAAACTAGGTAGATATTGTTTCAAAGTTTCTTTGCTCATAATTTCAAAGGAATTTGTTAATTTAGAATGATATTCTTTATGAACATAAGGCAGACTTGAAGCTAACAAAAGGTAAATATAAAATTTATGTTTTACAGTTATATCTGATTTTAGTGATAATTGATCATTATCTACTAAAAAGGGATAAAAATCGTCAAATGCGCCCACTCGATAGGCGAGTTGTCTATACCAATTTTGAGAGGTATTGTTTGCCTCATCATTTTCTTCGGCCATTGTTGAGAAGGTCAATTGCGTATCCTCCTCGATTTCGTCAGGCAAATCTATATCATTTGAACCATGAATACGCCCAAGTATGTCTGATTTTGAAATAACGCCATCTTTATTGAATAGACATAATAATTCTATATAATCACTCCATTTATAAATGGCAGCTGATTTTTTAGGTAGTTTGCCTAAATTGATAGGAGGTATGGTGGTCATGCTATGAAAGTTCTTCCTCTATTAATTTATCATCAATGCTGATTTTAATAAAGCGAGCTAATTTTTGAATTTCTAGTAATAAATCAGCATCGCTTTTCAATACATCATCAACTAAATAAACTATATTACGAGCCGTTTCTAATCGTCCTTTCGCACTTTGAACAGATTGGATAAAAATCTCTCGGGGTACTTGAGTTAATATAACCGCTTCTGTTAATGGTGTGCCACTCCTAAAAGAATCGAGGGCTTGGGGAGTGGCTACCACACTATTTAAATCTTTTAATTTTCGAGATTCACCTAAACGAGTTTGCCCTTCGCTATTTTTTTTGAACATCCAAGTAGCTAACTCATGGAGGTGAGGCTCATTTAAATTCTTTAACTCAACATCTTTATCATTATCCATACCCAAAAAGTTCGAAATATTTGAATAACCTAAAGCTGTTGTTAAGACAGAGAATTGAATATCTTCTTTAGGCAGCCCTTTAACATACGCCTTACCTTCTTCATCCTCAGCAATTTTTTCATAAACAGCTAATCCCGTTAATATTCGGGCGACGTAATCGGCGCGACTACCAATAGCCTTAGCTAAAACCTTATATTGTTCTTGTTGACTACCTTCTGTTAAATTGCCTGATAATTGCTTGAGATATCTGGCTTTTTCTAAAGAACCCCAAGCTTTAATACCCGTAATATGGCGATAGCCTAAATAATCAAGAATGTCTTCCCGCTTGTCAAAAATAAGTACAGGTAATTCAGTTGGTTTGTTTTGAGCTTCCTCACTCACTTGAGTAACGGATTTTTTGCGGACAGGAGCTAATTCAGGATAACTGAGCAGTTTGACCGCACTCAAACGGCGATTACCTTCAATAACCGAATAATTATCAGAACCATCATTTTCAGGCACAACTAATAGAGGTTCCCCTGGAAAATACCCCTTTTGCCCAATTGAAAGCATCAAATCAATAATAGTGGCATCTTCTAACATCCACTGTAGTACAACTTGCTCATCATTCTTTAATGTTACGGGTAAAGGCAAGCGTGGGTTTTGAGGGTCAAATCTTAACTTATCAATGGAAATATATTCAATATATTGTTTTTTGTTCATAGCATCCAACCTCAATGAAGTTATTTTTGGGGAACATACTAAAACACGGCAAACTAAAAAATTCTTGGGGTATATTGGGCTTTACGGAGAATTTTTGAGAGTTTGTAAGCGTTATAAGTGACTTTTATAATACCATGATTATGGTTTTGCTACAAGCCATGAAAATCAAACTTACACCAAAGTGAAATGGCTAAAACCATTGCCCTCCTAGCCAGATTGACCAAATAATTAAATCAGTCTATGATACCCATGAGCGCAAATTGACCGCCTTAAGGATGAGCCGCAGTGATAAAGCCTAAATATAAAGTAAAAATTTATTTCTATTTCAGCCTCATGGGATTATTAGGCATGTTGTGGTTATGCCAAGCCAGCAACCCCATTCAGGCACAAGAAATCCCCGATAATGACGCGCTCACCCAAGCCGTATTCAACCAACTCAGCCCCAATGAACGGGTGGGGCAACTGTTCATGGTTTCCTTTCAAGGCAACGAACCCCTGAATAATCCCCAAATTGCCCAATTAATTCAACAATATCGTATTGGTGGCGTGTATATTTCCGCCCAACATGAAAATTTTAGCAATGAACGTAATGCCCCATTACAATTACTTGCACTCACCAATGCCTTGCAAGAATTAGCCCAAACCTCCCCCGCCAAAGTGGATTACACCGCCACCTTTAGCAGCACCGCCAAACTCACCGTCACCCACTTCATTTCCGACTCCAAAGTTTATCACCCGACACCCCTCTTCATTGCGGCTGACCATGAAGGAGATGCCTATCCCTACACGCAAATTCGGAATGGCTTAATCCCGATTCCCAGCCAAATGTCGATTGGCGCAACATGGAATAGTGAAATTGCTCATAAAGTGGGCGCAGTGGTGGGGCAAGAATTATCGTTGTTGGGCGTGAACATGTTGCTTGGCCCGTCACTGGATGTGCTAGATAATCCACGCCCTGAACTCAACGGCTCACTTGGCACACGCACCTTTGGCGGACATCCTTATTGGGTTGCCAAATTAGGCCAAGCCTACATTCGTGGGATACATGAAGGCAGTAATCAACATCTTTTAACGATTGCGAAACATTTCCCTGGCTTTGGCAGCAGTGACCGCGAAATAAACCAAAATTTGCCGATAATCCTCAAATCATTAGAGGATTTGCGCCGTACGGAATTATTACCTTTCTTTCGCGTCACCAACATGGCCGAGCAGGAAGCCACTAATATTACGGACGGCTTAATGACCGCGCACATTC
The DNA here is from genome assembly GCA_020049115.1 of Chloroflexota bacterium. GTDB lineage: Bacteria > Chloroflexota > Anaerolineae > 4572-78 > J111 > JAIFLK01. The sequence continues at coordinate 4,185 of JAIFLK010000338.1, read as the reverse complement.
GTTATCAAGGGTTACAAGGCAACGTTCCGATTAGTTTAGATGCTCGTAATCTGCCCGCTTTATTATCACTTAAAGAAATTGCCCCCTGGCGAGAAGCAGGTGGCCTCATTGTCAGCGCACCGCTCGGTAGCCCCGCCGTTTTGGATAGCATTGCCAGTAATCGCACCAGTTTTCCCGCCCGTCAGCTAGTGCAAGATGCACTCTTTGCGGGGAATGATGTCTTATTTTTAGGCGATTTCACCTTCAAAAATAATCCCGACGAAGAGCTAAATAACATCACCGATGCCATCAAATTCTTACAGGAACGGTATCAACAAGATAATAATTTTCAAATAATTATTGATAAAGCAGTATTACGCATCCTTAAAGCTAAAATTAAAGTTTATGGGGCCGATTTATTTAATATTGAGGTCAAACAACCCGCCGAAAACCTCATCAAGTTATCAAATATTACGCTCGATATTGACCAAATTGCTCAAGCAGGGGCCACTCTCATTACACCTCGCGTCGAAACGGGTAACACCCCTCTGACCTCTCCGCCGCAACCCAATGAGCGCATTTTAATTGTCACTGATGATAGCGTGGGACAAGATTGTGCCACATGTGTTACTTTTCCATTGATTGAACGGACGGCCTTACAAGATATTATTTTGGAGTTATTCGGCCCCAATGCCACGGGGCAAATTACCCCTAGCCAAATCAGCAGTTATAGTTTTAGTGACTTAAAAAACATCCTCACCGAAGGCACGCCTGAAGCCAATAGCCAATTAGAGCAAGTTATCCAACAATCGGATTGGATTATCTTTGCCATGTTAGACCTCAATCCCGAAAAAAATCCCGCCTCTGATGCGGTACGGGTATTATTACGTAATCGCTACGATGCCCTGCGAAATAAAAAATTAGTGCTATTTGCCTTTAATGCCCCCTATTTCTTAGGTGAAACAGAAATCAGTCAACTGACTGCTTATTACGCTTTTTATAGCAAAGGGACCAGCTATTTACGGGCGGCGGCGCGCTTACTCTTTCAGCAATTAGCCCCTCAAGGCACATCCCCCGTAGCGATTCCTGCCCTGGGTCCCTTAGACCTCAGCCCAGACCCGCAACAATTTATTCAACTCAAGGCTATCCAAAAAATTGACTCGCAGGGTAAAACAGTGGAATTACCGCCCGATGGCAACCGGGATTTAAAAGTGGGGGAAAGTTTAATTTTTGAAACTAATGTCTTGGTAGATAAAAAAGATAACCCTGTACCCGATGGTACGCGTGTTGATTTTTTCCGTTTCTATCCGTTAGAGGGACTGTCCTCCGAACCCTTAACTGCTTATACTATTGATGGCGTGGCGCAAATGAAGATTACGAAAGAACGCGATACGCCCTTGCGGGTCAGTGCCTCTAGTAATTTGGCGACACAATCGATTCCCTTTGATATTGGCCCTGGTTTTTTGGACACGCCCACGCCCACCGCCACCACCACGCCCATGCCCAGCCCAACTTCCAGCGCAACCGCGACCACCACACCGACAGCCAGCCCCTCCCCCACCGTCACCGCATCACCCAGCCCTACGCCCATAGCCACGCCATTACCACCCACACCTGCCAAACCCGTGAGTGGTTTAGGTTTATTTTTTACCCTAGTGGGCGCGTTATTGGTCGGTGGAATTGGCTTTACCTTAGGCGGTGAGCGGTTTTCGCTCGAAGAACGGATTCGCCCCGCCCTGGTCGCAGTGGCGTTTGCCTTAGTTAGCTATTGTCTTTATGCCATGGCAGGCTTCATGGGTTATGGCGGGGAGGTGGTGCGGCAGGGGAGTGAAAATGTTTTATTTGCACCTTTAATTAGCTTAGTATCAGCCATTATTTGCATGATAATCTGGTTTCTAAAACCTGGGCGAATTTTTGGGCTACAACTAACTAAAGGTCAAAATAATGGCGAGGAAGAGAAAAAATCCAATCAAGGCTAATAATAAACGATTATGCCAAAAAACAATTCGCCAATTATTTGCCGCAACAAGTTGAAACTCATCCGACTCTCTTTTAGCCGATTTGGTGAATAGCTCTCGCTTGAAAACATCAATATTATGGGGACGCTCTTCGGGGTGCAGCCCTAGCCCATGAAAAATAGCCAGTTCGGTACGCTCAGAAACAGTGGTATTAAGCTCACGAATGTTTAAGGGCGGTTGATTTTTACCCCGAATATAACGGGTTTTGGCATCAGGCGGTGATTCATTCGTTAAGAGATGATACAAGGTGGCCGCTAACGCATAAATATCGGCGCGGGCATCGGTATGCTCCGAGTCGCCGCCAATTTGCTCCAACGGGGCATATTGAATGGTAGCCCGTCCCTGCAAAACCGTCACCGTTTTGCTGTCATCAGGTTGTAATAATTTGACGAGGCCAAAATCAACTAGCTTAATCACCCCATTCGGGGTGAGCTTAATGTTAGAGGGCTTAATGTCGCGGTGTAATACGGGGGGGTCTTGGTGGTGCAAATAAGAGAGGGCGTTAATCAACTGTTCGGCCCAACTTAAAACTTCACTTTCAGGTAACAAACTGTTTTTATAACGTGCCTGTTCAATCACTTCCCGCAAATCTTGCCCTGGCACAAAATCCATCACCAAATAATCTCGCCCATGATAGGTGAAAAAATCGGAAACTTTAGGCAAGTTGGGATGATCCAAGCGCGCCAAAATGGTCGCTTCACGTTGGAAAGCCATTTGGGACTGTTCTTGATAGGCTTTCGAGGCGTTGAGGTTAGGGATAACTTCTTTCAGGGCGCACAATCGCCCCTCTAAGCGCAAATCCTCAGCTTTGTAGACTGCTCCCATCCCCCCTTGCCCTACAAGGTCAGCAATGCGATACCGCGACCTTAAGGTTGTACCAGGGGTTAGTATATCTGACATAAATAAGTAATCTCTATTTCTCCAACAACACTTTCCATTGGGCGACGGAAAATTTATCGGCTACTAGCTTAATTCAGTAACCCTCTTATGTCAAAATTGGGATTTGGTTTTTTAGATTACCCCATTTATATTTGTAGTTTAACCATTTAGGTTTACAATTGGGGTATAGCATATCCACCCTCACCCCCTGCCCCTCTCCCAAAAGGCGAGGGGAGACAAGAAACTCCCTTTCCCAAAAGGCGAGGGGAGACAAGAAACTCCCTTTCCCAAAAGGTGGGGTATTTACTCCCTCTCCCTGTGGGAGAGGGCTGGGGTGAGGGTTCTACCTAAATCTAACGGGAGGCTTGACTATGAGTCAGCATGAAATAGCCATGTTAATTGTGCAAGAGGGAGAAAGCCCCAAAAGTCAGTGGCCCCTCTATAAAAAAAGCCTCGTTCTGGGGCGAGAAGCAGATTGTGACATCCAAATTAATGAGCGGCAAATCTCGCGCCAACATGCGGAAATAAATTTGACGCTTGAAGGCTATACCATCCGCGATATGGGCAGCAAAAACGGAACGTTTCTTAATGGTGAAATCCTCTCCACTGAGCCGCGCTTGCTCCGCAATGGCGATGAAATTGGCATTGCTTTATCAGGCAAGCTCACTTTTGTAGAAGATAACGCTACCGCCCCCATCTCCCTAGAGCCAAATAAACCGAGCCTTAAAATGGACATCTTAGCCAAACGAGTTTGGGTGCAAGATAAAGAAATTTCGCCGCCGCTGTCATTAGCTCAATATACTTTGTTAGAATTACTCTACCAACACGCGGGCAATGTCATCTCACGGGAAACCATGGTGGCTGCCGTTTGGCCGCATGAAGACCCCGGCGGGGTCTCTGAGCAAGCCATTGATGCACTCGCCCGCCGACTGCGGGAGCGCATTGCCGAGATTGACCCCGATAATAAATATGTCGAAACGGTGCGCGGCCATGGCTTCCGCTTAAATTTGGTGGATAAGTAAGGTTTAGACAGGATTGACAGGATTTTTGATTTAAAATCAATCCTGTTAATCTTGTTTAGGACTTATGCAAAAGCTAAGTCTACCCCCCTTAATCCCCCCGACATCGGGGGGAGATGTTGCTCCCTCTCCTACGTAGGCGAGGGTTGGGGTGAGGTGTTTGCGTAATAATCCTGTCTATACTGAATATCAAACGAAAACTACTGGATTGTTCATTTAGTTTTTAGTATATGGTCAGACAGGAATGTCTGACCTACCAACGGTGGAACAGACATTCCTGTCTGTTCGGA
>JAIFLK010000186.1 GCA_020049115.1 Chloroflexota bacterium | reverse complement strand
GACTTGAAGTCACCTGATGACTAAACCCCCAATTATTTACAGGTGGAATTTATTTCAACTGGTCAGGGTTTATGCCCTGAGCCGCTAATTGGGCTAATAAGGCTTGCATCCGTTGGCGTTCCGCCGCCAACTCCTGCTCTAAAGTCAGGGCGCGCGCTTTCTCTACAGTCATCTGCTGCTCTAAGGTCAGGGCGCGCGCCTCTTCATGGTCAGCCCGCCACTGTTCATGGTCAGCCCGTTCCCGTCCCGTGGGAATTAACTTACCCTGCGCGTCACACCAACGTAACCAGGTAGCTTGCCCATCCTCATAAACACCATCCCACAACGTTAAGCCTAATTGGACTCGCTCTAACCAGGGTTTACGTTGTTTAAGATAACGCCCATCACGCCACTGATAGACCACTAACTTATCACTTTGGAGTTGTTTTAGTGGGTCAAAAATGACATAATAAGGAATATATATCTGAGCATATTTACGCAATTTCTCCACCAACTCGCCACCCTTGGTATTAGAGACAATCTCAATCGCTACCTCAGGCGGTTTGCCAAACTCCCACGTAAAATAAGCCCGCCCGCGTTTAGCCCACCAATCAGTGGGCGGCTGCACCTCCAGGCTCAAAAACACATCGGGGACAATTGGCGATTGATGCACGCCATAGAAAATACCCACATTGGCATCGGCTAGAAAAGGGTGGCTCGATTGCCATGAACTATACAACGGCTCCACCAACAACCGTTGTTGCTTGGCCGAAAACATATTATCCACTGGGGTATCATCCTCCGTTACCAAATGTTCCAGGTTTGGGGCTAGGGGCAAAGGGTCGTCATATTGCGTAATTTTTTCCAAAACCAATGTTTCAGTCAACGTCATCATAGCCTCCTGCATGGCCTATCATTATAAACCATTTCCTGATTTTTGCTCAATTAACTCTGTAATAATTTGCCTCAACCCAAAGGTATCCTCCAACTTCGCCCGCGTACAATCCCCAAAGCGTAAGATTGTTTTAAAGTTGTCACTCATTTTAATCCCCCATAGCGTTCAATCGTTCAGCTAGTCAGTTGGTCAACCAAAAGCATACCAGCCTAGACCTTACAAATCTCTCGAGAGATTTGTAAGGTCTAACAACTTTAGCCTTACTCTACATAAACCAACGGTAGCAAACTAACATGTGGAACATAAATCCCTAAACTTTTTACCCATGCCGTCGTCCTTGTCTCTTGTTTCTAGCAGAATTGGCTCTCAGTTCTATTTCAGCCCGTTGTTCATCAGATAAATTTAGGTTTTCTGGCCCCATCTGTGGTGGGTTAGCATCTACCTGTGGTGGGTTAGCATCTACCTGTGGTGGGTTAGCATTTACCTGTGGTGGGTTAACTAGGCCCGCCTGTCGCAGATTATAAGCCTCTTCAGCAATTGTACTTAAGGTGGTATAAAATGCATTGTCATTAGGAACATTCCAGGCCTGCATCATGTACAACATCTGATTAATTACGGTATCAAACTCAACTAAGGTGTTATTTGCTCCTCGTGCCTGTAAATCTAGCATACGGGTATGTTCAGCACGCCAGGTGTCATTATTCAAAAAGGTATTGGCATATGAGGCCAAGGTATGTCTGCCTTCTACAGGGTATTTGGTTTTTTCCATCAATACGGCATATTGTGGCTGAGACCAGTAAGCCTTTGTAGTATTCAGAGCTGTCTCTAACTGAGTTATTTGCCCTGTTCGCCTGGTACTTAAATCAAGAATCTGTTGATCTGTGGCATTTCTGTTAAAAGCCAAATGAATTGGCGTATTTTGAAATGCCTCTTGAGTTGCAATATGCGTCATCTCATGTAACAATGAACTTATCCGCACTGCTGAACCGCCTGACTGATTCATTTGCATATCAAGACGATACTTCGTATTAATTCCTTTGTTTCTATCCTTTTCTCCAGCTAATACTGCTCCAGAAGCCACACCGCCAGTTTCTTGAAAATGGGTTTTGTTCCGATTAGCTAAAGCTTCAGCTATAATATTACGCAACAATTGGGGTGTTTGGGGATTATTTCCTATAGTCGTTAAGGTTGTCAAATCATCGGCAATGAGTTCTTGCATCACACTTCCCCTTTCCCCTATATCGCCGAGTTTTATCTGCCCATTTGTTATCAGCCTGTCAAAATCTGGGGCCATATCTAGGGGATGCCCCTCACGAACTAACCTTAAATAAGTATCTTGGGCAGCAAAAATACCCTGAAACGCTAGCTTTAAACTATTTCTCGTACCCGTATTTGTTTGAGTTACAGCAAGAGCTAAACGATCAATATATAATTGCTCATTTTGTACTTCTTGATGCAAATGCTGCACACCAGCCTTTCGGTTTCCAGTATAATTTGCACAAGCTGTCTTGAGTTCAGCAAGCTTATCTTTACGAGCATTTATATTTTCTGGTTGATCATTCAAAGCGTTATATTGTGTTAATAAGGTATCTATCGGTGCTATGCCACTTCGACTACGAAATGCACCAGGTGTTGCTGCTTGAAACACTTGTAATGACATCAGCCGTTGAACTCGTTGCACCCCCGCCGCCCCCTGCTGCACCGTATGGGTCAACTCATGCGCCAACAAATGTTTCCCACTGCCCGACTCAGGGTTATATTTCCCCTGATTAAAATAAATATCACTCCCATGCGTAAACGCCTGCGCCCCCACATCCTGGCTCAACTGCGCCGCCGTTGACCCCGTATGCACCTTCACCCTGCTAAAATCCGCCCCAAACTTCGGCTCCAAATCGGCCCGCACCTCCGACGGCAACGACTGCCCGCCACCACTCTGCTGCTTAACCTTACTCTCAAATTCATCATTCGTCTCAAAACTCCCATCCCCGCCCGCCCGTTGCAGTTCCAACTTCCGCATGATATGCGCGTATGCAGGACGGTCAGGCGAACTCTCTCGCCGCAACATGGGCGCGGGTAGCGGCTTCGGCTGCACATAACCCGTGCGCGGTGGCGTAGCTGATTTGGCCGCGCCCGTTAATTGGGTCACAGCCCGATTCCCCACTAAATCTTGCAATGCCATTGCATCATCTGCCGTCATCAATTCACGGTCAGTTTGAATTTGCGATAAATCAGGAGCATGACTCACCTCATGAGTTGCCCCATCATTTTCTGTTACTTCCTGCTTCATTCTACGACGTATTTGTTTGTAAGCCATGAATGTCTCTCTTTATTAGGCTAAAAATTTATTAATAACTATAATATTCATTTAAATTTTTATATTTTATGTAGAGCAACATTGTTTAATGTCGTCTCATGTTCGCACTAGAGAATACGAACTTATACTCAGTATATCAAGATTTTAACTACGAACTCGCGCCGAGACGCAGGGGCGCAAAGATTTTTTTATTTTTTTACCCTCTGCGTCTTTGCGCCTCCGCGCGAGTATTAAGATTTTTTGAGCCTTAGATTAGAGCAGACCGAAATCTTGAAATACTGATACTGCGCGAGGCCACGAATTGGAGGGCAAAGCTAAAGTGTTGCCACTCCAAAAAGTTTAATTTATGCCCTCGCGTAGTATAAACTTCAGAAACTAAATGAACAAAGTACTACTTTGGCAGTGCGTTAAGAAAAGCGTTATATTCTGAGGCTTTGACGAGATAGTTTTCATAATTATAAACAATGCGAATCATCTGACCATCTCGACTTAACTCTCCTCTCTCAATAAAGTTCTCAACATTTTGTAAAGTTATTTTTTCAGCCGTAATAGTTTTCTCCACGGTTCCCTCATTCAACGCCTGAGCATATTGCCCATGTAAATCCAATTCAATCTCGCGTAATCGATTTTGCTCTTGTTCTTGTGCAGCTTGCTCGGCTACCGTCCCTTCGGTCGGATTATAAGCATCAGGATTTTGCCCTAATTCATGATAAAGTGAGTTAGGGTCCCAAGCAAGACCCTTGAACGGGATACGAATAAAAGCATTTTCAGGGAAATTCACCCCAACGGCTTGGGATACCTCGCGCGTGAACTTGGTACAGTTATAATCAATCAACTTATAATTAGGCGGCGATTTCATTAACTGAGTCACTCGGTCCATCCCCGCTTGATATTGCGGGGCCGTAACTTCAAAATCAAGCCGTTTGATCATGGCATCCTTATCATGACTTTTATCGGGATAACGTACCATTCCTGGAATCTGCACTTCGGGATGAGGGAAATATTTCAGCGGCCAAAAACCAAAACTATCTTCACCTAATTGGTTATCGTTGGTATCAAAAGTCGTAAATTTGACCCAAGCATGGCCCACTTGCCCACCAATTTGTTTCAATTCATTTATTTTGACTAATTTCTTTTCAGCACTTAAATCCTGATATTTAGCGTCAACCACCGAAGTAGCCGCTTCTGTTTTTATTTGGCTATTACTTTTCTTATTCCGAGTAAAGAGTTTTTTACGTTCTTTAACCGTCAAGGCCAACCGTGCTTTGGCAAAATCCAAATAATCAGGATGGTCAATGGCCGCTAAAACTGAAAACTGATATTTAGCCGCATTCGCATCTGTACTCAATTGGTCTGCCTTTACACTCGCTGCATCATAGTCTTCAATACTAGCTGAGGGACTGTTTTCGGGTAGGTCTCCCCCTTTTAGCTCCGCCTCAGCCTCTAATTTTAACCCTTCCATAAACATAAGTTTTCGCAAATTTTTGGTCTCATTCGCTTTATATTCTTCGCCAAAATCGCCATCATCAACATACGTGTTTTTATCCGCATGTTTATCTAACCATTTTCTTGTTAAGGTAACTAATTGCATCAGTTGAGTTTTTCGGCCTGGTATATTATTTATACCAAGTTTTTGATAATTGCCCAAAGTTTGCAAAATCTGCCAATATAAGCCTTTATTCTTCGCCCCTTTGAAACTGACATCTCCCGCCAACCGCACAAAATTTTCTTTAGAAATCAATCGCTGTACTTTATCGGTTGGAGTTCGACTAATTCCAATCCCTTCACGTTGCACCCCACTCCCTCCCTGCTGCACCGTATGGGTCAGTTCATGCGCCAACAACTGCTTCCCACTGCCCGACTCAGGGTTATATTTCCCCTGATTAAAATAAATGTCACTCCCATGCGTAAACGCCTGCGCCCCCACATCCTGGCTCAACTGCGCCGCCGTTG
>JAIFLK010000040.1 GCA_020049115.1 Chloroflexota bacterium | reverse complement strand
ATTTCACTAATGGCAAGCCCGTCAGAAAGGTTAATTTACCTGTGGCATCCTTTTCCCAACGGATACCCACGCCGTCAGACCCGTTAATCGTTCCCGTTAAGGTTGTCATTTCGGTTAATTCCGTTCCCACATGATAGACATGTAGGGTTTGTATTTCGCTGATGTCATCAAGTTCAGGGTGAAGGGTCAAGAATAATAGTTCGGCTTTTCCGTCACCGTCCACATCTGCTTGACTCAGTTGACTAAAATTACTAATACAGGGTATTTCTACCTGCCCCATGAATTTGAAACTTTTGTTAGTAATGTGTTGCACGGTTAAGAGGCACCTGGGCGCGTCTGTAGAGCCGATGAACCCTGCGACCCAGGTGGGTTCTTGCTGTAATGTACCATTATGAATTGCCCCATCAGGCTCACGATTTATAACGCCCCAATAAGTGTCATCTTTAGCGGTGGCTGTTGGACTAAAATTGATAGATTGTGTTATATTGGAGGCGTAAAGCCATTTGATGGTCTCCTCAGTGGCTAAATCAAACAGCCGATTTAGTTGCCGCCCTTGATTCAGTTGTTCATGACTGATTAAGGTAAATGTCCCATTCGCGTCTTTTTCGTAACTATCCGTAGAATTTGGGCCGCTGACTAAATGGGCATAATCTAACGCTGAGGTAAAGTAATATAGGGTGGGGTTGCCATAAAGGGTTGGCCGAGTGCTGACGCTAAAGCGTTCGGTGGTTACTTTGAGGGTGTCACTTTCGGGCCGAGTAATTTGGCTGACTTCATAGCCCTGTTCAATATTGAAATTTTCATTACGCCAGGCATGTAGCAATGGGGCGTGCCAAATCTCTTGGCAACCCTTAGCCGTAGCACAATCAACCCAATGTTGTTGCCAAGTCATCTCAAAAATGCCCGTACCGCCTGTACTGGTTAAGAAATCAACTGTAAGCTGTTGACCATCTATTTTAACGGCGACATCACCTGCATAGTGATTTGGTTCTTCAGTATAAAAGGCGATTTGCCAAGCGGCTTGTTCTTTAGGACGAGTCAAAATAGCCAAATAAACCTTTAACTGCGCCACTTTGCCCGTAAAAATAAGCTCTTTTTGCTCATCACCCACCACATCAGCCTCATGCCGCGTAAAATCCACATAGTTAACATCGGTTAAATGTTGCCAAATCTCATTCCATTCGGGTGGGTGCTTGGTAAAGATAAAACGTACTATTTCTTCATTTGTGGGCGTAGTCGTAGTTAAGACATGAAGGCGCGGGTCTATGGGAAGGACGGGTAACAAATCGTCCCAACTGCTTGAAGCATAATACATCGCTATATCACCTTCCTCATGATGTGTTTTAATTTCAGCTGTTTGTCCCATGTTATCTAACGACATTAAGGCAAAATCGTTAGGCGTGAGTTGTTGCACATAATAAAGCGTGCCATCTATGCCCCACGTCGGTCTGTCCTGAAATTTATCGACACTATTCAGGCGGCGATATTCTTTCGTTGCCATATCTAACAGATAAATCCGCCGTTGATTAATGCCAGGGTTATCAAAGCCGTTGCTGCCCGTTGCTTTTTGCGCGTCTTTAGGCGAAATAGCGGTATAAGCCAACGTCTCCCCGTCAGGTGACCAAGCCACTGCGCCAGGAATTTGCTCCGTTGTGCTAATCAGCATGGTGGCGGTGGCGGTGCGGGTGTCATAGAGCATGAGCCATTTATTAAGCCATGCTTCTCGTCCTGCGCCAACGGTGATGGCTAATTGGCTGCTATCAGGCGACCAACTGCGATAATCTTCATTTAGTAGCGAAACATCGGCGATACGGGTAACTTTTTGGCTGTTCAGGTCCAACATGTAGGGCGTAACGCCGTCTAATGTTACGGAAGCCGATAACATGCTGACCCAAAATAACAAATGTTGACCATTAGGCGACCATGTGCCAAAAATAAGTTGCTCGGCCATGTCGGGGTTAAAGTCGGGTGAGCTAAATAACAGGCGCGGCTTATCAGGCTGATTGTTTTGGAAGCGAATACCCCATAATTCTAACGGTTTATTGCTGATTACCCCTGAGCCAAGCGGTTGCAAATAAATGCGGTGAGTCAGCACCACTAATAGCTCATCACTATTGGGCGACCAATTCACACTATCTACCGTGCTACCCGCCGCGAACATGGTTTGTGTTTGCCCCGTTGAACTCACCAAATCCAAACTCCCTTGCGTTAGATTAACAATGGCCGTCCATTGATTATCGGGCGAAATAATTTGTTGTACTTCATCAAATTGACCTGTACTCGCGGTGATGGTATAAGATTGGGCGAAAATCGTGCTACCGACTTGGCTAGAGGGATAGCCTTCGCCTGACCCGCAAATGGTCACTACAAGTTGATAACGGCCTGCCGTCATGTGCGGGCTAGTTTCCAAATGACTGAAGTAGCTATTATCTGTGACGATTAGTTTCACGTCTGACCCCGCGACCTCAAAACCGTCAGTCGTTTGTAAGCTGACGCAAGCCATTTCTTGCCCTTTGATAACGGTTTCGGGTAATTGGCTTAAGGTGACGTTAATGGGTTGGCCTGGCTCCGCTTGGGGTGGGTTAGGCCGAACTTGTAAGGTTGCGACAGGGGTGGGGGTGGGGGCGGCCGCGAACATTGCGGTGGGCTGGCTGAGGTTAAAGAAATAAAATAAGGTAAGAATAGGTAATAGGTAACGGATAGACATGGTTATTTTTACTCCAAAGGTTAAATGAAAAACGGGATAGCCCGTCATGCTGACTATCCCGTTCATTATAGACCCAATCATTGAAGCTGTCTGGTTATTAAACCGTCACGTAAGCGACGCTTAGGCCGTTGTTTGAGCGTAGAGCAAGCAAACTTACGCGGGCTTTATGAGGTACGTTGGCAGAAAATCATATTGCGGATATAACTGCCATAGCTGTTTATAGACATCACTCTTAATGTCTTCCATAATCATCACATCACTAATCCACCCTTCGAGGGCATAGATGACGCTTTTTGGCCCAAAGCCTGTAATTAGAATTTCAGGTGAATCGGGCTGAATTTCAGGGTGGGCTTCTAAAATTTCTAGGGTATGCTTGAGAAATTCAGGGGTAGCACTGGTCTCACTGACTTCTAACGGAATACTTAAGCGGATTAAATTTGTGCCTCTAGTATAGCTGGTCACGGTGGAGGTGAAAAAGGTTTGGTTAGGGATAATCAAATCCACATCATCTAAGGTGGAGACTACGGTAGAGCGAATGTTAATACTTCGTACTTTGCCGATTTGCCCGTCAATGCTAATCACATCGCCAGGGCGCAGGGATTGCTCAAAAATGAGCATGAGGCCGCTGATAAAGTTGCTGATGACCTCCTGCATACCGAAGCCAATACCGACAGACAAACCTCCCGTAATAACGGTTAAGGTATTTTCGCTTAAGCCCAAATTGCTAAAAGCTACTAAAATGCCGCCTGAAATCAGAATATAACGAATCGGGGTTAACATGGCCTCAATCGTGCCTGTTTGAATAGAGGTATATTTCTCGCCAAGCCGTTGTAGTATGTCGCCTAGCCCTAAGATGGAGTCTATCCAAAAATAAAGGCCGACAGTGCCTAGAAAAAGTGAGCCGAGTGTCAGCGGTCTATTTAGACTCGAAATATCCAGTAATTCAAAGTTTGCTAATTGATAGAAGTCTACCAAATCGGTCAAAATGTAACCGAAAATGTATAGGCCAAATATCGGGCCAGCTAGCCGATAATGGTAACGGCGGGTGCGCGGCCCAAACAGTTGATAGGAGAGGGAGATGATTAAACGGTAAACAAATATTATGCCAAATAAAAAATAGACATTACTTAATAAACCGTATAATCGTTGGTTGTTGATAAAGTCAGCCTGTACGTAATTAAGCCCAAACAAGGCCAAACTAGGAAAAGCAATGTCTTTAATAATGATAAAGACATGTTTCAGTAGTAGCCAAAACCAGTGGGGGGAATCGCTTTCGTTATGGGTGAGTCTTTCGGGCATGACACTAGCAAGGACGAGCCAGAACCAGTGGGTTGATTTTTTTTCTAGCCACGGGACGAGCCAATGAGTAGTAATAAATCCCAATAAACGGGAGGCCAACCAACTGGCGACAACAACTAAAAGTATCGCGGTCAACTGAATTTGCACCGATGGACGGCCTAAATAAAGTATCAGTTTATAAAATGGGTCAGTCAGAATGTTAAAATTGTCCGACATAATAACCTCCTTTGGTTACTGTTTCGTTTCTTCGGTGGATGACTTACCTGTAGCAATGATTCGTAATGGCTCTAGTTGTTCTGTCGGCGGTTGTAAAATTCCAATGGCCGCTTGGCTAATCAAGCTATCCATGTTCTTATCTTCCTTAATAATTGCAATGGAGAGTTTATTGGTGGGAACAAAGTTGGCCTCTTGCATCAATAAGGTTTGATTCTTTTGCAAATTGGCAAATTGAGCGAATTTTAGAGTTAATTGAGTTTGTTGTCCATTTACCAGTTGGTTGAAGATGAACGCGTCAATTTGTAAGAAAGGTTTAGCTTTAACCGTATCGCTCACGGGTAATGTGGCGACCCCCACTTTTGCCACGCCTAAGGCGGCCTGAAATGGGTTGAATGACCGCGCATTGTCTACCAAATAGCCCACTTTGCCTTGAGTGAATTGGTCACGTAGTGTTTGTTGATTAGTGTCTAAGATAAAATCTTTATCCGTGCTTAAACGGGTCAACCAGGTATTCCAGGCGATAAAATCGGAGGTCGTAATAACGGGTTCTTGCCGTTCATTCAATAGCTGTCCACCCAAACATGGCTGGCAATTTAAGATAGATGCACTCCAAAATGCTTGTTGAAAATCAGGATTCAAGGCCATGAGGGTATAACTCGTTGGGCTAGAACTTTTCATCAGTTCGTTAAAACTCAATGTGGGCGTTTCAATGAAATCTTTATTGTAATACAAGGCCAACGAGTTTTGCGATTGGGGGATGCCATAAATTTTATCGCCATAACGCACTGCGCCCACCGCCGCAGGCACATAACTTACTAAATCTTCCTGTTTTATCAAGGAGGTGATGTCTTTAATTAACGAGGCTTTTTGTAAGGGAAGAATGAGGTCATGGGAGGCCATGAAGAAATCAGGTATTTTAGTTTCAGTGCCTTCGGGGGCTTCGGCCAAAGTGGTCAGCTGCTCTAACAATTTATCACTGGCAACAAACTCCAAATTAACCTTAATTTTGGGACAGGTTTTGTTAAATTCATCAATCATAAGTTGCCAAGCTGCGGTTTCAGGCTCAGACCAACTATGCCATAATAAAATTTCCCCTTCATCCTTACAATTCGTAAACTCGGCCATTTGTTGTGGGTTGGTAATATCAAAGCCATTGACCAAATTGACCAAATCCGTAAATTCAGCCACGCCCGCTACGGGGTCAATTTGATTGTCCAAGATTTGTTCATACACACTATTGCCCCACTCCCACACGGCCTCAATTTGGGGCGAAGTTGGGATAACTTGGGAGGCGTTGGCCTGTTCAAAGAAGGTGCCGATAATCGGATAGGGGAGGTAATTAACGTTAATATTTGTGGGTATCAAACCCTGTTCCATGAACAGGGTTTGACTTTGCAAGCTCGTAACATATTTTGCAAACTCTAGTGCGGGGGTTAGCTGTTCTTTACTCAAATTAGGGTTTGCCATAAGACCCTGCACCTTCAACAATGGCCCGCCTGATGGTAATGACACGACGGCCAAATTATCTGGGCCGATAGCCGCTTGTAATTCAGTTAATAAACTGGAGTCACCCACCAAATAGGCGGCAGTCCCTTCCACGAACAGTGTCTTAAGTTCCGCCTTATCATAACTTAAGACAATACCCGATTGCTCTTTAGCCACTTTAAGCCAAGTTAACCATTCTGCCAGTCCACTATTACCCACCATCAATTTATTCTCGGCATCAAAAATCGGGCTATCCTTACTGACCCCAAAAGCCGACAAGCCCCAATAAGACTCATAAAATCCTAACGGAATTGCCAATTGCGTTTCAGGGCTAGCCGCAACCAACAAATCATCTAACACCACGGGTGGGTCTTTGGCTACATTTTTATTGTAATATAACGCCATTAACTCCATTGAAAAGGGCAGCCCATGCAATTTCTTGTTCACTCGCATGGCATTATTTACTTGCGGAATATAACGTTGCAGGAAGTCTGTGGGAATGGCATCATTAATGTCGCCAATCAACCCCTCAGTCATCAATTGAGGTATCATGGTGTTATCACTTATAATGAAGGCTGGCCCCGTCTTATTCAAAATCGCCTCGCGATAGGCATCCATGAGTTGTGTTAAGTCGGGGAAACTTTTCAAGGTGATACTGCTCTTGGGACAAGTTTTCATGAAATTGGCCTTAATTTTATCAAAAATAGCCGCCTCAACTTTTGAGAGGCTATGCCACACCTCAATTTTGCCCACGCCTTCACAAGCCACATTTTCCGCCAATGGCAATGGCTCATAACCGTATTCTTTGTTAATTTGCTCGGTCAATAAAATCGCCGCCGCGCCTGTTGCCACTTCACCCGCCAACACTCGTTGATAAAAATCATCACCCACGCGGGTTAACTCTTTCAATTTAGGAATGTCACTCATCGTAATCGCGGTCGCGGTTCTACTTTGCGCAATCATCTCTGCGGTGATAGAAGAGACGCGCGGGTCAATTTTCACCCGTTTATGCACGGGCAGTAAGCCTGTTTGTAAGGCAAATTCCCGTTGTTGCTCCACATTCGTCAAATAACGCCCCAAACGCAACGCTAATTCCGTGTCTACCTGTGAAGAGGCTTTATTAAATAACATGGCCTCCGCTTGCAAAAATGGCCCCGCCGCTTTATCGCCACGCGAAGGCAAACGCACCGCCCCCACATTGGCAACACCCATCGCCGTTTGCAAGGCGGATAACTCATTGGTGTTACCAATGTAATATGTGACCTTACCTTTAATAAATAAATTTTGCAGTAAGGCATGGTCATTATTCAAAATAACGCTTGGCACATCTTGCAACCCTTTGAGCGTGCTGAGCCAATTGGCAAAACCGCCTTGATTTAACACCACTTGCCCTTCTTTATTGAAGATAGTGCCACCAAACGCCTGAATCCCCCAAGCCGCACTCACAAAATCTACGGGGAAGGCAATTTTTTGCCCATTATTCACTTGGTTTGTTAAATCGGCAATGGTTTGGGCAGGTTGATTTTGGGGTGTGGCGACAGGTGCTATTGTCGGTGGCGCAACCGTTGTGGGTGATAGTTCAGTCGTTGGCTCTACGGTTGGTTCTTCTACGGGGGCGGCTTCTTCTGCGGGGGCGGCCACAGTAGGCTCAGGGGTCGGGGTTAGCGGAGTGAAGCTATTTTGGCTCAAAAGTTGGGTGTTATAATAGAGAATGTAGGTATTGAGTGACAGCGGGATGCCATATAAATGCTCTTGGTCGCGTAACATGTCTAATGCCGCCGTAACGTAATTATTTGTATCAATTTGATAATCCAGATTGCTCTTGTCGTCAGGGGCAGCGTTGGGGTCAATCACATGGGATTGCAGGTCTTGAATTAAATTTTCTTTGACCAAATCGCCTGCAATATCGGCAGGGGCGATTAGAATATCAGGCCCTAAGCCTGATATGGACAAGCGGCGAAATTCATTAATAATTTGGTCAGGCGGATAATATTGGCGTACAATGACCATATTCGGGTGAATATCCGTAAATTTATTTAATAAGTCATTTAAGACTTTTTCCTCGTCCCCTTGCCATGAATGCCACACTAACAATGTCCCACTTAATTCATCAGACTTTTCAGTAAATGGGAGTCCTTGTAAATTAAGTTGGCAAGAAGAAAGTAATACACTGACAACGATTAAATTGAGGATTTGTGGAAATAGTTTAAACATAAGCTCTCCAAGTAAACTTATGAAATTAATAACGTCTTGTTTAAAATTACTTTAGGCTATAATGTTACTCTCATTGTTAAGTCCATGCAAAAAGGTAATCTCAGCTTGAAACTAAAACCGCCACATGTTAAAAATAAGTGGCGGTTTTGTGATAAGCTATCCCTAAAAATAGGGTAGAAATAACTATTTTAGGTGAGCTAATGGGGGAATGTTTAAATTGTACTAGACTAACTTATTGAGGTCTTCAACGGCGCGTTTCATATCTAGGAAAATTAAGCCTAACTTGGCGTTATTACGTGCCATTGCGGTTAGCACGGCTTCTTCTCCCACGGACATGAGAATAACATAACCATTGTTGCCTCGAATATAAACCTGGTCTAGGGTACCGCGCTTTAACTCACCCGAAATTCGTTCACCCAGTGAAATCATTGCCGCAGACATAGCCGAAACACGGTCTTCTTCCACATCAGACGGTAAGGCTGAGGCCATAATAAGGCCGTCCACACTCACAATTGCCGAAGCCTCAATGTCTGCCGTCCCTGCTTGTAGGTCTCGCAGTCGAGCCACCATTAGCTCAGTTCGAGATTTTGCCATGATAATTCATCCCCCTTTTTATAAAATGGACTATTTTTTAATTTGATAATTTTTCAGAGTTGATAGGTTTCTGAAACCTATCAACTCTTAGGCTAAGATTTTTTAAGCCAATTATTACACTAACTTGTTCAGGTCTTCAACGGCACGTTTCATGTCTAGGAAGATTAAGCCTAACTTGGCGTTATTACGCGCCATGGCGGTTAACACCGCTTCTTCTCCCACCGACATGAGAATAACATAGCCATTATCGCCTCGAATATAAACCTGGTCTAAGGTACCGCGCTTCAATTCACCCGAAATTCGTTCACCCAGTGAAATCATTGCGGCGGACATCGCCGAAACGCGATCCTCTTCTACATCGGCAGGAAGTGATGAAGCCATAATAAGACCATCCACACTGACAATTGCTGAGGCTTCAATATCAGCGGTGCCTGCTTGAAGGTCTCTTAAACGCATTACCATCTGTTCGGTACGAGATACGCCCATGTGCTTTGTTCTCCTTCTAAAAAGTCAAAATTTCTACAGTTCCCTTCAATAAATAGGGATAGTGATGTAATTACATCCGAGATAATAGCACAATTAAAAAATGCTGTCAATCTCTTGTCTTAACATTTATCATCACCAACATTATATAATTGAGTTAATTAAGTGGGATAAAAAAAAGATAAGCTACGGTTTTAGAATAACGCAACCCTAATGTAGCTAAAATTTGAGCTTATTACATAGAGCTAACCCTATCGGGGGTATTTTTGCTAAATTGGTTTGGCATGACAAAGCCAAAACTTTAATCTTATTTAGCTTATATCCAGTTTCTAAATGGGCGGTGGAGTCACATAGCTTGCTATGTGTACGCAAAGCAAGCGTTGCGACTCCGCAAAATTTAACTCTTTTGCCAAGCAAAAAAGGCTTCAGCCACTTGTCGAAAGAGGGGCGCGGCTTCCTGAGAACCTTCGCCCGCGTATTCTAACAATACCGTAATGACCACTTCAGGGTTTTCTACAGGTGAGTAACCCGTAAACCAAGCATGGGGCTTGTCTTGCCCTGATTCTGCCGTCCCCGTTTTGCCTGCGACAGTTTCACTAAAACCCACAAAGGCCGCGCGCGCCGTGCCTCGCGCCCCACTGACCACTTGGGCCAAACTTTGTTGAATGAGCGTGAGCTTATCGGCGGAAATGGGGAGGGGTTCAGGCATGGTGGCGGGGAATTTTTTCTCTTGCCCCTCTACCGTAATAATGCGGTCAGCGAGGCGGGGCTGCACTAATTTACCACCATTGGCAATCGCGGCCAACATGCGGGTGATTTGTAGCGGGGTGGAGAGCATGTAACCTTGCCCAATGGCCGAATTGACCGCATCACCATCAAAATAGGGTTGCCCAAAGGTGGCCTTCGTCCAAGCTGCATCAGGCACAATGCCAGGGCTTTCCACCAATTCAGCCAATTTCGTAGGAACGCCTAGCCCAAATCGCCGCGCCCAAGTGGGCAATAAGGTAGGGTCAGCGCGATGCAACGCCAGGCCAACTTCATAAAATACCACATCACAACTTTGGGTCAGCCCGTCAAATAACGTAATTTGTCCATGCCCACTTTCCAGCCAACATTTTTTGGGAAACTCTTTGCCCAAACCTAACCACCGCCCTTCGCAGGTGAAGGTATCATCGGGCTTCATGCCTAAAGCCTCCATCCCTGCCGCAATAGTGATAATTTTGAAAATTGAGGCAGGAGGGTACAATCCTTGTGTGGCACGGTTGATGAGGGGGCGTTTGTCATTGGTGTATTGCTGTAGCCAGGCTGCCGTATCAAAACCCGCTGTAAATATGGTGGGCGTAAAACGGGGCGAACTCGCTAGGGCATAAATCGTGCCATCTTGCGGCTTCATGACCACAATCGCGCCCACATGGTCACCTAATAACGTTTCAACGGTGGCTTGAAACGTGGTATCAAGGGTAAGGTAAAGGCTGCTGCCCGCCGCCGCAGTGACGGTAGCAATTTCTGACAGAACCTCCCGTGATGGGGCCAGCGTCACTAACCGCCCGCCACGTTGCCCCGCTAATGAGGGTTCAGCCCACTGTTCCAGCCCCATTAAACCAATTAATTCATCTCCTTGATACCCTTTGGCCTGATAATCCGCCATTTGGTCGGACGGAATCGACCCCATGTAGCCCAAAATGTGCGCCGCAATCGCTCCATCACTATAAGCCCGCACTTGGTGGGCGCGGCGGTCTACGCCAGGGATACTGTTGAATAGTTCATCAAATTTAACACTAGTTTCAAAATTTATCTCGGCAATTGGCACAAACCAATCGGGGCGGGCTTTGGTAATTTGTTCTTGAATCTTTTTTGGCTCTACCCCTGTCACTGAGGCCAAATGGCGAATGGCTATTTCGGGGTTTTGCATTTTTTGTGGGATGAGACCCACCGTAATCATTTGCCCTTGCGTGGCCAGGGCATGGAGTTTTAGGTCATAGATGTTGCCGCGCGTGGGTTGACCTTCGCGTAGAAAAGCGAGTTGCACTTCTTGACCCAATTGAGGTAAAATCAAAGTTGGTTGCCATTCCACGCCCCAACTACCGTTAATATAACGCAATCTCATTTGATTATCCGCTTGAATGTCCCCAAATAAAACCGTTTGCCAAGTTACTTGAAAACCTACTGCGGCTTGACTTCCTTCATACAATAAGGATTGCAATTGAGTTTTTACTTGGCGAGTGGTGGCAGCGGTTAAGGCCGCTTGATAATAGCCCGTTAATTTGGTCGGGGTTTTTAGCAAAATACGACTGTCAGCCGTCAGTAGGTCATACATGGCGGGGTAATTTCCTTTAGACCAGGCCGATAAATAAGCCTCCGCCACGAGGTTAGCATTAAGGCTAACGGTGGGGGTTGGCGCGAGGGTTGGGGGTGGGGCGAGGGTGGCGGGGGCAGCAGGGGCGACCTTTGCCGCTTGACAACCACTGAGTAAAAACATAGCCCCTAATCCCTTGAGAAAAAGGCGACGCGGTATTTTTGCCATAAATGATACCTGTAATCGTAGGAAAGCCAACTCATTGCCAAGTTGGGTATCTCATTGTAAAATAATAGAATCAATGCTCCCTATTATATATGTCTCTCCACCTCAAATCAATCAAGGATATAATGAATAGTCTATTCACCATCACCCTAATCGAAAACTCCATTTCAGAGGCGGCTCGTATCACGTTTGCTACGGGTGAGCATTTAGGTAACTATCGGCTCTCCATTGTGAGAAATGTGAACGAGGCTTTGGCCCAGCCTGACCCTAGCCAGGCAGTTTTACTTAATTACACGCAGATGGTCAGTGATTGGCCTGACACACTTTTGACCTTAACCCTGGCTTATCCCAAAACGGCGGTGATTTTACTCATGCCTGCCCTATATAATGAAGCAGAATTAGGTCAATTACTCAGCTTAGGGGTGACAGACTATATTGTTTTATCTGAACTGGGGTTGATGGTATTAAGCCGACGCTTGGTGATGTTAGACCACATGTGGCAGCTAGAACAAGCGGCGATGGTTTATCAAGCCGAGCAACATCGCTATAAACAATCCGAAATATTGCGTGATGTGGCGCGGGTGGTTGGTTCTAGTCTCAACTTAAAAGAAGTGTTAGGGCGCGTGCTGGAGCAGTTAAGTCGTTTAATTAGCTATGATACCGCCTCAATACAGTTAATTCAGGGGGAACGGCGGCGGGTGGTGGCGGCACATGGCTTTGCTGACCCACACCAAATATTAGGGCTTACCTTTAAGTTAGATGAGCCTGACCCTGGCGCAATTATTGTTAAGAATCATAAGCCGTTGATTATTAACGATATATTACAGCAATTTTCTACGTTTAAGCACCCCTTTGGTCACCAAATTAAATCTTGGCTGGGCTTACCGTTAATGGTGAATGAGCAAATCATTGGCTTGATTACGCTAGATAAAATTGAGGCTCAAGCCTACCATGAAAGTCACGCCGAATTAGGCTTGGCGTTTGCTCAACAGGTGGCGACAGCTTTAGAAAATGCGCGGTTGCATGAAATTTATATCAATCGGATTGAACATGAGCTAGAGATTGCCCAAGAAATTCAAGAAACCTTGTTGCCGCAAGTCGTGCCTGAGGTGCCTGGCCTGCAAATTAGTGGGCGCATTTTACCCGCCCGTCAGGTTGGCGGCGATTTTTTCCATTTCTTTTCAGTGGGTGGGGGCAATCAATTGGGCGTGGCGGTGGGTGATGTGAGTGGCAAGGGGATACCTGCGGCGTTATACATGGCGGTGGCAATTACGGCGATTGATATTCAAGTGCGTACCGATTTAACGCCAGGCGAGTTGATGAATAAACTTAATGAAGCGTTATATAACCGATTGCATGAAAATAAAATGAACATTGGCTTACAGGTCGCAATTTTTGAGCCGCTATTAGCCCCCGAAGGTGAAGTGGATGAGGCCGACACCGAAGCACGCGGCGTTCTCATGACGGTGGCGAGTGGCGGCATGATTGCGCCCATTGGGGCAACGGAACGGGGCTGCCGCTTTTTGCCCGTCAGTGGCCTGCCCATTGGCGCGCTGCCCTCACCCGACCATGTGTATGAAGATGACATGTTCTTGTTAGACCCATTTACCACGATTATTTTTACGAGTGATGGCATTGTCGAAGCCCAAAATGAGCAGGGCGAACTGTTTGGTTTTGATAGGTTAGAGGCCACCATTAATGAAATTGCTAGTGTACGTGATGCCGAAACGATGGCTGATTACATCATTGATGCGGCCCAAAAGTTCATGGGCAAGGCCGAGCAGCATGATGATATGACGGTGGTGGTGGTGGTGAAGACGTAGACCATGATTTGGGGGATTTTATCGCACCGCGAATGAGGAAACATGGCAGCCATATACTCAAATATTGGGCAATAGGAGTAAGTTGGTTAAGGTTGTGTTATGGTTGGAACAGGATTTGCCTTCATATTGAATGTCTAAAATAAAAAGGCGAGCTAATTTAGCTCGCCTTTTTGGTTTAATCTAACACAATTTCTACGGGTTCCATGTCAGGGTAATGGAAAGTAAATTTCTTGTCGGTGGGTTTATGGAAACCCAGCCACCCTTTATAGGTTTGGCCTGGCCCTAACTCGGAATTTTTGGCGAACACGCCACCAATACTGGCGGGAATGACCGCAAATTTTTGACCGTCGGCTTGTTGTAAATATAACGCCTCATGGTCTTTCTTGTCATCATACCACGGCAAACTGTTCATGCCTGTCCGTATAATCGAAATGTAAAGGCGGATTGAGCTTTCTTTGACCTCAATTTCATCAATCATGCAATCAATCTGAAACTTAGGTTGGGTGATTTTTATGGGAAATTTCATTTTTACCTCATTAATAAATTTCCCGCATGCGTTGGCAATGCGGGAAGTTGAATGGTTGTATTCAAGGCGACGGCCGGATTCGAACCGGCGGATAAAGGTTTTGCAGACCTCTGCCTTACCACTTGGCTACGTCGCCGCTCAGGATTTGTATTGTACCATGTTTTCGTTAAAGGGCAAATTCAGCCGTTCTCATGTGGTAGTTTCATGCATAGGACTTACGCAAAAAGGCAAAATCCCCCCCTTAGTCCCCCCAAAGGGAGGGAAGTTTTACTCCGTCGCCATGTGGGAGAGGGTCGGGGTGAGGGTTCTGCGTAAGTCCTAATGCAGCAGTTCTCTTAGCCAATGGCTCTCTTTGTCGGTCAATGCAGGTGGTGGGGGTGGCAGATGATAATTAATCTCCAAACCATAAGCACCTTCTTCATAGACGGTTTTGACGGCGCGGCCTAAATCAAAGGATACATCAGGGTCGGGGTCAAGCAGCGGAACAGGCAATATCGGTAACAAGTCAGCCAGTTGAATCGGCCAAACCGAGACAATAGGGCGATGGTCAGCCCGACTGAGCGTGACATAGTAGGGCGCGAGCGGCACTTCGGTTTCGAGGGGAGGTCGTTTGCCGCCACGTAATAAATCAATTTCCAGCAAATGCACTTCTGAGCGCAAGAGGTCGCGCCGTTTACGTAGATAACTTTTATAACTTTCATGCCCTGGTTGTTTATTAACGGGTGACAGAATTTCAATCACCGTTACCAATCCTTTTGATTCAACCTCGCGAATTTCAATGTTATACAGGCGCAATGGCACTTCTAATTTAACCTTGCTCTCGACGGGCGCAGGGGTTATCGGTTGGGCTATCATTACGCCACCTGTGGCAGGGACTCTATTTTTCCAAATCGACACATCAGGATAAATGCCCTGTGGTTTTTGTGACAAAGGGTTACTGTATGGTTGCATAGCATTTACTTCAATGATATCGTAGGTGACATGGGGAGTCATCCGAGCGAAATAATTGGGTTGAATGGTGGCATTAAGTTTGGCGCGGATTTGTGAGGCCAGATTATTATGAAAATCTGACCATAAAGCACGGTTTTCAATGTAAGGGTCCATTCCTGGAAAAGGCGAGGGCATGGTGATAACTCCTTGTTAGCTGAGGCTAAAATCACTGAGTAGGCTATGGTATTGTAACGCGAGATTTGCTAGGCGTAAAATAAGATAGTTCATAATGGCTTCAGGATATTTTTGCTCATCCACCCCACCAACGCCAACGCGGTCAACCCACTGATTGCCAAGCCCAGATACCAGGTCATAGGGCGGAAAACCATTTCCACCGTATGCGCGCCCGCAGGCACGGGGACGGCACGAAAAGCGTAATTCGCCCGTTCAATTGGCGCGGCCTGCCCGTCTACAGTGGCTTGCCAACCTGGGTAATAACTATCGGCTAAAACCAGATAGCCTGCCTGGTCACTTTCTATGGCGACTTTAATTTTAGCTAAATTATATTGTAATAATGCTAATGTTGTTACCTGACTCCCTCTCCTACTAGGAGAGGGTTGGGGTGAGGTTAAATCGCTCCTACTAGGAGAGGGTTGGGGTGAGGTTAAATCGCTCCTACTAGGAGAGGGCAGGGGTGAGGGCGATTCTAACACTACGGTTTGTGTCGGGTTAAACTCATCACGCCGAATGGCCTCCCATGCCGCTTCATGGCTGGTGACAACGGTGGTTTGGCTGATGAATAACAGCCGATTAGCGGCATCTAAATTGAGATAAATATTAATATCGGGGTCTTGGTCAAAAACAGGCACAATATTGCCATCACCAGGCGCGCCTGCTTTGCTGGCAATGATATATTTTATGCCGAGAAAATTGTAACGTCCCGTATTACGGGGTGGCGCGCCACTCCAATAAAGGGTCGGGTCAGCCAATGTTAAGGGGTTATATAAGCCCCACACATCATACAACCCTGCGATTAAGGCGGTGTCAGGTTGCCATAAATGCCAGACATCGGTGGTCACTTCAATGCGATAAAAACTAGGGTCACTTTTTAGGAAGGCAATGGCTTCAGCATGGTTAAATTTTTCAGTGGGATTTGTTTGTCCCACGTCAACATTGTAACCTAGCGTAAATAAATCTAGGCTTAAGATGATAATCGCGGTCAGGCCAAACCTCATAGGTTTTAGAAACCTGTGAGGTTTCAGGTGAAGTAAAATTAGACTCGCTGCCGCAATTAAACTAAATATAACCGCGCCCGTTGCGGCGGAGGTGGCGCGTTGAAAAATGGTGGGGTCGCGGTCTTGCGTCACGAGAACGGCATAATAGGCCAGCGGCAAGGCCATGACCATGAGGCCGCCTAAACCCCAGGTGAGGGCGCGGCGGATTTGCTGAAAACGTTGCTCTAACAATTCACTTAGGGGTGATAGTAATGTTTGTAAACCGAACGCGGCGAGTGCGGCCAGGCTGAAATCTAACAGGAAGATGAATCGGGCGGGAGCGCGTAATTGATTGAAACCAGGCATGAGGGCATAAAGCCAGCCATGCACCAAACTGTAGCCACCAAGTGAGAGTAATAAAGCGACACATCCTAACGTGGCAAAATAGTATTTGAGCCGCTGAGGGCTGAGGGCAAGTCCCATGAGGGCTAATATAAGAGTTAATATTCCGATATATCCTGTTTCCACTCTGTCCCATGGCCCCCAATGCAGGGCGGGGTCGCGGCCAAAATAATTGGGGATGAGTAGGCCAATCAGTTGAATGGGCGGGAGGGAATAGCGTGCTGCTTCATTATAAGGCAATTCGGCGCGGGGCGTATAACGGCTCATTTCATACGCGGGTAGCAGCAACATGGCGGAGAGGCCAACCATGACCATGAGTGTAATAAAAAGATAGCCAAACGGAGTGAGACCCCCCTTAATCCCCCCGACATCAGGGGGAGATGAAACTCCCTCCCCTTCAAAGGGGAGGGCTGGGGTGGGGTTGGGTCTGAGGCTTAACCTGTGAGGTTTAAGTTCACTGAGCGCATACCAACCGAGAGCTAACAAAATAAATAAGGTGATTTGGATATGCCCCGCGAGGGTGGCGAGGGCTAAGACTGCGCCACTGAGCATGGCTAGGTTGACGCGTTGGCGTGACAGACTGCGCTGAAATAATACAAAAACTAACGGTAGCCACGCGGCAACGGCTATCAGGTTTAGGTTGCCAAAATGGACGATAAATAGGTCGCTAAATTCAAAGGCAATCGCGCCGAAAAGCGCGGCGAGGGGGTGTACCCTCACCCCCAGCCCCTTTCCCATTGGGCGAGGGGAGTCAATGCTACCCTCACTCCCGTCCCCTCTCCCAGGGGGAGAGGGGGGATATGAAAAACTCCCTCTCCCCCTGGGAGAGGGTTGGGGTGAGGGCAAATCCAACCAACGTAAACAAAGATACATATTAAAGCCCGCTAACCAGAAATGGGCGATGGTGAGATATTCTAACGATTCATAACTGAAATTGGGGCCGAGGGCGAAAAGCAGCCAATTGGGGGGATAAAATAGCCCTGTTTGAATGTCGGCGGCGAAGGGTGTGCCGCTATAAAGGTGGGGATTCCAGAGGGGGAGAACGCCTTGCCAGAGTTGGGCGGCGGCAAAACGATAATTGGGGTATAAAAAGGGGGCTAAATCCCCCCCACCCGCAGGCATCCAATGGTTTGATAAAAAGGGGGCTAAATCCCCCCCACCCGCAGGCATCCAATGGTTTGGGGTGAGGAGGATTTGCCAAAAAAAGGCCACCGTAGCCACCGCTAACGCGCCACTCGCGGCGATAAGTTCGGGTAAATGGTGGTTGACGGTTTTAGACCGTGTTTGGGTGAGCCAATAGGCGGCCCCCCACAGCAGGGCTACGAGGAATAGAGCGAGTTTCATGCCACGAATGATTGACCGCTTTGAACGCGGGTGGCGAGGGCATTGCCGACATTTTCGGCAATGATTTCAACTTGACAACCTGCCGCTTGCAAGGATACGAAATCTGTCGGGCTGATACCAGAGCCTAAAACGGTGACTTTTTGAGCTTGTTTGGCTTCGGCAAGGTTAGAACCAACTGTTACGCCAAATTTCACAATGTAATCAGTAGCGGCGGCGAGGTTGGCTTGGCGGTTATCTGAGCCTAATAATACGTAATGAACAATAGTTTTATTGCCCGTAGCGGCGGGAGTAATGGAAGTGGTTACGACGACAGGTTGGGTGGGCTGAACGGGGGTGGTGACAGGGGCAGCCGCTTGAGTTTGGCTGGCCGTTTTGCGCGACCATTGATAGACCACATAAAAAGAGTGATGGCCGTAGGTGTTTAACAAACGGCCGTCGGGCAAAGGCTCATCAGCATGTTCAATGTGAA
>JAIFLK010000099.1 GCA_020049115.1 Chloroflexota bacterium | reverse complement strand
CGCCCTCGAAGAACATTTCTCGGACTTACTTTATCAAGTTAAGTTGAATGACGGGCAACCTCTTTACATTTACCTCCTTTTTGACCACAAAAGTTATGTTGACCCGTTGGTTGCTTTCCAACTATTGCGTTACATGGTGCGAATCTGGGAACTCAGCCTTAAACAGCAAAGTGAGCAGCGCAAACCTCAGCCCCGCCGCCAGAAAACGCCCCTGCGTTTGCCACCCATTTTCCCATTGGTGGTCTATCATGGGCTAGATAAATGGACGGTTAGCACTGAATTTAGCGGCTTGTTTGGTGATTTGCCCGCAGCCTTACGCCCTTACATACCCAATTATCGCTATTGGTTGGCTGATTTGAGTGCTATCAAAGATGATGAACTTAAAGGCTATGTCATTTTGAAAGTGGGGTTGTTGTTGCTAAAATATATCCAACGGGATGAGTTAGGGGAACAATTGTCAGAAATATTGGGTTTATTGCGAGCCTTAACCTATAAACAAACCGCCTTGGAATATTTAGAGACGATACTGCGATATATTGCGAGTGGTTCAGATAAAGTGACCAAAGAAGTCTTGCAAGAGAAAGTCCAAGAATTATTTGAACAAGGAGAAACACCAATTATGCCTACAATAGCAGAAATATGGCGTGAAGAGGGACGGATAGAAGGGTGGCAGAAAGGCCAAGAAATAGGTTTAGTTAAAGGTCAAGAAATAGGTTTAATTAAAGGCCAAGAAATTGGTTTAGTTAAAGGTCGTCAGGAAGCGCAAGCAGAGGCCGAACGGAAAATAAAGCAGATTGCCATGCGGAACATTCGGCAGACGTTGGCGATACGTTTTAGCACGCCTTTGGAGAAATATGACAAACAATTGCAGTTGTTAGAGTTAGCCAAACTAGAACAGCTCAATGAATTGGCCTTTACAGTCGTAACGTTGGCTGAATTTGAGGCGGAGTTGCCACCGCTGTCTGTGGCAGAAAATAACTGATTATTAAACCGAGCAGCGCATGAATCTGCTCGGTTTTTATTTAGCGGAGGCAGTTGGCACTAAATTCTGCGCCACCAACCAGTTATACATCAACTCCGCCGCCACGCGATTGCCCTCCACCGTCCAATGGCGGTCAATCGGCAGATAGAGGGGCGCGCCCGTTTGCTTAATGTAATCAATCATGGGCGGTTGCAAATCTAGGGTGGGAATGTTATGTTGCTGTAAGAAAGTGAGCAGGCGTTGATTGGGGTAATCTATTTGGGCGGTTTTGAAGGCGGGGGCGGAGTCGTAAAAGGTTTGGCGTTGCGATTCATTAAGTGTCGCTAACCAGACCACCTCACGCGGCCCGATAATCGCCACACCTAATTTGCTTTGATTGGCGGCGGTTTCTTGCTGAAACTGTTGTAATAATCCCTCCGTCACTTGCCAGCCATAGCGCACCTCCTCACTCTCTTGCGGTAGATAAAGCGCGGCAAAGGAGAGGCCAAATTCCTGTCCATAACTGCGGCGTGGCTGCCATGACAACATTAATGGCTCTAGGCGCGCCCAGAGATAGGAATTTTGTTGCAGGAGACTCAACCCATTCGCGGCCGCATATCGCCCCGTTGAGCAGCTATTCCAGGCGGGGTCTAGGCCAGGCACATGCGCCCACGCGGTGGGGTCTAGCTGATTATTACAAACGGGAAAGTAAGGCGCAAAGCAATTAAAACCGTCAATGGTCAGGGCATGGCCAGGCAAATTATCATTGACATCATTGCCCATGAAGAACATCACCACCACCGCGTCGGCTTGATAACGCTGCCCTTGTTCCCGATAATAGGCCAATTCCTGCGCCGTCCCCCAGCCCATCATCCCCAAATTAATCACCTCAAATTGTTGCTCTGCCGACCCCAATCGCTCATTTAACATGGTTTCTAATTGTTGATGGGCGGTCTCTTTTTCGTCCACTTGCAGGGCTTGAGCAAAGGAATCACCCACCCATAAAATGCGCCAGGTATGCGGCGGCTTGGCGAGGTCATGGTCATGGTCATACATGCCCGCGCCATTGAACTGAATGGGGTGCGAATATTCTTCCCGTGTTAATAAGCCTTGATAATGAGGCCGCCCCAGCCAGCCGACGGTAGGTGAGCAGACGTAAGTTTCACCGTAATTTTCAAAGAGAATGGGTGGACTAGGCAATAAACGTAAGCCGCCCTCCAGCATGAGTAGGGCAATGAGGCTACTAGTGAGGGCTAAGGTGAGTAGGGTTAAGGTTTGTTTGGTTAGCATGGGGCGGATTTTATAATGAGTGGGGGCAAAGGGCAATTTTACATGGTTCTTGCTTCTCATTTTTCAGTGTTCATTTTTATTTAGGACTTACGCCAGCCCTCTCCTACGTAGGAGAGGGAGTAAAACTTCCCTCCCTTTGGGGGGGACTGAGGGGGGGGATTTTGCCTTTTTGCGTAAGTCCTATTATTGTTGCCTTTTTTTCAAAAATCATGTAACCTACTCGCCACTTGTAAAAACTGTGTGATGCTGCGAGAGGTCATGACTTGGAGTCCAAATCTTCAGATTTGTTCGCCGTCAAATCTAAAGATTTGGACTCCAGCAAAGTCACAAGGAGGAAGTTGATTATTGGCCTGACGATAACGTAATTTTGATATACCTAACCTGTTTTATTCCCCAGGGCTTCTGAACATTCTCATCGCCCTAAACCCAAACTTTCCTAAAAATATCTCTTTTATAGCCTTTATAAGGTTCAAAACCTTATAAAGGCTGGTAAAATGTGAATTAGCTTATAGTATGGAGCAAGTAACTTTGAAACCGAGCATGATTATTTCTATATCTGTCTTACGCCGTTTACTCAGCGCTAGTTTGTTAGGGTTAGTAACGTTAATCTTTGTTATGGGACTGGTGGCTTTAAATCAGCCCATGACCGCCGAGGCTGCGCCCAATGGCGCACCACGCCAGCAAGCTGCTGTGTTTACCTTAACGGTCTTACACACCAATGATGTTCATGCCCACATTGACCAGTACCAAGACGGTGGCGCGGCCTGTGCTTTTATCACTAGCACCAATTGTATTGCGGGCGTGCCTCGTTTGATGACGAAAATTAACGAGCTTCGCGCGAGTTACCCTAATACTTTGTTAGTAGATGCGGGCGACCAATTTCAAGGGACGCTGTTTTACAATTTGAATAAAGTTAAAATTGTAACCAGCACCATGAATGTGATGGGCTACCAAGCCATGGCGATTGGCAACCATGAATTTGATGACCAATCTCCGATGTTGGAAAAATTGCTTGATGGAGCGAATTTTCCAGTGCTAAGTGCCAATATTAACAACCCGAACATTCCTGCGGGTAAAATTAAACCTAGCACGGTGGTCACAGTGAATGGCGAAGCCATTGGGATTATCGGTTTGACCACGCCTGACACAGTTCTTACCTCTAGTCCAGAGGGTAATGTAGTTTTCAGTGATACCGTAACCTCTTTGCAATCCGAGGCCGACCGCTTGATGGCGCAAGGGATTAACAAAATTATTGCCTTAAGCCATTTAGGTTATTTGGAAGATGTGGCTTTAGGTAAAGTAGTGAAAAATGTAGATGTGATTGTAGGCGGCCATAGCCACACTTTCATTTATACTTTGGTGGGTACCAATACGACTTATCCTGGGAATATTGACATCCCCGAAGGGCCGTATCCCACCAATGTAACCGATTTAGATGGCAACCAAGTGTTAGTTGTTACGGCAGCTTCCTGGGGGCGTTATCTGGGTCATTTGGATGTAGGTTTTGACGCGGCAGGTAAAGTCGTTAGTTCTGCAGGCGAACCTATTTTTATGAAGTCTAGTATTGCCAAAGATCCCACGCTGGAGGCGATTGTGGCGAGTTTCCGCCCGCCAGTAGAGGCTTTGCGGGCCACCATGATTGGCACCACTACCGTCAATCTGCCCATTTTAGCAGGAACGGTACAGCTTTGCCGTTTGGGTGAATGTGCCATGGGTAACTTTGTGGCGGATGCCATGTTGTCAGAAATTAATAAAATTAATCCTGCTAATCAATACCAAATCGCTTTCCAAAATGGGGGTGGTTTACGCGCTTCCATTAATGTGGGCGAGATTAGTCGGGGGGAAGTGTTGGAAGTATTACCTTTTGGTAACACCATTGCTGGGCTAGAATTGACAGGAACGCATGTTATTTCTGCGCTTGAAAATGGAGTCAGTAACTTTGATAAAAGTTCTAATGGTCGCTTCCCTCAAATTTCAGGGTTACATTTTGTTTGGAATCCCAATAAACCAGTTAATTCACGTATTATTTCGGTTACGGTTTTGAGTGGGAGTACATATATACCGCTTGACCCCAATGCTCATTATAAAATTGTTACTAATAATTTTATGCGTAACGGGGGCGATGGTTACGTAGTGTTTCGTAATAATGGGTTGGATTTTCATGAGTTTGGCACCGCCCTTGATGATGCAGTTGCCAATTACATTGCCACTCAACCTAACAAAACCATTTCACCCGCTATTGAAGGGCGAATAACTGCCCTGGCCAACTCAGCCACTATCTCCGCCATTCAAGGGCTGACCAATACTAGCCCCATTAGCGGTCAAACGGTTAAAGCTGAAGGCACAGTGGTTGGTGATTTCCAAGCCTCAAGCCAATTAAGTGGCTTTTTCATGCAAGCCTTCCCTGGTGATAATGATCCCGCCACCTCTGACGGAATTTTTGTTAATAGTACCTTAGTGGATGTGGCGGTCGGTGATTTAGTCCAAGTGACGGGCATGGTGGAGGAAGCCAGTGGCTTAACCCGTCTCAATCTCATTAGCTCTCTTAACAAAGTAAGCAGTGGCAATGTTGTCACCGCGACAGAAGTTACGTTACCTGTCAGCAGCACCACCGCCCTGGAAGCGTATGAAGGCATGGTAGTGCGAATGCCGCAAACGCTCTATGTGACGGAACATTTCCAATTGGGGCGTTTTGGTGAAACCATTTTAGCGACCAGTCGCCAACCGATTCCAACTCACATTGCGTTGCCAGGTGCGGCCGCGCAAGCGGTGCAAGCAGCCAATGACCTGGCCCGCATTGTGTTAGATGACGGTAGTAATGTCCAAAATCCTGCCGTCATTCCCTACCCTGCGCCAGGTCTTAGCGCGGGTAACCCTTTGCGTGGTGGCGATTCAGTGGCTAATCTAACGGGCGTGTTAAGCTATGGTTCTTCAGCTTATCGCCTACAACCGACCCTTACTCCAACCTTTACGGTGGCTAATCCCCGCCCTAATACTTCGGTTGATGTGAGTGGTTCGCTCAAAGTTGTTGGTTTTAATACATTAAATTACTTTGTAACGTTAGGTTCACGCGGCGCAACCACGACCCTAGAGTTACAACGTCAACGCGATAAACTCGTCCCCGCCATTATCGGCACGGGCGCGGATATTGTGGGCTTGATGGAAATTGAAAACCATATCACCAATGCCGCGTTGATTGATTTGGTGAATAGTTTGAACGCCGTTGCAGGGGCAAATAGTTACATGATGGTTACTGACCCCGCCAAAGGGCTAGGCACCGATGCCATCAAGGTTTCCATGATTTACAAACC
Organism: Chloroflexota bacterium; assembly: GCA_020049115.1. Taxonomy (GTDB): domain Bacteria; phylum Chloroflexota; class Anaerolineae; order 4572-78; family J111; genus JAIFLK01. Next base: position 1,945 of record JAIFLK010000099.1, on the reverse strand, counting down.
CGCTAAAGTGACTCCCGTCGGTTTGGCGCAAACCGTCATTACAGGTGTTTTTGCGGTTAATACTCGTCCGCCTTTAGCCCAAACCTTTAAGGATAATGCGACAGGTGAAATGTTAACCGTTGTGGCGAATCATTTCAAATCGAAGAGTAGCTGTCCCGTCGCAGGCGACCCTAATGCGGATAAAAACGATGGGCAAGGCTGTTGGACTCCTGACCGCGTCCAAGCCGCTAATATTTTGGCTGATTGGTTAGCGACTGACCCAACGGGCAGCCATGACCCTGACATGCTCATTGTGGGCGATTTGAACGCCTACGCGATGGAAGACCCCATTACTACGTTGAAGAATAAGGGATATGTCAATCTTATTCAAGATAAATTGGGTGATGAGGCTTATTCTTACGTTTTTGGTGGGCAATGGGGCTATCTTGACCATGCTTTAGCCAGCCCCAGCTTGGCGAACCAAATGACGGATATTGCCGAATGGCATATCAACGCCGATGAGCCGCCCGTGTTGGATTATAACGTTGAGTTTAAGACGGCGGCGCAAATAACCAGTTTGTACGCGGCAAATCCCTATCGCGCTTCTGACCATGACCCCGTGATTGTGGGCTTTGATTTAGGCCATCATACTTACCTGCCGATAATCAATCGAAAGTAAATATCAGCCCTCACCTCGCCCATTGGGCGAGGTGAGGGGGATGAGGGAAAGCATAATCATAAAAGCACTCTGGCTTTTGTATACCACGCAAGGGGATAAATTGGAGTGCAAACCTTTAGGTTTGCCCGTTTATCGTGGGGCAAACCTTTAGGTTTGCACTCCAGAAAAGTTTAATTCATGCCCTCGCGCAGTATAGCTTAAAAAGGATAAGGCAAGTAAAATAGCTTTGTCCTTTTTTGATGCCATTGATTACATCATAGGACTTACGCAAAACCGTTCATTTTGAGAAGTGACACACGCCCTTGTGTGTCACTGTTAGCACGAGGGCGTGCTAACTCCGCGATTTTTGCGTAAGTCCTATCAGGGTGGGACGCTGCCTAATTTATCGGCTATCTTCGCCATTACGGAAGATGAAAGTAATGATAAAGTAACGCCGCCCGCCGTGGCTAAACCCAATAATTCCACCATGCCCTCGCCTGGCAGTGGTTTTAATATTGGCTTTCAGGTGAGTGAAGATGGGTTTGGTTTTCGTAATTATGGGAAGCATTTCCCTGATAGCCAGTTGACTCCCCTGGAGGTGCAGGAGTTGTTTGGGGCGCGCATTTGCGCGTCGGGTCAGGGCGCAAATTGTACCCCTTACCCTGAGACGCAGTTGTGGATTGATACTATGAATGATTACATGGCATCAGGCCATTGTGCGGGCTTTACGGTGGCGAGTGCGCGCTTTTTTAATAAACAGTTAGAGCTTGGTCGCTTTACGGCAGGGGCCGAGTTGACGTTTCAAATCCAACAGAACCCGCCCGCCATGCGCCAAATTGCCAAAGATTGGACGTTGCAGGTGACGGACGAAGTATTAGCCCAACAAGTGAATGGCACGCCCCGCCAAATTGTTGAGGCGTTGTTAGCCCTGAAACAGCCCGTTGATTTAGGGGTATTTAGCCGCAGCGGTGGCGGTCACTCGCTGTTGGCGTATGGGGTGGTGGATAAAGGCAACGGCATTTATCACATTATGGTATATGACAACAATTGGCCTGGCCAAGAGGCTTACGTTATGGTGGATTACAAGGCCAATACCTGGCGTTATTCTCTGGCCGCGACGAATCCCGATGAAGATACGGCAGCTTGGGAAGGCGATGCCAAGACGAAATCCTTAATATTTATTCCGTTCTCGGCCTATACCCAAAAAGTGAGCTGTCCATTTTGTGAAGCCCTGCCCACAGAAGCCACGAAAGAAGCTGAATTGGCAATTGCCCTGAGTGGTAATGAGGCCAACCTGGAATTGACCAC
>JAIFLK010000262.1 GCA_020049115.1 Chloroflexota bacterium | reverse complement strand
GGAGGGAGGTTTCGCTCCCTCTCCTACGTAGGAGAGGGCTGGGGTGAGGTGTTTGCGTAAGTCCTAACTCTAAGTTTTAGGGAGTGTAATGATAAATTCCGTCCATTCGCCCTCAATTGAATGTACAGTAATTTGGCCTTGATGGCCTTGTACAATGATGTCGTAACTCATGGATAAGCCCAACCCCGTGCCTTCACCGGTGGTTTTCGTGGTAAAAAAAGGGTTGAATATTTTATCTTGAATTTCTTCAGGGATGCCGAGGCCATTATCACGAAAGCGAATCTCGATGGCCCCAGCCTTATTTTTGGTCGTGACCCATAATTGCGGGGTGTAGGTGGAGTTGGTTGTTTCAATTTCAATGAACTGATATTGTTTTTTATCAGCAGCATAGCAAGCATTTGTGATAATATTAACAAACACTCGGCTCAAATCTTGGGGCATTACCATGAGCGGTTCAAGGGTTAGGTCATAATTTGTTTCAATAACGATATTAAACCGACTATCTTTCGCTTTAAGGCTATGATAAGCTAAACTAATAGCATCTCGTAATAAAATATTAATATCCACTTTTTGGGTTTGACCGCCATGACTGCGAGAGTGTAGAAGCATACTTCGGATAATGCTATCGGCTCGCTCACCATTTTCATAGATTTTTTGGGCATTGGAAAGTAATAACTCTAAAAGTGTCATCATTTCAGTGACCACTTCTGGCGTTAAATAAGTCGATTGATACTCCAGTAATTTTTGTAACTCGGCTAGTAATTCAAGGGACATGAGAGCAAAATTATTAACAAAGTTAAGCGGGTTTTTAATTTCATGAGCAATGCCAGAGGTTAGTTCACCCAACGAGGCCATTTTTTCTTGTACCATGAGTTGATTTTGCGTGGCTTGTAGGTGATTGAGAGCTTGGGAAAGCTCCTGAGTACGTTGTTCTGCTACTTGTCGTTGGCGTTGTTCTTCATCAAATAAACGGGCGTTTTCCAGTGTTCCCGCAATTTGGTTAGCAATCGTTTCGGCTAAAATAATTTCTGACTCATTAAACACATGTTCCATTTGGTCAGAGGCAATGGCTAAACCGCCAATAGCTTGGCCGCGCGCTAACAACGGAATTAACATTAAACATTGGACTTGTTGGGTTTGCAACAAGGGTCGCCACAATTCAATTTTGGGGTCGATTTGGGCTTTAGGGATGAGCAATGTTTGGCCGCTTGCGATGATTTGACTTAGGATAGGATGGTTTTTTAACGTTATACTTAAGCCCATCAGGTTAGGCAAATAGGCTCGTTGGCTGGCCTCAGTGATAATCGTGAGTTCATGGGTGTGTTCGTTTAGCAAGGTGATTACGACTTTTGACGCATTAAAAAGTTTGGTCATGGTGCGAGCCGTAATTGTTAAAGCGGTGGGGGTATCGCGAATAGAGGCGAGAGCCTGAGTGATAGCACTCAAAACGGAAATCTCATCAACCCGCGCCTCTAGCAACATCGTGCTTTCCTCAATTTGCTGTTCTAACGTATGATTATATTCAGTCAATAATCGCTCGGCTTGCCTACGGCTAGTAATATCTAAAGCTACACCAATAACGGCGGGTTTGCCGTTATATTCAGTTCGCGTGCCATGTATACTCAGTATATCAAGATTTAGCCCCCTCACCCCTACCCTCTCCCAATGGGAGAGGGAGTATCTTGTCTCCCCCTCGCCCTTTGGGAGAGGGGCGGGGGTGAGGGGAATTTAGTTGTTGCACCCAAATCTGGATATACTGATACTCAGTATATCCAGATTTTGTCGTAAGGGTAGGGCTTGTCCCTACCCACCAGGGCGACCACAAGGGTACGTCCCTACAAATCAGGTCGAAATTTTTTCTTAATGGAAACTATCAGTATAAATGCCAATTCCAAGTCGGTAGACTAATTGGCCGCCTAACTTGCTTGTCCAAATGACCAAGCCCATGCCAAGTAGGGTAGCCGTTAGGTAGACCAAACGGTAACGATATAGCACATCTGGCCAGCGTAAACGAGCATAAACTACACCACTCGTCACGATAAATAGCGCAATAGCGGCTGTAATATGAGTATCAATTTCATTACGACGTGGGTCGCTGAGGGACAACTGATTTTGGTCAATGAGACCCACCCCCATGCTGACCAGCATACTCAGCCAGCTTAAAGTAAAAGACCATTGGGCAAAGTGGTCATACTCTAGCCGAGGCCGCCACAGATAAAGTAAGGTAAATAAAACGCCGAGGCAATATAGGGCAATGGGAAAATGGACAGTGAGTGGGTGTAAGGGTAACACGACTCGGATGGCGCGAAAGTTCGCGAGGAGTCCAAATCTTTAGATTTGTTAGAGTCAAATCTAAAGATTTGGACTCCCTCACCTTAACCACGCATTAACGTTGTTTGTTGACCTAAAATAAATTCTTCGTAACGCGCTAAGGCGAATAACAAGGAGGAAAGGCGGTTAAGATAACGAATAATTTCACCATTGGCTACTTTTTCTTCATAGCTTAGGCGGGTAACACATCGTTCGCCGCGCCGCACCACCGTACGGGCGACTTCTAACCAGGCACTCGTCATGGTATCCCCTGGGGCGACAAATTGGCGCAAGGGTGGGGTTTCTGCGCCGAGTTTATCGGTTTCCGCTTCGAGCCAAGTCACTTGCTCTGCCGTGATAATTTGCGGCAGTTGAAAATCGGCTTCGGCGGCGGTGGCTAACTCGCCCATTAAAATCCATAAATCCCGTTGAACATGTAATAAGATAGTTTTCGTGCGCTCACTTGTTTCAGGGTAGGCGCGGGCCAAGCCCATGAAAGCAGTGGCTTCATCAATCGTGCCGTAGGCTTCGGGGCGTAAATCATGCTTAAGAACTTTTTCTTTGCCCAGTAAGCTGGTGTAACCTAAATCACCTTTACCAGTGTAGAGAATGGTTTGTTTGGTCATAACAATGAATAATGAGTAATGAATAATGAGTAATGAGTAAATTGTTATTCATTACTCATTATTCATTACTCATTGGCCTAAGGCCATAAAAAATTTTGAGGTAATGCGGCCTCGGTCCGACTGACTCCGCTGGGGTGGCTGTCGGTGAGGGCATTGGTTTGTTGCATAATGGTAACAGTCCAGGTAATGGGGCCGCTGGCGGGGCGTTCAGCTTTGGTAATCCGCCAGCTATTATTTTTCACCCAGGCCTCGCGATGTGAGCCATCGGCCCAAGTGAGTTGAACAACGTAAAATTCATCTTCTTGTAATAAACCAGAGGTTGTCCAGCTAAAAAGGATGTTAGGCTTATCAATAGTTTTCTTATCGGCGGGGCTGAGGAGGTGCGGCGAGGGGTAAGGTGGCCCTGGCGTGGGGCTAGGGGTGAAGGTGGGAGAGGGGGTGAAGGTGGGCGTGGGGGTGGCTAACGGAATGTTAATTTCTTGGCCGATGGATAAAATATCCAAATCTACGCCTGGGTTCACCAACAAAATATTTTCAATAGAAGTTTTATATTTGAAGGCTAAATCAAGCAGCGTATCCCCTGGGTCAATGGTATAACGAATTTGCGGTAAGCTGCTCAGGTCAGTTTGTTCGGGGGCGGTGGTGGTTTTGCCAGGGATATAGGGGATGAGCAAGGTTTGCCCAACTTGTAATGTACTGACATCATCTATCTGGTTCAGGGCGAGCAGTTCTTCCACCGAGACCCCATATTGCTCGGCAATGGTGGAGGGATTATCACCCGATTCAATCGTATAACTTTGTAAGGTGGGTTGTGGGGTGGGGGTGGAGGTAGGCGTGGTGGTTTCGGTGCTGGTGGCCGTAGGGAAGGGGCTGGCGGTGGCGGTGGGGATAAGGGTGCGAACGATGACGGGGGAGGGGGTGACGACGACCACTAAGTTACTGGCTTGAGTTTGATATTGCATGACCCAAATTACCAGACTAATAATGATAATTGTGCCGACCACCATGCTGGCCCATGAGCCACTCAACATGGAGGTGTTCAGAGCTAAACTGTCTACGGGATTGCCGCACATGAGGCAGGTTTTGGCCTTTTGCACGGCGGGTGTACCACAGTTTAGGCAGCGTCGCTGACGGTGATAATGGGCCGTTTCACGCCCACAGGTGGGGCAGTGGGTGTCATAACTATTTAAGGTGGTACCACAAGCGGAACATTCGGTCATAATTTAGGTGGCTACAGCGAATGGGTGAATTAAATGAATGAAAAGAGAATTGTAGTTTAATCTAAAATGGGAGTCAATAATCAGAGTCCATAGTGATTTAGTCATCAGGTGACTTCAAGTCACCTGATGACTAGGGCATATCTAAGCTATATTTAGGTTGTTTATAACTTTATGGTATACTTGGGGGGCTACAACGAATGAAGAAACAAACGAATAAAACGCAACTCATTGCTTATTTCTTTATTCGTTGTAGCTCTCGCAGTCGCAATTATTACAATAAGGAGGGTTTCTTCATGGAAACCATGGGGCGTTATGAACTTAAAGGTGAATTAGGGCGGGGTGGCATGGCGGTGGTTTATCGGGCGGTTGACCCGCACATTGGGCGGGAGGTGGCCGTGAAGGTGTTGCCGCGTGAGTTTTTGCAAGATGGCGATTTTTTGGCGCGCTTTCAACGGGAAGTCCGCACCATTGGGCAGTTAAATCATGCGGCGATTGTACCGTTGCATGACGCGGGCGAGGATAAAGGGCAACCCTATTTGGTGATGCGGCTGATGCACGGTGGTTCATTATTAGACCGTTTGAAACGGGGCGCGATTCCTGTGGCGGAAACAGCCACCATGTTTAGCCGCTTGGCGGGGGCGTTAGATGAGGCGCATGGCAAGGGGATTATTCACCGTGATTTGAAACCTGGCAATATTCTGTTAGATGAGCAAGGGCAGCCCTATTTGTCCGATTTTGGCATTGCCAAATTGACGGAAGCCACTTCCATGACCAGCCGCGGGGTTATCGGCACACCCGCGTATATGAGTCCCGAACATTTTGAGGGCAAGGTCAGCGCGCAGAGTGATGTTTACGCGATGGGGATTATTTTGTTTCAAATGCTAACGGGGAAATTGCCTTTTCAAGCCCTGACTCCGCCTGAATATATGAAGGCACATTTCATGGATACGCCGCCACCCTTGCGGAGTATAAACCCTCATTTGCCTGTAGAGTTGGAGGCGGTGTTACAAAAG
>JAIFLK010000386.1 GCA_020049115.1 Chloroflexota bacterium | reverse complement strand
CGCTATCAAAGTTATCTGCGGCTACAACGGGAACGGGCTATTTTAGAACAATCTGAAGCTGACCGCCGCCGTAAGGCCAAAGATTTTAAGCGACTGACTAAGCAGATAAATCAGCGACAGAAAAGTAAATATGACCATGATTGACCATGAATGTAACGGAGTAGTTAGCCAAATAGGATAAATGAGGGTTTAGTGAGCAAACGCCTCTTGTAAAAAAAGTAACACTTTTTCATTGAACGCCTGTGGATAAACTATCGCCACATTAAGATGAACCAAATTATCCACCTCCCACAGGTATTTTGGCTCAGGCGCAGCGGCAAACATTCTGCGGGCATGGGCAATGGGGAACATGGGGTCTTGCTTGCCATGAATTATCAACAATGGGCGCGGTCGCATGGTGGCTAAATCGCGCGCCGAGTCCATTTGACGCACATCAAGGCCCGTTCTTAACTCGGCGAAATAAGTAATCATGGGCGCAAAAGGCCATTTGGGTAAGGGAACGAAATTATTAAACGCATCATCAATCCCCTCGTTTAAACTATTGTAACTACTTTGAATAATCAACAGCTTCACGCGGTCATCATGCGCCACTGCCCGCACCACCGCCGCCCCGCCCAATGAATGACCCATGACCCCAATTTGCTTAATTTCAGGTAAGCTGCTCATGTAATCTATCGCCGCCGTCACATCGTATGCCTCTTTATAACCATACGTTAAGTGGCTATAGCCACTATCGCCATGCCCGCGCAAATCAATCATCACCACAGGGTAGCCCGCCAGATGTAAATTGTAAGCCTCCGCGCTCATGGCCTCACGATTGGCATGAATCCCATGCACCAACAACATGGCCTCCAAACGCGGGCCAGGAATATACCAGCCCGAAATTGCCACCCCATCTTGGGTCGTTAAGGTAATATCTTGATAGGCGAAGTTCCATTGACTCGGCGTGTGTTGGGTAGGCTGACGATACGGGGTCAGCAAAAACTCCACTAAAAGTAAGAAAGCGATACATGTTAGCAGGGGGAAGCCAATAAGAAATGAAATTATGACCATTTTGAATTGTTTCATTTGGTTACTTATTTACGTTTCCTTATAGAGTTTATTTGGAAAAATGATTAGACGTGGTAAAATAGAGCGAAGTAATCCTAATTTTATCAACCTAATACGACATGACCACTTTCTTATTTTGGAATATTAATGGCAAGCCTTTACATAAAAATATTGCCTCCATTGTGCAAACTTACCATGTAGATGTGGTCATGTTAGCGGAATATGATGAGAATAAAACAGTTCCAGGGGATTTATTGCAGTTGCTTAATCAATATGAGCAAACCGCTTATTACTTTTTACCAGGCGAAACTTGTAAGAAAATTTGGATTTTCAGCCGTTTTAGTGATATTCATCTGAAACTGATTGACGATGGGAAACATTTTACCGCCCGTCATCTGACTTTGCCAGGATTGCCAAGCATTTTAATGGTTATTAGCCATTTACCGAGTAAATTACGTTCCAGTGAATTTGAACAAGCCTTAGAAATGCCTTTGTTTGCTCAAAAAATTAGGCAATTAGAGCAACAAGTTAACCATGCCCGTACCATCTTAGTAGGCGATTTGAACATGAATCCTTTTGAACATGGTGTAACCTACCTGAAAGGGTTGCATGCTACCTTAAGTCTAGCTCAAGCCAAAAAAGGGGGACGTAAATCGGGCAATGAGTCATATCCCTATTTTTACAACCCAATGTGGAATTTCTTTGGCGATTTTACCCCTGGCTCTCCTGGTACATATTATTATGACAAAGGAAAAGACAATTTTTGGCACATATTTGACCAAGTTATGCTACGTCCTGCGTTATTAGATTATTTTAATATTAGTAATTTGCAAGTTTTAGATAATGACGGAGAAGTACCCTTATTAGAAGAAGGTGTGCCTAAACTGTCTGACCATTTACCCATTTTGTTTACGCTAACGTTACCACAAGGAGATTCATCATGGTAGATTTATGGCCTAGTGACATCAATGTAGACCAAATCGTTGTAAAAAGCCCTGTCCATGTCTTAAGAGAACAGGCTTCTTTATTGGGACGGAAAACAAAAAATATAGTTAACGCGCGCATAACTTCTTATGAGCGTCCTACTTGGTATAACCCTATTGGAATAGCAGTTTCATCTCTGGTTTCCTCACCCCCTACAGAACCATTAGACCAGAAAGCTAAAAACTTTGAATACAGTTTTGAACTGATAGCTCCTGTGCTTGATAATTATAGCTATCTTATGTTTGTTGTTTCTTTTGATATTAATAACTACCCTTTAACGGTCTCATTGGCAAAAGAGTTACGAGAGGAACTAACCATTGAACCCAAAGCGAATAATGAAACGGAGTTTTTAGAAATTCTTCGCCAGATTTTTGGGGCAACCAAAACTCGTAATATTATCCAAGCCCTTATCTCGCAAAGTGTCTCTTATAACAGAAACACAAATGATTAAGGTCGCCCCCGCCACATGCCCCACAAAAAAGAGAGTATTGCCAAGCCTATCAGCCCATCGCTATACCATAGCCGCCCCTCCGCCAAAATGCCCGCAATGAGCAGCCCCACCGCCAACACCACCCACGTCAATTGTTGAATAGACTGCTCCAAACGTATCATCATCTTACGGGTATCGGGTGCGAGAGCCGTTTGAATGGTTAAATTGCCCCGTTGCGCTAGATTAAGCACGCGCTCCATCTGCTCAGGCAATTTGATGAGCAACTGTCCCCACCGCAGAGCCTCGCCCGCCCAACCGCGCCAATTTTGCTGAATTTCCTCTTGCGCCAGCCGTTCCGCAAAGGGTATGGTTTCCGTCCAAGGGTCAAATTCAGGGTCAAGGTTGGTTGCCATGCCCGATAAAATCCCAATCGCCCGCACCACAAAAAGCATATCGGCCTGAAATTGAAAGGGCGCATCTTGAATTAAATCCCGATATTCCGTAACAAAATGTTCCGCTTCGGCCAAAGCTACATCATTCAGCCGCCCCATGCGAACCCCCCAAAAACGTTCAAACATGGCTTGATGGGCTTCCTCTAGCCGCTTTAAATCCGCCCCTGGTAGCAGCGAACCACTTTTTATATACGCCTGGATCATCCGATAGGCATCACGCGTCCCCAACGCAATGGCATATTCGCGGGTCGCTACGCGCAATCGCTCAGGAATGGTTGCCATCATGCCAAAATCCACAAAGACCACTTGAAAGGGGCGATTTGCTTTATAAGGCGCAATATCGCCTGGCTTAAACACCGTATCGGCGGGTTCATCGGGATGACGCAGCGGCCTGATAAAAACATTGCCAGGGTGCGGGTCAGAGTGGACGAAATTCGTCACGAAACATTGCGTCATATAAATACTATAAAACTTCTTCGCCACCGCCGCCCGACTAATGCCCGCCGCTTCAATCGCCGCTAAATCGCCAATCTTAATGTAACCGACATTTTCCAGCGTCAAAGTGCGTTTGGCACTGTAATCCCAATACACTTTCGGAACTTCTACTTGCGGGTCATTGGCAAAATCTTTGGCAAAACGTTCCGCATTATGTCCCTCATTTACAAAATCCAGCTCATTTCGCGTTACATTTGTAAATTCCTCCGCCAGCCAATCCAAATTAACTCGCTTGCTGACATGGCGATATAACTTAAGCCAACGTAAGGCCAAGGTTATCGCGGCCAAATCGGTCTCAACTAAAACATCAATTCCTGGGCGCAAAATTTTCACCACCACCTTTTCACCTGTCGCTAAGGTGGCTAAATGGGCTTGCGAGAGCGAGGCCGAACCTAATGGTTGAGGGTCAAACCAAGTGAAAACGCTCGCCACAGGCCGCCCAAAATCGGCTTCAATTTGGGTAATCACTTCATCAATGGCAACGGGTGGCACAGCATCTTGCAGCCCCGCCAACTCCCGCGTCACCTCAATGGGCAGAATGTCCACCCGTGTGCTTAAAAATTGGCCGAGTTTTATCAACACGCCGCCCATTTCTAAGGCCAATAAACGGTAACGTCCCGCAATGGCTTGCCAACGGGGAATCAAGGGCTGACGGAAATATTCCAATATGGGACGATTAAGGAATATATCCCACCAGATAATATGAAGTAATATTTTGAAAAAAAACCAACGGACTTTGCGATACCGTTTCAGGTTGATGGGCGCGTGACTCGCAGTGGGGCTGCTGCTACGGCGCAGGGCTTGGCCGAGTTTGTCTTGGAGGTCTTGCTGAATTTCTTCGGGGGTACGTTGTGGATTATGGGTTGACATGGTTTGAATAAAAAGTAAAGTTGTGTTAAGATTAGGTTAATTCTAGTTTGAGGAATGGTTGAGATGAGACGAGAAAAAATAACGGCAGGGTATATTTATATTTTAACCAATGAGTTTATGCCTGGTTTAGTCAAAATAGGCAAGACAACTCGCAAACCAGAACATCGAGTGAATGAAATTTCAGCAACAACAGGTGTTCCTACAAAATTTGAGGTTGCTTATCAGTTTAGGGTATCTAATTGTCATGAAGCAGAAAAGGAGATTCATCATAAATTGTCTGATGTACGGGTGAATAATGCGCGAGAGTTCTTTCACTTAGAACTTAAGGCTGCCATGACAGTAGTAAGTAAAATATGTGATAAATATCCTGTTAATGAAACTGTAACTCCATCTATTTTTAATAAACCGCGTATATTTCTAGCACGTCTTTATTTTTATATAGGATACATTGGTTTATTTTTAGTTTGTATCGCTTGTTGGCAATGTGCTTCTTCATTTAAATTAATATATAATCCAATAACTTCGAATCAACCAGTTGAACCCTTTATTATACCCACCTCCTCATCACCTGCCCCTACACTATTGTATCGTGAAGTAGAAAATCCCCCAAAAGAACGGCAAATAGTTTGGGTTTATGAACTGAAAAATCTCTCTAAAGATATGACACCCTGGGATATTTGGAAACAAACAGTCGAACCTCAAGTTAAAGGCTATATGACTTGGAATGAATTTAAAGAAGAAGTGTTATTGCACAACCCTCACTTAGATAAAGAAAAACCTGTATTTCACCCCAATGAGGTGTATGTTTTGCCGCAATTAAAGTAAGCCATGATTTGCAGACCTACAAGGTTTTGGAAACCTTGCAGGTCTAAGGGGATGTTGTATAAAACTT